>DATHCI010000061.1:0-22872 GCA_035319645.1 Methylocystis sp. | reverse complement strand
GCAAGCTGACCAAAGTCGGCGCGAACATCACCGTCAACGGGCCCGGCGAGATCGTGTGGGGCGTCGTCGCGGCGACAGCGCACCCGGGTCCGGGCGCGCTTTCCGGCTCCTACGCCGGACCGAACACCTCGGTGAAGGTCGGCGTGGGCGGCGGCGGCGCGCTGCTCGTCGGCGGCAATGACAACACGGTCTCTTTGCAGCCGATCTCGCTCGAGGCGGGCTCCGGCCTCGGGGTGACGGCCGGCATCGAGAGCCTCGTGCTCGCCTATGTGCCCGACCGCCCAGCGCCGCCGTTCCATCGCCGTCCGCTGATCACGAAGTAAGCCGCATGCACGAGCGCGAAGGCGGCGTCGCCTTCGCGCGCAATGCGAATTCCCCCGGCGGCGGGCTGTCGACCTTGCGCGTTCCGTATACCGTTGCGCTAACCGTTCAAAGAAATGCGCAAAAAGTATCCTAATTTTAAGCGACGACTTCCGGACCAGACAAAAAATCCCGAAGAATTCGACGCCAATTTGTCGTGACGGAGGGAAGTCGCCATGCACTATTTTCTAACGCGTTTCTGCATCGACGAAAGCGGCGCGGTCGCCATCGAATATGGCTTCATCCTCGCGCTCATCAGCATCGGCATCGTCATTGCGACGCAGCGCATGGGCGCGTGGGCGGTCAATGTCTTCGATGCTGTTGGCAATAATCTCACGACTTCCTGATCTGGGATCGGGAGAAGATTCGCCAGGCCCCGACAAGTTTCGGGACATGGCGGCGCGCGCATCGGCGCGAAGCGCTGCGCGACGACCGCCGTCACAGGCGAAGATCGGACGCCTCGGCGGGGAGCACATATTTGAGATCATAGAGCACGTGCTCCCTGGCGCCGAACGAACGGATGCAGGCGGCGCCCATCTGTCGGAACGCGTCATGCGCGACCGCGATGACGATCGCGTCATAGGCTTGCGGCTCTGGCTCCGCGACGAGCGTCAGATCGTACTCGCGCTTCGCGTCCTCGCCATTCGCCCAAGGATCATAGACATCGATGCGGGCGTTGATGCTCGCGAGCTCGCGGATGATGTCGACGACCTTGCTGTTGCGGATGTCGGGGCAGTTTTCCTTGAAAGTCAGCCCCATCACGAGCACGCGCATGCCCTCGACATGCAGGCGCCGCTTGATCATCGCCTTGATCAGCTGCCCTGCGACATAGGCGCCCATATTGTCGTTGAGCCGGCGCCCGGCGAGAATGATCTCCGGATGGTAGCCGAGCGCCATCGCCTTGTAGGTGAGATAATAAGGGTCGACGCCGATGCAGTGGCCGCCGACCAGTCCCGGGCGCAGGGCGAGAAAGTTCCACTTCGTGCCGGCGGCGAGCAGCACCTCTTCGGTGTCGAGGCCCAAGCGATTGAAGATGATGGCGAGCTCGTTCATCAGCGCGATGTTGAGGTCGCGCTGGGTGTTCTCGATGACCTTCGCCGCCTCCGCCACCTTGATGCTCGAGACCTTATGGGTGCCGGCGGCGATGATCTCGCGATAGAGCTCGTCCACGCGCGTCGCCGCGTCGGGCGTGGAGCCGGCCGTCACCTTCTTGACCGCGGTCAGACGATGCGCCTTGTCCCCCGGATTGACGCGCTCCGGACTGTAGCCGACGAAGAAATCGCGGTTGAAGACGAGGCCCGATTCGCGCGCGAGCGTCGGCGCGCATTCCTCTTCGGTGGCGCCGGGATAGACCGTGGACTCGTAGATCACGAGGTCGCCGCGCTTCAGCACGCGGCCGATCGTCTGCGAGGCCTCGACGACATGCGAGAGATTGGGGCGCTTGTGCTCGTCGACCGGCGTCGGAACGGTGACGATGAACACATTGCAGTCGCGCATGTCGGCAGGATCGCTCGTCAGCCTCAGGCCCTCCGCGCTCTGAAGCTCCGCGTCGTCGACCTCGAGCGTGCGGTCGCGCCCCGCGAGCAGCGCCGCAATGCGCGCCGGGCACACGTCGAAGCCGACGACCGGACGCTTCTTGGCGAAGGCCACCGCGAGCGGCAGTCCGACATATCCAAGGCCAATGACGGCGAGCCGAATTCCGCCTCCAAAACCCGCTGCGCTCAAAATCACCCCCCACCGCCCTCGAAGGCCGGTTGGAGGCCAAGAGGCGCGGCTGAACTCTCTATCACCAAATCGGGCGGGGAGTGATTCGGGGCGCAATGCGGTTAGGGCCTGTGCGGGAATAATCGAATCGAAGCGCCTTGCGGAGGAATTCCGATCATGCGTTGTCGATTGTATGAAGCGGCATGATCGACGAAGCATTGATTCGGAAACGGCCGTCGGACAGCGGCCATACACTGACTAACTTTTCCGTTGTAGGATCGCGTAATTTTGATGAGATCTGATCGGAGCCAACGCTTTATTTATAGCCGCCTTGCTGAAATCAAGATCGCAAAACCGCGCGAGACCTTCTGCCTCTCGATCCGGGCGCTCTAACAAGTCGCTATATTTTATTTTATGTATATCCAAATTTGTTGAACCATCGTACGATCCCATTATTTCGTAAATTCTTGATGCCCCCTCCCTTCCATAAATAGACGCCCATCCTCTCCTAATTCGTCCGCTCTCTATTTCACACACATTCCTTTCAACAAATACAAACTTGGCGCAGAACACGCTGCTTAGATGTTGGATCAAAAGACACGAAGACGCGTGCTTCAAGACGATGGGCGCTCTATCTATTGCTATGCCATATGCCTTGCATATTCTCTCCAAGTTCTCTCTGAATTGCAACAAACGTGCCGCAGCCAGGTGCGCTTTGTCCTCATTCAAGGAAACAGTATTTTCATCAACCAAGTCCAAAACGATTTGGCGGAAAGCAATATTTTCATAACTGCTTCCGGTTTTCGGGTCGTTGGTAATGAAGTGCGGCTGCACGTCGAGGCATCCAAGACCAACCAACAAACGAGTGACGGCCGTCGTGCCACTTCCCCACGGTCCGCAAACAACGACTGCCTTCATATTCGTCCCTGCTCCGTCATATATCCACGCCCGCCTCCAGGCCGTGCCGCGAGATTTATAGGCCGTTCAAACCCATAGTCCTGATATTCCGAAGACTGCTGCAAGGTTAAGCCCTAGCCTTTTATGCGGTCGAGAATCCCGGCCCGGAAGCGATGTTGCTCGAATTTGTGAGCTTTGACAAGGCGGCGCTCGCCGAGCGCTATTCGAATACATGAAAGCTCGAGCTGCCGCCCGCGACGTCATCCCCTCGCAATTCGGAATATGAAATTTCCTGAATTTGGGTGTGCAAACTTTCGCCGCCGACACCCAAGACTTTCGACATCGGCGATGCTCAGATAAGCGGAACAACCCGAGACGCCTCCGGCTGCGCTGAAACAGCAAAACTTTGAGGTCCTTGTCCCGTCTGCCAAATTTCCCACATTCTGACGTAGGCCGCCTCCAGGCCGCGGCAAAATCGCTCGGTGTCGAACAGAGGGGTTACGTCGCGATTTCGCGCCAGCTTCGCCTTGATCTCGCCGAGGCGCGCCGGATCGCGCGCCAGCGCCGTGGCGAGCGCCTCATAGTCCGCCATCGTGCTCGTGATCAGTTCGGGCAGCCCGACCGCCTGCAACAGGCTCGTCGCCACCCGCCCCGCGAAGGCCTTCCCCCTACAGGTCAGCACCGGCAGCCCGGCCCACAAAGCGTCGCTCGCCGTGGTGTGGGCATTATAGGGCAGGCAGTCGAGAAAGAGGTCCGCCAGGCGATGGCGCGCCAAGTGATCCGGCAGATCCGCGTGCGGCGCGAATATCAGGCGCGCGGGGTCGACGCCCCGCGCCCGCGCCTCCTTCTTCAGATTGCTCTCGGCCCACGCATTGTCGCGCCGCAGCCACAACACGCCGCCGTCGACCGCCTTGAGTATCCGCATCCACACGTCAAACACTTCGGGCGTGATTTTCCAATTGTTGTTGAAGCAACAGAAAATGAAACCCTCTTCTGGCAAGCCGGCCTCGGACCGTGTGGGAATCCTGGCGCTGGGCACGTAACGGCGGTCCCTTGGGAAGTAACAATCCGGCAGATGAACGATCCGCTCCGCGTAAAAGGGTTGTTGCTCGAACGGCAGCACGACTTCGTCGGCGACGATATAATCGATAAGCTCCGTCCCCATCGTGCTTGTAAAACCAAGATAGTTGACCTGAACAGGCGCCGGACGACGCATCAGAATCTTGGGGCGGCAGTGCGTCGTGTAGCCGTTGAGATCGACCGCAATGTCGACGTTCAGGTCCGATATGAGCTTTGCGATCTCCTCGTCGGACTTCGATCGCACATCATAGAACTTGTCGACCGCCTGGACGACGCGCGCGCGCATTTCGCTGCCGTCGTCGGGGCCGAACGATATTCCGAGGACCTCGAACCGCGCGCGGGCGTGCCGCTCGATCGTCTCGGCAATGAGATATGACATAGGGTGCTGGCGGAAATCAGCCGACAGATAGGCGACCCTGATCTTCTCGTTGCGCCAGGTCTCGCCTCGCCACAGCGGAGGGGGAGGGCCGCCGAGCTCTGTTCTGACGAAATTTTCGGCGTATCGCCGCAGCAGCGTCGGATCGTCCAATCTGCCCAGGGTCAAGAGAGAAACCATGGTCGACTTGCCCTCGACGATGTCGCGCTTCAGTCGATCGAGGACAAGGCTCTGTTTGGTCCAGTCGCACATCCTGCCCAAGCAGTCGGCGACGCCGACGAACACATATTTCTGGTCGGGCTTCAGGGCGATCGCTCTTTCGTAGCTCGCCAGCGCCCCATCGAGACGCCCGAGCTCCTTCAGGACGAAACCGCGGTCGACGTAGGCGTCGGCATAGCCTGGACTGAGCGCGATCGCCCTGTCATGGCTTGCCAGCGCCTCGGCGAGGCGGCCGAGGTCTCTCAGGGCTCCCCCGCGATTATTGTAGGCGCCGGCCAAATCCGGCCTGAGCGCGATCGCCTTGTCGAAGCTCGCCAGCGCCTCCCCAAGGCGATTGAGGTCTCGCAGGACAACTCCGCGGTTGCTATAGGCCTCGGCGAAATCGGGCCTCAGCGCGATCGCCTTGTCAAAGCTCGCCAGCGCCTCCTTGAAGCGCTCGAGGTCTTGCAAGACCAGCCCGCGATTGCAGTAGGCCTCGGCGGTATTCGGCCTCAGCGTGATCGCCTTGTCAAAGCTCGCCAGAGCCTCGTCGAGACGCCCGAGTTGCTGCAAGATGAGCCCGCGATCGCTGTAGGCCTCGGTGTAATCCGGCTTCAGCCTGATCGCCTTTTCGACGAGCTCGAGTCCTGATTGGGGTCTCCCCGTTTGCACCTTGATGATGCCCAAGAGATGCAACGCCTGAACGTGGTTGGCCGCTCGGGCGAGAACCCGTTCGTAGATTCTCTCCGCTTGCGCGAGATCGCCACGCTGGAGGCAGGCCAGGCCTCGATCGAGTTTTTGCTGTATCGCGCCTGCATCATGCGCCTTCGAACCGGATTGCCACGTTTTGCGTTGCGACATTGCATGGACCTCGGGCCGGAGCGGCATTCGGGTCGAACTCTGTCTCAATTTGGCGTTTCCGGCAAGCAAGCCATCTTCCGGAAGCCAAAGGCCTCCAGCCGCAAACGCGTCACTTCTCCGTCAGCGTCCAGACAGGCGTCCAGGCCTCGCCCGGCGGCGCGTCATGCAGCTCGCCGAAGCGACGCGCGAGCGCTGCATACAGAGCCCGCCATTGAACGGCGCGTTCCTCGGCGAGCGCGCGCGCGAGCCCTGCCGCCTCGTCGAAACGCCTGCCGACGTAACGCGCGCGCATCGCCTCGTGCTTCTCCCGCCATGCTGCGAACTCCGGCGTCTGCGCGAACTGGGCGTCTCCGGCGAGCGCGGCGATCGGCGTCGGCGTCTTGCGCCCGATGACGATCACCTCGCCAAGGGAAAGCCAGGCGAATTGCGGCGCGCCCGCGCAGACGCTCGCTTCGACGATCACGTCGGTCGGAAGCGTCTTGGTGGCGCCGTCGAGGCGCGAAGCGATGTTCACGACGTCGCCGAGGATCGAATAGTCGAAGCGGCGCAGGGAGCCAATATTGCCGACGCAGCACGGCCCTGACGCCAAGCCGATTCCCATCGCCAGCGGCGAGTAGGAGCGCCCCTGCTCCGCCGCGCGCGCCGCGCGCTGCGCATTGAAGGCGGCAAGCCGGCTGCGGATCGCCAGCGCCGCCTCCACGGCCTTGGCGTGATGATCCGCGACGTCGAGCGGCGCATTCCAGAAGGCCAGAATCGCGTCGCCCATATATTTGTCGATCGTTCCCTCGCGCTCCAGAATGGCGTCGGTCATGGGCGTGAGATAGTCGTTCATGAACTGCGTGAGCTCGCGCGCGTCCATGCCCTCGGAAAGGCCGGAAAAGTCGCGCAAGTCGCAGTTGAGCACCGTGAGCTCGCGAGTCTCGCCGCCGAGCGACAGGCGCTCAGGGTTTTCCGCGAGGCGATCGACGACGGCGGGAGCGAGATATTTGCCGAAGGCCTCGCGCACATATTGGCGAGCGACGAGCTCCAGCCACCAGAGCGCCGAGGCGCCGACCGTGAAGCAGAGGCCGATCGCGAGGCTCGGAAAGACGGGATCGAGCAGCAGGCCCTTCTCGGCGAAGCTCAGAAAAGACAGACCGAACAGGGTCGCGATCAAGGCGAGCGACGCGAAGGCCGCCACGAGCGGAGGAATGCGCGGCATGAGCGCCGCGACGAGCAGGAAAGCCAGCAGGGAAACGAGCAGCTCGCCGCCCCGCGCCCAGTCGGGGCGCGCGAGCAGCGATCCCGAAGCAATGCATTCCACGATCTGCGCATGGACCTCGACGCCGGGCGTCGCCGGGTCGAGCGGCGTCGCGCGAATGTCGCCGAGGCCGACGGCCGTTCCGCCGACGAAAACGATGCGCCCCTCGATCTCGCTGCGATCCACCTGACCCTGCAGCACGTGCGCCGCTGAAAGCGTCCGCTCTGGCGACGGCGCGGCGTAACGCGGCCTTATTTCGCCGGAGGCGCTGGTCGCAATCTCGAACGCGCCGACCTTGACGGCGTTCACGCCGGTGCGCCGCCCGAAGGCGGTTTCGCCGCTCGCGTTTGAGGAGCGGATGAGATACGTCGTCTCGCCCTGCGCGACCCGGACCGCCTCCAGCGCGAGCGAGGGGACGACGCCGCCTTGCGGAGCCTCCAGGAACAGCGGCGCGCGCCGCACGACCTGATCGCGATCGGGAATCCAATTCGTGACTCCAATCCCGCGCGCGGCTTCGGCGAGCGCGGGAAGCGGCGCGACGATGGCCGGCAGCGAAGGGAGAAAGGGCGCGTAGTCGTCGCCGATGGTGACGAATCCGGCTTTCGCCAGAAGTTGTGACGGACCGACGCCAGTCTCCGCGAGCGTCGCGGCGAGCACGACCGGCGCGGCGGCCGTGGCGCGCGCGAATTGCGCGTCACTGGAATCCGTCGCGCCGAGCAGGCGCTCCAGCTCGCGGCGCAAGTCTGCATCCGACAGCTCGACGAGCAGGCGTTCCGGGCTCGCGCGGTCGGCCTCCGCGAACATGAAGTCGAAGGCGATCGCCGCGGGGCCGAGCGCTGCGAGCCGATCGGTCAGCTCGGCGAGACGCCTGCGCGACCAGGGCCACTGCCCGTAAGCCGCGAGAGATTGCTCGTCGACGCCGACGACTCTGACGGGCGCTTGCGGATCGTAAGGACGCGGCGCCGCGCGCTGATAGGAGTCGAAGACGAGATTGCGCAGATCGTCGAGCAGCCGCGGCTGCGCAACGGCTAGACCGAAGAGGGCGAGGGCGCTCAACGCCAGGGCGATTTCGTAAAAACGGCTGCGCCGCCGCATGGTCTCTCGCTACACGCGCGGTTAGGAAGATTGGCGGCGCAAGATAGCGGATCCAGCCCGAGGAAGCGAGGAGAAGCGCCTGCGCTACAACTCGGGCGGGCTTGACACTGCCGTCCGCCCGCAAATAAGCAAGCGATATCGTCAAGCCTGTTTCGGGGTCTCGCGCGCCCGTGTCCGCCTTCGCCAAAATTCCTTTCCTGCAGGGGCTCGACCCTGCGCGCGCCAGCGAATTCGCGAGCGGCTGCAACTGGCGCAAATACGACGAGCGCGCGCTTGTCCTTGACTTCGACGATCAATCCTCCGACGTCTATTTCATCGTCTCGGGCGAGGTGCGCGTGCTCCTGCGCACCGCGGCAGGCAAGGAATTCATCTTCGGCGATCTCGGGCCTGGACAGTTCTTCGGGGAGATGGCGGCGATCGACGGCGGCGAACGCTCGGCCAACGTCACCGCGCTGACGAACGCCGAACTCTGCATCATGCCCGCGTCGGTATTCAAGTCGGTCGTGTTCTCCTCGCCCGAAATCTGCGAGCGCCTGCTCAAGATGCTGACGCAGCGGGTGCGCGCCATGAACGCGCGCCTCTTCGAGCGCTCGGTGCTCGACTTGCGCCACCGCCTCTATGCCGAAATCTTGAGGCTGGCGCATCCGCGGAAGGGCGTCGAGGGGCAGCTGATCGTCTCGCCGCCGCCGCTGCAGCAGGATCTTGCGGCGCGCATCGGCTGTCGTCGCGAGCAGGTCAGCCGCGAGATCAATCTGATGATCGACGAAGGCCTCGCCGAGAAAGAGAAGGGCGGCCTGGTCATCCCGAAACCTTCGGCGCTCGAGGCGCGCATCGCCGCGAGCCTCGACAAGGACTCCTGAAGGCGCGCTTGCCGGCTTGTGCGCTAGCGCACAGTCCAACTCCGGTCACCCGAATAGCCTGGCCGCGTTCACTAGAGGCCGCGGCGAGACATGCCGCGTCGGGGAGGGTTGGGACATGGCCGAGACTCTGATCAGCGTCACCTATTGCGTCGCCCTGACGGGGCTCGCGCCCCACGAGATCATCCTCGGCGTCGTTCCGGCCGCAAGACACGACCGGCTCTACGAGAGCTATTTTTCGAGCGCCGTGGAAAAACCCGCCGTGACGTGCGAGCGCATCGCGAACGACATCCGGGCCGCCGTCGATCTCGGCGCGACGGCCTATGCCGCGGATCTGCTGATCGTCTTGCGGCGCGCGCTTGCGAAGCGCGTGTTCGTGATCAGCATTCCCACCTGCGCAAGGCCAGCGCGCGTCCCGGCGCGGTCCTTGCGCGTCGCGAAGAGCGTCGCGGGGCGCCGCAGGGAAGGACGGTTGACGGGAGCGGCGGCGCCGACTGCGACGAAGCTCGTCGAGTTTTACAGCGACAACGTGCTTCGCCTGGACGCCCGCCGCCGCCGCGCCGCGCCGCAAGGTTGACAGCACTTGGAACGCGCGGAATATCCGCCCGCGCGCGCGGCGCCGCGCAAGGGCTGGGGGCTTGATGAGCGACGGGATGCGGGAAAAAGCCGAGGCGCTGGCCGCCGTCTATCAGTACGTCGCGAGCCGGCTCGAGTCCGTCGACCAGCGCTCCTCGGTTCTGATGGTCCTCTGCGGCAGCTTCGTCAGCTTCCTGGCGATGGGGAAACCAGGCGGCGGGGACGGGCTGGAGGCGCTGCTGTCGTTGCTTGCACGCCCATCGATGATCGCGGGCGTGGCCGCCTTCATGTGCTTCTATCTGTCGCAGTCGGTGCGCATAAAGCAGCAGGACGATCTCATCAGCCAAATCGTCTTCTCGGAGCGCGACATCCACGAGCTGATCGGCCGCTTCAACAGCTCCTCGCCGGAACGGCTGCTTTGCGAAATCATCCTCAATCAGCGGCTGATCGGCAGGATTCTGGCCCGAAAGGGCAAGTTTTACAATTCCGGCGCGGCGCTTTTCTGCTTTGCGGCGTTTCTGCGTGCGGTGCAGCTATAGGCCGGTCAGTTTCTTGCGGACGATCCGCGCGATCGCGAGATTGGCGGTGAGGCCCGGGCTCTCGACGCCAAAGAGCGTCACCAGTCCCTCGACGCCATGCGCCTCCGGCCCGTCGATGCGGAAGTCCGCCGCCGGCTCTCCGGGACCCGAGATCTTCGGCCGGCATCCGCTGTAGGCGGGCGCGATCGCTCCGTCCGGCAAGCCGGGCCAATAGCGCCTGATCGCGGCGTAGAAGGAGTCCGCGCGCCGCGGCTCCACATCGTAATTCACCTCGGTCGGATCATTGCCGGAGAGCCACTCGACGTCGGGCCCAAAGCGGAGGCCGCCGCCAAGATCGAGCGTCACATGGACCCCTAGCCCGCCATGCGGCGGCGCGGGATAGATCAGCCGCGAGAAGGCGGGCCGCCCGGCGCAGCCGAAGTAGGAGCCTTTCGCCAGGAATAGCGGAGGAATGCGCAGGTGAGGAAAACCTGCGATGCGTCGGGCGACCGATTGCGCGAAGAGCCCAGCGCAATTGACGACGCGCCGACAAGCGACGCGCGCCGGCTCCCTCCCGCCGAGCCAAACGCAAAAACCGCCGAGCGCCTGAGGTTCGATGGCCTCGACCGGCGTCGAGAGCGCCACGCGGCCGCCGAGATCCTCGAGCTCCGCGCAGAGCGCGAGCATATAGCCGTGACTGTCGAAAATCCCGGTCTCAAGCGAGTGAATTGCTGAAACGCAGGAGAGCTCCGGCTCCAGCGCGCGGGCCTGCGCGCGCGAAAGGCGCGAAAGATTTTCAACCCCGTTGGCGAGAGCGCGCGCGAAAATGGCGGAAAGCTCCGCCTCCTCTTCCTCCGTCGTGGCGACGATCAGCTTCCCGCACTTTTTATAGGAGATCTTGCGCGCCTCGAGGAAGGGATAGAGGTTGCGGCGCCCTTCGACACAGGCCAGGTGCTTCAAGGATCCCGTCGGATAATAGATTCCCGCGTGTATGACTTCCGAATTCCGCGAGGAGCAGCCGGCGCCGATGGAAGCTTCGGTTTCCACCACAAAGACGTCGGGACTGTCCTGGGCCAGAGCGGCTGCGCAGGCGAGACCAATGACGCCGGCCCCGATGACGATCGTATCGACCTCGAAGCGCTCGGCGGTCATGTCGACTCCTTTGCGCGCCTCGTCTCGAGGAGCCCGCGCAAGCGGGCGTCCCGAAGGACCCGGGCTCCCCAAATGCTGACGAGGCTAGAGCTGCGGCCCCTGGTTCCAGACGCCCGCTCCGCAGGCTCCTCGCCATGAGGGCGTGGATCCTGGCGCAGCATCCACTCGCTCGCTTCCACAGGAGCCGCTAAGCCGCGTGGCCTTTGGCCACAAGGTAGCGCTGCAAAGCGTCGCGCCATGTCGGCATCGCCCAGCCAAGCGTCTGGGTGAGCTTGCCGTTCGACAGCACGCTGTAAGGCGGGCGCATCGCGGGGGTCGGCATCTGCGATGTCGGCACGGGCTCGACCGGCACATGGCCGAGACCGGCGCGCGCGACGATCTCCTTGGCGAAATCGAACCAGCTCGCCTGTCCGGAGCCGACGACGTGATAGACGCCGGCAGGCGCGCGCGCCGAGATCAGACGCAGCAGCGCCTCGGCGATGTCCGCTGTGGCGGTCGGCGCCATGATCTGGTCCGAAACCACTTTCAGCGCGCCCTTCTCCTTGGCGAGCCGGATCATCGTCTCCACGAAGTTGCCGCCTTTCCCGCTCGCGCCAGCGACGCCGAACAGCGAGGAGACGCGCGCGACGATCAGATCGGCTCCCGCCGTCGCCGCCAGCGCCTCGCCCATGAGCTTCGTCGCGCCATAGACGTTAAGCGGCGCCGGCGCGTCGGATTCGGTCAACGGTTCGCGCTTGGCCTGGCCGCCGAAAACATAGTCCGTCGAGAGATGAACGAAGCGGGCGCCCTTGCCCGCGCAAACGCGCGCGAGACGCAGCGGCGCATGCGCATTGATCACAGTCGCGGTCTGCGCCTGCGACTCGACGTCATCGGTCTTGTGAAAGCCCGTCGCGTTGATCAGCACGTCGAATTCGATTCTCCGCAAGACGGCGTCGATTGCCTCGAGGTCCGCGAGATCCAGGTCGGCGCGGCTCAAAGCGTTGAGTTCGAGCCCGCCTTCCGAACCGGCGCGCCGGCATATGTCGGAGCCGAGCTGTCCATTGGAACCCAGCAGCAAGACGCGCATGACGCACGTTTCCCTTGATCTGACCCGGCCGACGTCGGAACGAGCGTTGTCTATTCGACCTGCGTCGTCGCGACGTCCAACGCCTTGAAGGTTTGGATGTTGTAGAAGCGGGGATCGCTGAAATCCTTGAACTTGTCGAAGTTGTCAGCGAGATCCTTGACGATGTCCCTCACCGTGTGCTTCGGGTGAAAACCGATCACGTTGCGGGCGTTTTCCCAGGTCACCTTGTAATTTCGGAAGTCCTGAATGTTCTTTACGCTTATGCGCGCGTCGAGCCCCATGTAGTCCTTTACGCCATCGGCGACATAATCGGCGACTTCGCCGACCGTATAGTTTCCGGAGGCGATGTTGAAGACGCCGCCAATCTCAGGCGCAGCCTCGACCGAACGGACATAGGCGTCGACGGCGTCTCGGATCGACAGAATGGGGCGCCATATGGAGGGATTGTTCACGGTGATGACGCCGCTCTCGATGGCGGACTTGAACATGGTGTTGACGACGAGGTCGAGCCGCATGCGCGGGCTGTAGCCGCAGACGGTGCCCTTGCGCAGAGCGATCACGGAAAACTTGTCGTCCCGCAGCTGAAGGCAGCCGAACTCGCCCTGCAGCTTCGAGATGCCATAGGGGTAGCTGCTCACCGCGGGCGCGCGCTCGTCATAGAGCTCGTTGACGGTGTAGCCATAAACGGAACATGAGCCGCCGTGGATCAGCCGTCTGACGCCGGCGCGCTTGGCGATATAGGCGAGATAGCTCGGGCAGGATGCGTTGTCGACGAAGTTCTTGGCCGGCGAATATTCGGCCATGGGATCGTTGGAGAGGCCGGCGATGAAGATCACCACATCCACGCCGGAGAGTTCTTTCTCCGTGATGTCCATGACGTTGCGCTTCTCGACGGCCACCTCGGACGGCAGATGATTGCCAAACCACATGAGGTCGTAGACCGTCACCTCGTAACCGCGACCGACAAGCTTGGGAACGAGCGCGGAGCCTATGTAACCACAGCCTCCTACGACGACGATGCGCATTCGAGAACCTTTCGCTCACAGTCTGAACTTATTGGACTCCGGCTTGGCGAGCCAAGTCGCGAGCGTCTGCGCCGACACGTCTTTCGCCGAGAGGATCGGCTCCTTGACGGGCCAGGCGACGCCGATCGCCGGGTCGTTCCACAGGACGCCCGACTCGCCAGCCGCATTATAGGTTCCAGTCGTCAGATATTCGATTTCGGCGAAGTCGCTCAGCACAGCGAAGCCGCGGGCGAAGCTCGCAGGCGCCCACACCAGGCGCCGGTCTTTCTCGCTCAATTCGACGCCGATCCATTTCCCGAGCGTCGGCGAGTCCTTCCGAAGGTCGACGGCGACCAGAAACGCCGTTCCCCGGCTCACGCGCATGAGCTTTCCCATGGGCGGCTCCCACTGGAAGTGAAGGCCGCGCACGGTGTTCTTGACAGATCCCGAGTGGTTGAATTGAACAAAGCTCGTCGGCATTCCGGCCTTGGCGTATTCGTCGGCGCGAAACACCTCCTGGAAAAAGCCTCTCTGGTCCTCGAACACCTCTGGACGGACGATCTTTACGCCGTCGATCTCCGTCGACTCGATGGAAACCTTCATCAGTCAGCTCCGCCCCTCGAGACGTCTGGCGACGACGTCTCGCTTGTCGGCTGTGGGAAATATTTCATTTTCTTGAAAAAGGAAAGCGTACGCGCCCCTCGAGCGCCGCGCCGTCGCGAGTGGACGAGCCGTCGGATCCGACGCGAGCGAGGGCGCCGCGCCCGGCTGGAACGCATCTCAACTCTTCGCGCGATTGCGCAGGACGATCATGCACGCCAGGATTTCGCCGGCCTCGATCCCCGCCGCCAACCGGATGAAGGGGACGATGCGCGGCTTTGACCAAACGCCGGAGGTCTCGCGGCTTGCGCCAAGGTTTCGCTCGCATTGACAAGGCTTTCCCCGCCTCTTATCTCTCGCGCGGCAATTCGCGCGGGGCCAGGCGCGGGATCGGGCGCGGCTTCCGCGCCCGTCGCGTTTAGGCGACGGTCAGCTCGGAAGGACAAGAATCGAATGCTCGGCGCCATCGCCCGAAAAATTTTCGGCTCCGCCAACGAGCGCCGGCTGAAGACCTATGCCCCCAAAGTCAAGGCGATCAACGCGCTGGAGGCGGAGGTCGCTCAGCTCTCCGACGAAGGCCTGCGCGCCCGCACGGACGAATTCCGCGCTGAGTTCGCCGCCGGCAAGCGGCTCGACGACCTCCTCGTTCCGGCCTTCGCCACCGTCCGCGAGGCGGCGAAGCGCACGCTGGGCCAGCGCCATTTCGACGTGCAGCTCATCGGCGGCATGGTCCTGCATGAAGGCGGCATCGCCGAGATGCGCACCGGCGAGGGCAAGACGCTCGTCGCGACGCTCGCCGTCTATCTCAACGCTCTGAGGGGCGAAGGCGTTCACGTCGTCACCGTCAACGACTATCTCGCCAAGCGCGACGCCGACTGGATGGGGAAAATTTACAACTTCCTCGGCATGAGCGTCGGCGTCATCATCCACGACCTCTCCGACGAGGAGCGCAAGGCCGCCTACGCCTGCGACATCACCTACGGCACCAATAACGAATACGGCTTCGATTATCTGCGCGACAATATGAAGTATGAGCTCGCCCAGATGGTGCAGCGCGGGCACGCCTTCGCCATCGTCGACGAAGTCGACTCGATCTTGATCGACGAAGCGCGCACGCCCCTTATCATTTCGGGCGCGATCGACGACCGCTCCGACCTGTATATCGCGATCGACGGGCTGCTGCCGCGGCTTGCGAAGGAGGACTACGAAGTCGACGAGA
This sequence comes from Methylocystis sp., assembly GCA_035319645.1. Lineage (GTDB taxonomy): Bacteria > Pseudomonadota > Alphaproteobacteria > Rhizobiales > Beijerinckiaceae > Methylocystis. The sequence continues at coordinate 8,069 of DATHCI010000061.1, read as the reverse complement.
AGCAGCGGGCCGTGAACCTGTCCGACGCCGGCAACGAGCACATGGAAGAGCTGCTGCGCGAGGCCGGAGTCCTGACTGACGGCGCGCTCTATGAGGCGCAGAATGTGACGCTCGTGCATCACGTCAATCAGGCGCTGCGCGCGCATAAGCTGTTCCAGCGCGACAAGGACTACATCGTGCGCAAGGGCGAGGTCGTCATCATCGACGAATTCACCGGGCGCATGATGCCGGGCCGGCGTTACTCGGAAGGGCTCCACCAGGCGCTGGAGGCCAAGGAGCACGTCACGATTCAGCCCGAGAACGTGACGATGGCGTCGATCACGTTCCAGAACTATTTCCGCCTCTACAAGAAGCTCGCCGGCATGACCGGCACCGCGTCGACCGAGGCGCTGGAGTTCGCCGAGATCTACAAGCTCGACGTGGTCGAGATCCCAACCCATCGCCCGGTCAAGCGCGCTGACGAAGACGACGAGGTCTATCGCACCGCAGCCGAGAAGCTCACGGCGATCGCGGAAGAGATCGAAGCGGCCAGCGGCGCGCTGCAGCCGCTGCTCGTCGGCACGACCTCGATCGAGAAGTCCGAGCAGCTCGCGGCGTTCCTGACGAAGCGCGGCTATCGGCAGATCGACTTCTCTGATCCCAAGGCCCTGCCGCAACTCTATCAGGCGGCGCGCGCCGGCAAACCCTCCAAGCTGTTCGCCGTGCTCAACGCGCGCTTCCATGAGCTCGAGGCCTATATCGTCGCCGAAGCCGGCGTTCCGGGCATGATCACGGTCGCGACGAACATGGCGGGCCGCGGCACCGACATCCAGCTCGGCGGCAATGTCGAGATGCGCGTCGCGCAGGAATGCGCCGGGCTCGAAGGCGACGCGCTCCACGCCAAGGAAGCGGAGATCCGCTCGGAGGTTGCGCGCTTCAAGGAGCAGGCGATCGACGCCGGCGGGCTCTACATCATCGGCACCGAACGCCACGAGAGCCGCCGCATCGACAACCAGCTGCGCGGGCGCTCGGGCCGCCAGGGCGATCCGGGACGCTCGAAATTCTACCTCTCGCTCGAAGACGACCTCATGCGCATCTTCGGCTCCGAGCGCCTCGACTCCATGCTCGTCAAGCTCGGCCTGCAGCCCGGCGAGGCGATCGTCCATCCCTGGATCAACAAGGCGCTCGAGAAGGCGCAGCAGAAGGTCGAAGCGCGCAACTTCGACATGCGCAAGAACGTGCTCAAATACGATAATGTGATGAACGACCAGCGCAAGGTCGTGTTCGAGCGCCGGCGCGAGATCATGCATGACGAGAGCGTCGAAGAGCAGGTCGCCGACATGCGCGAGGATGTCGTCAACACGCTCATCCAACGCCACATTCCGCGTGACGCCTATGCCGAGGCCTGGGACGTCGCGGGACTGACCGATGAGACGCAGGCGCTGCTCAACATCGACCCGCCTCTTGCCGGATGGGCGGCGGAGGAAGGCATCGCGGACGAGGAGATCCGCGAGAGGCTGCTCTCTGCGGCCAATGAGGCCTATGCGACGCGCGTCGAAAAGAACACGCCGGCGATCCAGCGCATGATCGAGAAGCAGGTCGTGCTGCAGTCGCTCGACCTGCTCTGGCGCGACCACCTCGTGGTGATGGATCACCTGCGTCAGGTCATCGGCTGGCGCGGCATGGCCCAGCGCGATCCCCTCAACGAATACAAGTCCGAGGCCTATGAGCTGTTCAAGTCGCTGCTTGCGCATTGGGACGAGCGCGTGACGAGTCAGCTCATGCGCGTCGACGTGGCCTTCGAGGCGCCGCCCTCCGCGCCAATGGAGCTGCCGCCGATGCAGATGGCGCATCCGGCGCCCGAGGGCCTGGGCGGCGTGAGCGAGCAAGCTTCGCTTGCGGAGCTCAACGCGAGGCTCGCGGCGATCGACTTCTCGGCGCCCGCGCCGGCCCCGAACGCGCCGCGCGATCCGCAAAATCCCGCCACCTGGGGCAAGGTCGGCCGCAATGAGGCCTGCCCTTGCGGCTCGGGCAAGAAATACAAGCACTGTCACGGGGCTTTGGTTTGAGAGCGGCAGTCGGCAATAGGCAGTCGGCAGTCGTCGGCTGCGTAAGTCCCCTCGGCTCTTAACTGCTTATTGCCGACCGCCTACTGCCGATTGCCTTCCTCCAATCGACTCGGAGCGATTAATGTCCGCCATCGACTTCACCAAGGTCCTGGTCGCGCAGGGCGGCGGCCCGACCGCCGTCATCAATCAGTCGCTCGTCGGGGCGGTGCTCGAGTCGCGCAAGTTTCGGGAGGTCGAGCGCGTCTATGGCGCAATGCACGGCGTGCGCGGGATCATCAACGAGGAGTTCGCCGACCTCACGCAAGAGACGACGCATAATTTGGAGCTCGTCGCGAATACGCCGTCGTCGGCGCTAGGCTCGACGCGCGACAAGCCCGACATCAAATATTGCCAGGAGATCTTCAAGGTTCTACAGGCGCATAAGATCGGCTGTTTCTTCTATATCGGCGGCAACGACAGTTCCGACACGGTGCGCATCGTCTCCGAGGAAGCCAGGAACCACGGCTATCCGCTGCGCGCCGTTCATATTCCGAAAACGATCGACAACGATCTCATGGTCAACGACCACACGCCCGGCTTCCCGTCGGCGGCGCGCTTTGTGGCGCAGGCTTTCGCGGGCGCCAATCTGGACAATTCGGCGCTGCCCGGCGTCTACATCGGCGTCGTCATGGGTCGGCACGCGGGCTTCCTGACCGCAGCCTCGGCGCTCGGAAAGAAGTTCCCCGACGACGGCCCGCATCTCATCTACGTGCCGGAACGCCCTTTTGTCGTCGACCAGTTCCTCGCCGGCGTGAAGGACTCGATGGAGCGGCTCGGCCGCTGCGTCGTCGCGGTCTCCGAGGGCGTGTGCGACGAGAGCGGCCAGCCGGTCGCCGAAAAGCTCGCCGAGACGGTCGAGCGCGACGCTCACGGCAACGTGCATCTGGGCGGCGGGGCGCTGGCGGACGAACTCACCGACCTCGTCAGGACGCGCCTCGGCTTCAAACGTGTCCGCGCCGACACTTTCGGCTACCTGCAGCGCAGCTTCGTCGGCTGCGTGTCGGACGTCGACCAGCGCGAGGCGCGCGAAGTCGGCGAAAAAGCAGTCCAGTTTGCGATCTGGGGCCAACGTGACGGCAGCGTGACGATTCACCGCACGGGCTTCTATTCCGTCGACTATCGGCTCACGCCGCTTGCGGAAATTGCAGCAAAAACGAAAACGATGCCTGACGAATTCTTGTCGTCGAGCAGGACGGACGTGACGGATGCTTTCCGTTACTATTTGAGACCTTTGCTCGGCAGCGGCATGCCGGACGCGTTCCGATTGCGGCTGGCGCGCGTGGAAAAGCGGCTGGCGTGACGGGCGGTATATGGCGAAACTGCGCCGCGCGCTTTAAATATTGACGCGGGCTCCAGTCCCGTTGCAATCTGCGATTTGGTGTGGGATCTCGAGAACGCCGGTAGTGGAGCGGTCGGCGGACGCCGATGCGGGGTCGGCGTCGGCATCAGACTTGCACGAATTGTTAGGCGCAGGGGGATAGCCTCGACCGGTGGTCTCGAATCGTCGGGCGAGCCGGCTACAGGAGAACAAGATGAGCAAAGTCGGCGGCAGCGACTCGAAGAACACGCTTTACTGCTCCTTTTGCGGCAAGAGCCAGCATGAGGTGCGCAAGCTTATCGCTGGCCCGACGGTGTTCATCTGCGACGAATGCGTCGAGCTCTGCATGGACATCATCCGCGAGGAGAACAAGACCGCGCTCGTGAAGCAGCGCGACGGCATTCCGACGCCGCGCGAGATCTGCAAGGTCCTCGACGACTATGTGATTGGGCAGGCGCAGGCGAAGCGCGTTCTCTCTGTCGCGGTGCACAATCATTACAAGCGCCTCAATCACGCCGCCAAGCACAACGACGTCGAGCTCGCCAAGTCCAACATCCTGCTCATCGGCCCGACCGGCGTCGGCAAGACCATGCTCGCGCAGACGCTCGCGCGCATTCTCGACGTCCCCTTCACCATGGCCGACGCGACGACGCTCACCGAAGCGGGCTATGTCGGCGAGGACGTGGAGAATATCATCCTCAAGCTGCTGCAGGCCTCCGACTACAATGTCGAGCGGGCGCAGCGCGGCATCGTCTACGTCGACGAGATCGACAAGATCTCGCGCAAGTCCGACAACCCCTCGATCACGCGCGACGTGTCGGGCGAAGGCGTTCAGCAAGCGCTGCTCAAGATCATGGAGGGCACCATCGCCTCCGTGCCGCCGCAGGGCGGGCGCAAGCATCCGCAGCAGGAGTTCTTGCAGGTCGACACGACCAACATCCTCTTCATCTGCGGCGGCGCCTTCGCGGGGCTCGAGAAGATCATCTCGGCGCGGGGACGCAACACCTCGATCGGCTTCGCCGCCAATGTGCAGGCGCCGGACGAGCGCCGCACGGGCGACATCTTCCGCCAGGTGCAGCCGGAAGACCTGCTGAAGTTCGGACTCATTCCCGAGTTCGTTGGACGTCTGCCGGTCATTGCGACGCTCGAGGATCTCGACGAGGCGGCGTTGAAGCGCATCCTGACCGAGCCGAAGAACGCGCTCGTCAAGCAATACCAGCGCCTGTTCGAGATGGAGAACACCGACTTGACCTTCCAGGACGAAGCTCTCTCTGCAGTCGCGAAAAAAGCCATCGAGCGTCGCACCGGCGCGCGCGGCCTGCGCTCGATCATGGAGGGCATTCTGCTCGACACCATGTTCGATCTCCCCGGGCTTGAGGGCGTCGAGCAAGTCGTCATCGGTCCCGAGGTTGTCGAAGGCAAGGCGCGCCCGCTCTATATTTATGCAGAGCGTGGCGAGATGGCGGGCGGCGCGAGCGCGTGAAGCGTCGTCCCGATTTGGTGAGCGAACGAAGAGTTCGCGCAAGTGTTCGCGACTTCTGTTTCCTCGAGAGTCTCGTGCAGCGCGCGTGATCGCTTGTGATTGCGCCGCGCGAGCAGGCTTGCGCGTCTTGAAATGAGGCGCGCCTTCCCCATCTTGCGGTGTGGTGGAGCCTTCGCAAGCATCGCGGTGATTGGGAGCGCGGCGCAGAAATTGCTTTATCAAAGATCGACCGAAGCCCGGACCGAGACGCCAGGAAGAAACAAATGACCAGCGAGAAACGTAATGCCATAACGCCTGGAAGCGTCGAAAGCTTCCCCGTGCTGCCATTGCGCGATATTGTCGTATTCCCGCATATCATCGTGCCGCTCTTCGTCGCGCGCGAAAAATCCATTCGCGCGCTGGAAGAAGTGACGATGAGCGATCGTCCGATCCTGCTCGCGACGCAAAAGAATTCTCAGGACGACGATCCGGCGACGAGCGCCATCTACACCGTCGGCACGCTGGCGAATGTGCTCAACCTGCTGAAGCTCCCCGACGGAACGGTGAAGGTGCTCGTCGAGGGCAAGGCGCGCGTCCGCATTCACCGCTATACGCGCACGGATGATTTCTATGAGGCGGAAGCCGAAGTTCTCGGCGACGAGATCGAAGCGCCTGTGGAAGTCGAGGCGCTCGGGCGCTCCGTCGTCTCGGAGTTCGAGAATTATGTGAAGCTCAACAAGCGCGTCTCGCCCGAGGTGGTCGGCGCGCTGTCGCAGATCGACGACTTCTCCGAGCTCGCGGACAAGGTGGCCTCGCACATCTCGGTCAAGATCGCCGACAAGCAGGAAGTGCTCGAGACGCCCAATGTCGCGCGCAGGCTCGAGAAGTGCCTCGCGCTCATGGAGAGCGAGATCTCAGTGCTGCAGGTCGAGAAGCGCATTCGCACGCGCGTCAAGCGGCAGATGGAGAAGACTCAGCGCGAGTACTATCTCAACGAGCAGATGAAAGCGATCCAGAAGGAGCTTGGCGACGAGGACGGCAAGGACGATCTCGCCGAGCTCGAGGAGCGCATCAAGAGCACCAAGCTCTCCAAGGAGGCGCGCGACAAGGCGACCGGCGAGCTCAAGAAGCTGCGCCAGATGTCGCCAATGTCGGCGGAAGCGACCGTCGTGCGCAACTATCTCGACTGGCTGCTCTCGATTCCGTGGGGCAAGCGCTCCAAGGTCAAGAAGGATCTGCCGTCGGCGCAGGGCGTGCTCGACGCGGATCATTTCGGTCTCGAGAAAGTCAAGGAGCGCATCCTCGAATATCTCGCCGTGCAGACGCGCGCCAATCGTCTCGCAGGCCCGATCCTGTGCCTCGTCGGCCCGCCCGGCGTCGGCAAGACCTCGCTCGGGAAGTCGATCGCCAGGGCGACGGGGCGCGAGTTCGTGCGCATGTCGCTCGGCGGCGTGCGGGATGAAGCGGAGATCCGCGGACATCGCCGCACCTATATCGGCTCGATGCCCGGCAAGATCATCCAGTCGATGCGCAAGGCGAAAACGTCCAACCCGCTCTTCCTGCTCGACGAGATCGACAAGATGGGCATGGACTTCCGCGGCGATCCGTCCTCGGCGCTGCTCGAGGTGCTCGACCCCGAGCAGAACGTCTCCTTCAATGATCATTACCTCGAGGTCGATTACGATCTCTCGGGCGTGATGTTCGTGACGACGGCGAACACGCTCAACATCCCGCCGGCGCTGATGGACCGCATGGAGATCATCCGCATCGCCGGCTACACTGAGGACGAGAAGGCGGAGATCGCGCGCAAGCACCTCATCCCGAACGCCATCAAGAAGCACGGCCTCGAGCCGGACGAGTGGCGCATCGAGGACGAGGCGCTGAAGACGCTGGTTCGCCGCTACACGCGCGAGGCGGGCGTGCGCAATCTCGAGCGCGAGATCTCCAATCTGACGCGCAAGGCGGTCAAGGAGATCCTGCTCGCGGGCGAGAAGGGCAAGCAGGTCGTCGTCACCGAGGCGAATATCGGCGACTATCTCGGCGTGCCGAAATATCGTTACGGCGAAGCCGAGCTCGAGGATCAGGTGGGCGCCGTCACGGGCCTCGCCTGGACGGAGGTCGGCGGCGAGCTGCTGACGATCGAAGGCGTCATGATGCCGGGCAAAGGCCGCATGACGGTCACCGGCAATCTGCGCGACGTCATGAAGGAGTCGATCTCCGCGGCGGCGTCCTACGTGCGCTCGCGCGCCGTCGACTTCGGCCTGGAGCCGCCGCTCTTCGATCGCCGCGACATCCACGTGAACGTGCCCGAAGGCGCGACGCCGAAGGACGGCCCGTCGGCGGGCGTCGCCATGGCGACAGCGATCGTCTCGGTGATGACCGGCATTCCGGTGCGTCGCGAGATCGCCATGACCGGCGAGATCACCTTGCGCGGACGCGTGCTGCCGATCGGCGGGCTGAAAGAGAAGCTGCTCGCGGCGTTGCGCGGCGGCCTCAAGAAGGTGCTGATCCCGGAAGAGAACGCGAAGGACTTGGCCGAGATCCCCGACAACGTGAAGAACGAGCTGGAGATCGTGCCCGTCGCGCGCATGGAGGAGGTGCTCAAGCACGCCCTTGTGTCGCAGCCCTCGCCCATCGTCTGGCACGAGCCGCCGGCGGCGCTCGCGGCGCATGACGCCGTCGACGAGGAAACCGCGGGCGTGCGCGCCCACTAGCCGCGATCCCTTCGTTCCATCAGAGACGGCCCGCGTCGCGCCTGCGACGCGGGCTCTTTTTTGCGCCCATCTCATGCAGCAGGCGACGCCAGACCCGGATTTTTGGGCGATCTACGCCTAACCCACAGCCAAATTCCCGGTTCCTCGGGGATTTTTGCGCATAGCGGCTCTGGAGCCCTTGCAATCGCTGCGATTCGGATTCACCGTCTGCCCCGACTGGATGTCGCTGATTCTTGCGCCCCGCATGGAATTCGTGGGCGGACGGCAGATTTCCGGCGCCAGGAAGAAGGAACACGCCATGGTCAACAAACTGGAACTCGTCGAGCACATCGCCGAAGCGACGGACACGTCCAAGGCCGCGGCTGCCGCTGCGCTCGACGCGACGATCGACGGCATCACCAAGGCGCTGAAGAAGGGCGAGGAGGTTCGCCTCGTCGGCTTCGGCACTTTCTCGGTCAAGAAGCGCGCCGCCGGCAAGGGCCGCAATC
>DATHCI010000060.1:0-16537 GCA_035319645.1 Methylocystis sp. | reverse complement strand
GAAATAGCCAGCACGAACGAGCCCACGCCGACGAAGGCGGCCGCGGCGCTGTTCAGGTAGCGGAAGTCGAGCGCCCAAGGCGCGACAATGAGCGCTGCAGCGGTTATGCAGATGAGCCATTCTTCCCAGGCTGCGAAGTGTCTGCTCGCCGCCACCGCGGCGACGCCGATCACGGCCGCGCCGACCCACGCCAGCACCGAGGCTATAGCCAGTCCCGAAAAATCCAGGAGCCACGGCGAAATGAACAGCGCCAACGCCAAGGCGACTGTCGCCCCGTCCAGACGAGCTTTGGTCTGCGACCGATCAGAGAAGATCATTTGCGCCATCGGCGGCCCTTTCCTGTGGCGTGCGCGCCTCCCGCCCATGGAACATATACCGTTTTAGAAGCGTCTCAAGTCTGCGAAGCGTCGCAGTCCCCCACAGTCACGCTGGCGATCCCGCCAGGGGGGCGAGCGCGTTGGTGATCCGGCCCGGGGGCCTTGCTCAAATCGGCGGCGGCGTCGAGGAAGAGGCGCCCTGGCGCGGGCGCCTCCCCGGAGCCGCTCACTCTGAGACCACCTTGATCTGCGGCTTTTCGAATTTGACGCCGATCGCCGCGTGGGTCCTCCATACGACCTTGGCGAAGTGAGTGGCGCTGCCGAAATGCAGGACGAAGTTCTCCGGCGGCGCGAAGCCGTCCGGAACGGCGAGCTTGGCGCCGCTCGCAGATATGTTCAGCAGCTTGTGGGCCGTCGCCGGGGCGGTTCCGCCCGGGTCGACCCAGACGTCCGCGAAAGTGGCCCTGCGATCCGCCCGACGCTGCTCGTCCTGGCCGGCAGGAGACGGCAAATAGTCTCTCTTCATACGCCAGGCGCCCTTCATTTTCGCCCTCATTGCTGGAAGATTGCGTGTAACCTAGGATCTAGATGACAAAAGCCCGCAAATCGTTTCCTCAAAGCGCCGAATCTGAATCAAATTCTTTGAATTTCGTTCAACTGGCGCTAGCTGGCGCGGACGGAAGCGCCCCGCCAGTTGCGATTTGACGAACGGCGCGCGCGCGCCTATCTCAAATGAAACTCAAAGCCCGGCGAAAGCGATGGCGCTGCTCCCCATTCTCACCTTGCCAGACCCTAGGCTTCGACTGATCTCTGCGCCGGTCGAGCGCATCGATGCGAAGCTCCTCACCCTGCTCGACGACATGCTCGAGACCATGTACGACGCGCCCGGAGTCGGACTGGCCGCGATCCAGGTCGGCGCCGCGATCCGCGCCGTGGTCATTGACACCGCGAAGAAGACGGAGGAGCCGCGCAATCCGCTTTTCCTTGTCAATCCCGAAATCATCTGGGTCAGCGAGGAGCTCGGCGTCTATCAGGAAGGCTGCCTCTCGGTGCCCGACTATTTCGAGGACGTCCAGCGCCCGGCGCGCGTGCGCGTGCGTCATCTCGATCGCGAGGGCGCGCTGCGCGAATTTGACGCCGACGGCCTCCTCGCGACGGTCGTGCAGCACGAACTCGATCACCTCGACGGGGGCTTGTTCATCGACCATCTGTCGCGACTGAAGCGTGACAGGGTCGTCAAGAAATTTGCGAAGGCCGCCAAGCACGAAGCCGTCGCGGCGCGGGCGCGGGTCGAGCAAAATGAAAGCGCCGAGGCTTAATGCGCCTCGTCTTCATGGGGACGCCGGAATTCGCGACGCCCCTGTTGAGCGAGCTCCATCTTCGCGGACACGAGATCGCGGCGGTCTATACGCAGCCTCCGCGCCCCGCAGGGCGCGGCATGGAGCCGCGCAAGTCTCCGACGCAAGTTTTGGCCGAGCGTCTCGGTCTCCAAGTCAGATCCCCGCGTAGCCTGCGGTCGCAGGCCGAGGCCGAGAGCTTTGCGGCTCTGCACAGCGACGTCGCCGTCGTCGCCGCCTACGGCCTGCTGCTGCCGCGCGCTTTTCTCGAAGCGCCGCGCTTCGGCTGCCTCAATCTGCATGGCTCTCTCCTGCCGCGCTGGCGGGGCGCCGCGCCGGTGCAGCGGGCCATCATCGCCGGCGACGCCGAGACCGGAGCAGGCGTCATGCACATGGAGGAGGGGCTGGACACCGGCCCCGTCGCTTGCGAGGCGCGCGTCGCGATCGGGCCGGAGACGACCGGCGGCGAGCTCTATGAAACGCTTGCGAAGCTCGGCGCGCAGCTCATGGCCGACGCGCTCGACGCGCTGGCGCAGGGGGCGCTCGAATTCACGCCGCAGAGCGCTGAGGGCGTGACCTACGCGCAAAAGATCGACAAGGCCGAGGCGCGCCTGGACTGGGCGCGCCCGGCGCAGGCGCTGCATGATCTCGTGCGCGGGCTGAACCCGACGCCCGGCGCCTTCTTCGAGGCGGATCTCGGCGCGGGCGTCGAGCGCGTGAAGGTCTGGCGGACGCGCGTCGAGCCTGGCTCGGGCGATCTGGGCCTTGCGCTCGACGATGCGGGCCTCATCGCCTGCGGCGACGGCGCGTTAAGGCTTCTGCGGCTGCAGCGTGCGGGAAAGGGCCCGATGGATTTCGCCGAATTCGCCCGCGGGCGAAATATTTCGCGCGGCGCGCGGCTGTGAGGGGCTGGCGAGGAGCGGGAACCTTTGAGAAAGCGAGGGGAGCGCCGAGCGCCGCGCCCGCGCGCCGCCGCGCCACGCTCACGGCTGCACGTCGACCTCGACCTTCTCGACCTTGCCGGTGAAGGCGAAGGGGGATTCATAGTCCGAGGACACCGGCGATCCCAGATCCTTGCCAATGTCCAGCGTCTCGGTTCCGGCGCTGCGGAAGCCGCCGAAATTGGTGAGGCGGCCGCTGGCGACCAGTTCTCCGCCGACCGTCAGCTTCGCCTGGCCCGGGCGCGTCTTGGCGAGCAGGGCTGAGGACAGCAAGCCCTTGGCGGCCTGGACCAGCGAAAAGTCGACCTCGAATTCATAGACGATCGTGACCTTGCCTTTGGGCAGAGGCTTGCTCGACGCGATCTGTTCGTGGGTCTGGCCGAAAGTGTTGGCCTCGTAGACAAGCTTGCCGTCCTTGACGAACAGCGTGAAGCCGCCGTGCCTTCCCCCGTGCGCGACGATCACGCCTTCGGCTTTGCCGTCGACGTTGTCGATCACCGCGGTCAGCCTGTGGCTGCGCGCGCCGAGCTCGGGCGCAACCCTCGTCGGCAGGCGGTCGACGCCGCCGTAATAGACGAAATGAGTCTTGCCGAGCACGGGCGTCGGGAACTTGTCCGGCTCGGGGATCGGCACGAGCGGATAGACGCCGTTGCGCCGCGCTTCCTTGTCGAACTCTGCCTTGAGCTCGGCAAGCTTTTGCGGATTCTGCTTCGCGAGGTCATGGGCTTCGGAAAAGTCCTCGTCGATATGGTACAGTTCCCAGACGTCGTTCTCGAAGCCGCCGCGAAACAGCTTCGTGATGTTGGTGAAGGCTTCCCAGGGCGCATAGCGGCGGGTTCCCGCGACCCAGCCGTCCTTGTAGATGGCGCGATTGCCGAAGATTTCAAAATATTGCCTCGTATGGGCGTTTTTCGCGTCGGGATCGGCAAAGCTCGGCAGCAGGCTGTCGCCCTCCAGCGGAACCTGAGCGACGCCATTGACCTTGCTCGGAAATGCGACGCCCGCCGCGGCGCAGATCGTCGGCGCGATGTCATTGACATGGCTGAACTGGCTACGGATCGCTTCCGGATGGGCGACGTGGCCGGGCCAGGAGACGACCAGCGGATTGCGTGTGCCGCCGAAATGCGAGGCGATCTGCTTCATCCACTGGAACGGCGTTGTCGTCGCCCAAGACCAGCCGGCAGCGTAATGATTATCATAGAGCGGGCTGCCGAGATCGGAGAGATGCTGCAGCTGGAACGCCACCTCGGTGTTCGCGCCCTGCAAGGTGCCCTGATTGCTGTCCGAACCGTTCAGCCCCCCCTCGGCGCTGCCGCCATTGTCGCCGACGATATAGAGGACCAGCGTGTCCCTGGCGCGTCCCTCGTCGGCGAGCGCCTGCAGCAAGCGGCCGATCTCATGATCGGTGTGGGAGAGGAAGCCGGCGTAGACCTCCATCTGATGGGCGTAGAGCTTTTTCTGATCCGCGCTTAGCGAAGCCCAGGCGGGCAAGCCTTCCGGACGCGGCGTCAGCTCGGCGTTGGCGGGGATGACGCCGAGCTCCTTCTGCCGCTTGAACCAGTCCTCTCGCGCCTTGTCCCAGCCTTCGTCGAACCGGCCCTTGTATTTGTCGATCCACTCCTTCGGCACGTGATGCGGCGCGTGGGTGGCGCCGGTCGCGAAATAAAGGAAGAATGGTTTTTCCGGCGCGAGCGCTTCGTGGTTGTGCAGCCATTTGACCGCATCGTCGACCAGATCGCTCGTGAGATGATAGCCCTGCTCGGGCTTTTTCGGCGGCTCGACCGCGACCGTGTTGCGGTAGAGCTGCGGCTCCCATTGGCTTGTCTCCCCGGCGAGGAAGCCGTAAAAATATTCAAAGCCAAGCCCCGTCGGCCAGTGGTCGAACGGGCCCGTCGGCGAGATTTCCCAGACCGGCGTGTTGTGCCATTTGCCGAAGGCGGCGGTGCTGTAGCCGTTGAGCCGCAAGACTTCGGCAATCGACGCAGTTTCTTTCGGCCAGACCGAGTTATAGGCCGGATAGCCGGTCGCGATGTCGGCGAGATTGCCGAAGCCCACCTGGTGGTGGTTGCGCCCCGTGAGCAGCGAGGCGCGGGTCGGCGAGCAGATCGCCGCTGTGTGGAACTGGTTGTAGCGCAGGCCCTGCGCGGCGAGCTTGTCCAGTTCCGGCGTCTGCGCCGCGCCGCCAAAGGTGGAGGAGGCGGAAAAGCCCACGTCGTCGAGCAGGATCAGCAGGACGTTGGGCGCGCCCTTGGGGGCCTGGACCGGTTGCGGAAAGGCCGGCGTGGATTTCTCACGCGTGTCGGCCAAGACTCCGGCGAAGGGCGGCGCCGGCTTCGGCAAATCCGCCGCGCGCGCGCCGCCAGGGATCGGCGTCGCCGCGCCGAGCGTGAGGAGGAGGAGCTTCGATAGAGGGGATCGCATGGTGGTCTCGACAGGGTGGAACGCAAGGGGCGGCTTTGAGGCAGGCCCGAGGCCGCGCCCTGCGCCGAAAGCCGGCGGATCTTAGATAGTCTTCGATAGACAAAGTAGAGTTTAGGCCGGCGGCGCGTCAATCGCAGAGAATGATTCCGAGGCTTGAGCAGTGTCGAGCGCCGTTCGATCTCAACTGATCGAGACCGCACACGCCTTGTCGCCAGGCGGTGCGTAGCGAGGCCAGGCCAGGGATGGCGTGGCGGCGTCTGGCTCTTAGCCATCGCCGCGCCCCGTTTCGATCGCGCCAAAACGCTCGCAAGGATTGTCGTCAGCAGCCCGCCTTTCAACCCTTCTGCCGCAACTGCCGTAACGCCTCGCCGGCCACGATCGCTCCAGCGACGGCGACGTTGAGCGAGCGCAGACCCGGGCGCATTGGAATTTTGATCGCAAAATCCGCGCGTGCGGCCACCTCGGCGGGGACGCCCGCGGACTCGCGTCCGAGCATCAATATGTCGCCCGGCTCAAAGCTGAAGTCGATATAGGACGACTCCGCTTTGGTCGAGAGCAGCACGAGACGCCGTCGCTGCGGCAGCGACGATCGCCAGCTCTCGAAAGCGTCGAAGGAAGCGAGCCGTATCAGCGCCACCTGGTCGAGATAGTCCATGCCGGCGCGCCGCATGCGCTTGTCGTCGGTCGCAAAGCCCGCCGGCCCGATCAGCAAAGCTTCGAATCCAAGGCAGGCGCAGGTGCGCAAGATTGTCCCTGCGTTCTGCGCGATGTCCGGCTGATAGAGCGCGAGGGCGAGACGAGGATCGGCGGGCGTGGTCATTGGTATAAAAGCCTGCGACGAATGGTCTCGGCCGGCGTGCGACGGCGGAGTTTTCGGGCGCAATGCGGCCTTTTGCGGGCGCATCGGCGGCGACGCGCAAGGCGATCGGCGCGCCGCTTCGCGCGGGGCAAAAAAAATAGAGGCTTGAACTGTCGTGGGCTTCGCGCTCTTTACAGGCGGCCCGAAATGCGTTTCAAACCCCGCACTGTCGCCGCTTTGGGCGCGGGGCGGCCGAGGCGCGGCGAGCCGCAAGAAGGAAGACCCGAGTGAGCGAGATCACGATGACGGAGCCGCGGCGCCGCGACATTCTCTTCCTCAGCGCCGCCGCGATGGCCGCGGTTGCGGGAGCTGGCGTCGTCTGGCCGCTCGTCGATCAGATGAACCCTGATGCGTCGACGCTCGCGCTCGCCTCGATCGAGATCGATCTGACGGCGATCGTTCCTGGTCAAATCGTCACCGTAAAGTGGCGCGGCAAGCCGGTTTTCGTGCGCCGCCGCACGCCTGAGGAAATCGCCTCGGCCGAAAACGTCCCGCTCAATGTGCTGCCCGACCCCGAACCCGACTCGAAGCGCGTTCAGAAGTCGGAATGGCTCGTCGTCGTTGGCGTCTGCACGCATCTCGGCTGCATTCCGCTCGGACACGAGGGCGAGTTCGACGGCTGGTTCTGCCCGTGTCACGGTTCGACCTACGATACTTCCGGACGCATTCGCAGCGGTCCCGCCCCCAGCAATCTTGAGGTGCCGAAATACGCGTTCCTTTCCGACAAGAAGATCCGGATTGGCTAAACCGTCGTCGCGACCGCGGAACCCCAGCGTCACTAAAGAGAGCGCCATGAGCGGATCCTCGAAATACACGCCGAAAAGCGCCTTCGCCCGCTGGCTGGAGCGGCGGCTCCCGATCCTGAGCTTCATGCACGAGAGCTTCGTGGCCTATCCGACGCCGAAGAACCTCAACTACATGTGGACGTTTGGCGCCATCCTCTCCTTCATGCTGGTGGCGCAGATCCTCACGGGCGTCGTGCTCGCGATGCACTACGAGCCGGACACCGCGCTGGCCTTCGCCTCGATCGAGCACATCATGCGCGATGTGAACTGGGGGGCGTTCTTGCGCTACGCGCATGCGAACGGCGCCTCTTTGTTCTTCCTGGCCGTCTATCTGCACATGTTCCGCGGGCTCTACTACGGCTCCTACAAGGAGCCGCGCGAGCTCTTGTGGATCCTGGGCGTCGTCATCTTCGCGCTCATGATGGCGACGGGCTTTCTGGGCTATGTGCTGCCATGGGGACAGATGTCGTTTTGGGCCGCGACGGTGATCACCAATCTGTTCTCGGCCATTCCCGTCGTCGGCAATTCGATCACGAGCTGGCTCCTCGGCGGCTTCTCGGTGGACAATCCCACGCTGAACCGCTTCTTCGCATTGCATTATCTCGTGCCCTTCATCATCTGCGCAGTGGTCGCGCTGCATGTCTGGGCGTTGCATGTCACGGGACAGAACAATCCGACCGGCGTCGAAGTGAAGGACGTCGAGAAGGAGACCGTGCCCTTCACGCCCTATGCGACGTTCAAGGACGCCTTCGCCATCGGCGTCTTCCTGGCGCTCTACGCCTGGATGACCTTCTTCGTGCCGAACTACCTCGGCCACCCCGACAATTACATCGAGGCCAATCCGCTCTCGACGCCGGCGCACATCGTGCCCGAGTGGTATTTCCTGCCCTTCTACGCGATCCTGCGCGCCATTCCGAACAAGCTCCTCGGCGTGATCGCGCTGTTCGCCGCCGTGCTCATCGTGGCGGCGCTGCCCTGGCTCGATCGCTCCAAGGTCAAGTCGGCGCGCTATCGCCCGCTGTTTCGAATTTTCTTCTGGGTTTTCGTCGCCATCTGCCTTGGCCTTGGCTATCTGGGCGCGCAGCCGCCGGAGGGCGCCTTCCTGATCTCCGCACGGATCCTCTCCGGCCTCTATTTCCTCTTCTTCCTCGTCATCCTGCCCCTGCTGCCGAAGTTTGAAAAGCCGGAGCCGGAGCCCGCATCCGTCGCCGCCTCGATCGCCGCGAAATCAGCGCCCGTGGAGGAAGCCGCCCATGGCTAATCGCGCCTCGTCTCACTGGTGGGCGTTCCTGCTTTCCGCGGCGTTCGCACTGGCGGCGCTCACGCCGCAGGCGGGGCTTTGCGCGGAAGGTTCCGGGGGCGAGAAAAAGCCCGAGCCGGAGGAAAGGCCGCTTGCGTTCCCGTGGAGCTTCGCCGGCGTGATGGGAAAATACGACCAGGACCAGCTGCGGCGCGGCTTCAAAGTCTATCGGGAGGTGTGCTCGAACTGTCATTCGATGCAGCTCGTGGCGTTCCGCTCGCTCGGCGAACCTGGCGGTCCGGGCTATTCCGAGGCCGAGGTGAAGTCGATCGCCGCTTCGTACAAGATCAAGGATGGTCCGAACGACAAGGGCGACTATTTCGAGCGGCCAGGCCGCCCAAGCGATTATTTTCCGCCGCCTTTCGCAAATGAGCAGGCGGCGCGGGCGCAGCTCAACGGCGCCTATCCGCCGGACATGTCGGTGCTCGCCAAGGCGCGCGGATACCACCGCGGCTTCCCGACCTTCCTCTTCGACGCCCTTCCGGGGCTCTCCTATCAGGAGGCGGGCGTCGACTACATCGCGTCGCTCTTGCAAGGCTATCGCGACGCGCCCGCGGACGTTAAGCTTCCAGACGGGCAGTATTACAACGTCTACATGCCGGGGCGGCGCCTCGGCATGGTTCCGCCGCTTTCCGACGGCGTGGTGACCTACGACGACAAGACGCCGCAAACGGTCGAGCAATATGCGAAGGACGTCGCCGCCTTCCTGATGTGGACCGCCGAGCCGCATCTCGATCGGCGCAAGAGTCTGGGCAGAGGCGTGCTCGCCTTCCTCGTCGTGTTTGCGGCGCTGCTCTATCTCGTCAAGCGCGAGATCTGGTCGACGGTCGAGCACTGAGCGCGAGAACGGCTCAATTCAGCGCAGCGCCTCGACGCGCACCTGCGCGGTTCCCGCCGCGCGGAAGCCGAGCGCATCCGCCGCTCCGGACGAAACGTCGATGACGCGATCGCCCCTGAATGGGCCGCGGTCGTTGATGGTCACGACGACGCTTCGATTGTTCTTCAGATTGGTCACGCGCGCCTGCGAGCCGAAGGGCAGCGTGCGGTGCGCCGCCGTCATTCCACCAACCCTTGCGCCGCTCGCCGTCCGACCCTTGAGGCTGTAGTAGGAGGCCTTGCCGGTCCAGGACGCGGCGAAGCCGGGAGTCGCGAATGTCATGGCGGCGGCGAGCGCGAGCGTCAGTTTCGTCAATGCGTCTTTGCCTCCTTGAGGCGAGGGCGGCGCTCGTGCGCAGCCCCCGCTTGTGGGCGGAAAAGACGGGTTATTGGCCAAATTGGGCGAAAAGCTGGCGGGAGCGTTACGAGGCGAGCCGCGTCAGCGCCTGCGCCAGCGCCGTAAAGCCGGCGATCGAGACTTCTTCCGCCCGCAGCGTCGGGACGACGTCGGCCTGCGCCAGCAACGCTTCCGCATCCACGCCCAGGCCCTTCAGGCTCTGGCGCAGCATTTTCCGGCGCTGGCCGAAGGCGGCTTGCGTCACGCGGGCGAGCGCCTCGCGCGAGCAGGGCAGGGGCGTCGGGTTCGGGCGTAGCTCGACGACGGAGGACGTGACCTGTGGCGGCGGCGTAAAGGCCGAGGGCGACACGTCGAAGAGAATGCGCGCCGACGTTCGCCAGCCGCAGAGCACGCCGAGCCGCCCGTAGTCGGCGCGCTGCTTCGGCGTCGCGACGATGCGCAGCGCCACTTCGCGCTGGAACATCAGCACGAAGCGATCAAAGAGCGGCGGCCAGGGCTCCGCCTCGAGCCAGCGCGCGAGCAGCGGCGTGGCGATGTTGTAAGGAAGATTGGCGCAGACGCGCCAGGGCCCGCCCGCGCCATGCTCCTGCGCAAGGGCGGCGATGTCGAGCGTGAGCGCGTCCCCTTCGATGATCGCGAGCCGGCCCGGATAAGCCGCGCCGATCTCCGCGAGCGCCGGCAGGCAGCGCGCGTCGCGCTCGATGGCCACGACCTTGGCCGCGCCTTCGGCGAGCAGCGAGCGCGTCAGTCCGCCGGGACCGGGGCCGACCTCGACCACGGTCGCGCCGGCGAGCGGCCCCGCGGCGCGGGCGATCCGCCCCGTCAGATTGAGATCGAACAAGAAATTCTGTCCGAGCGCCTTGCGGGCGTCGAGGCCGTGGCGCGCGACGACCTCGCGCAGCGGCGGCAGGCCGTCGTTCATGCCGTGATGCGGTCCGCAAGCCGGATGGCCTCGATGAGGCTCGAGGGATCGGCGACGCCCTTTCCGGCGATGTCATAGGCGACCCCGTGATCGGGCGAGGCGCGGAAGAACGGCAGGCCGAGCGTGACGTTGACGGCGCGCTCAAAGGCGAGCGTCTTGATCGGGATCAGCGCCTGGTCATGCGTCGGACAAAGCGCGACGTCATAGGCTCGGCGCGCAGCGGCGTGGAACAGCGTGTCGGCCGGGAAGGGCCCGCGTGCGTCGACGCCTGTTCCCCGCAGCTCCGCGATCGCAGGAGCGATGACGTCGATCTCCTCGCGTCCCATGGCGCCGGCTTCGCCGGCATGTGGATTGAGGCCCGCGATGGCGAGACGCGGCGCCGCAAGTCCGAACCGCGTCTGCAGGTCGCGCGCCACGATGCGCGCCGTCGCGACGACGAGCTCCTTGGTGAGCAGCTGCGGGACGCGCGCGAGCGCGACATGAATGGTGATCGGGACGACCGCGAGCTCCTGCGACCAGAGCATCATGACCGGCGTCGCGTCGCGATCGTAATGACGCTTGGCGAGCGCGCCGAGAAACTCGGTGTGTCCGGGATGCTTGAACCCGGCGTCATAGAGCGTCGCCTTGGAGATCGGATTGGTCACGACGGCGCGCGCTCGGCCGTGCGCCGCGGCCTCGACGGCGCGCTCGATCGATTCGATCGTCGCAGCCGCCGGAGCGCCTGACGAGAGCGGAACGACCGGCAGCGCGCGCGCAAAGACGGCACAAGCGGTTTCGGCGGATGCGGTTTCAACCGAGGCGCCGAGGCCGAGCGCTTCGGCGGTTCTGGCGAGCAGCGCCGGGTCGCCGAAGACGAAGAACGGCGCCAGCCCAAGGCGCCTGCGCGCGCAAAAAGCCTTGAGCATGATCTCTGGCCCGACGCCTTTAGGGTCGCCCTGCGTCAATACGAGTGGGCGCAAGTTCTTTCTCACGGGAGTGACGTGTCTGAGCCTCGCGAACCTTATATGTTCGAGGCGTCATCCTGCGCAATCGCCGCGCTTTGAGGCTCAGGTCGAAAGGCAGGCGTCGTCGCCCGTCTGTCTGGGACATGCACTTGCGCATCTCCAGCGGACAACGTATGAATAATTTCTAAAAACATCACATGAGAACCAGGGAGGCGAGCAATGCGCGGCGCGTCGCTCAAGAACATCATCTTGGCTTTGGCGCTAGCCTGCGCCGCTCTTGCGCCAACGGCCGCCGACGCGGCTCTCGAAACTCGCGCCTCTTCCCCCGCATCTGCAAAGCGAGCGCTCCCTTTGCAAATGCTGGCGCACGCGATCGTCGTCCGCACGTCTCCGGCGCAAAACGGGGTGGCGCCGGAAGACGTCGGGAAGGTCGAAGTTTGGTACGACGCGGGGATCGCCGCGCCAGGGCGCGCGCGACGCCCACCCTTTGTCGCTCGCCGCCGCTCAGCTTCGTCACGCGCGATTGGGCCCGATGCAGCAGGCCGACTGTAGCGAGCGCCTCCGCCGCGCGCCTTCGCATCTCGCGGGACCAGGGCAGCAGCGTGAGCGGGTGGCGCGTGTCCGCGAACCCGAGCAGAACATTTTCTAACGCCGAAAGCCGTTCGATTAGCGCGTGATCCTGGAAGATCGTCGCCGTGCTGGCGCGATGCTTCTTCATCGTCGAAGGTCGGTCGAGACGTCCAATCGTAGAATGGGTCACGCTCCCCGACTGAGGAACGATGAGTCCGTTAAGCCCGCTGATGAGTGTGGATTTCTCGCGCCCGAGGGTCCGACGATCGCCGTCATCTGTCCTACGGGGATTTGCAGGCTCACATCCCGCAGGACCAGCGATGCGCCGCGATAGACGGTCACAGTCTCAAGTTTCAGCACGAGGCGCTCCCTGCGAGTTTACTCTTTCGGTCATGCTTGGTCGCTTCAGGCTGTTTTCTCTCTTATAGGCTACGTCCCGCCTGCACATGATGATCGTTGACGACAGTCCGGTCATATCCGTTGATACGGTAAATCGCGTAGGAAAGTGTCCATGAGAACACGAAGAGAGCGACGATGACGCAGCCGAGAGCGCTGGGGCTGTCGCTTAAGGCTCCGATCATGCCCCAAAAGCCGCCGCCGCTGGTCAACCCCAATTGGTCGCCAAGAAGGTTGAGAGCCTCCAGACCGCCAACGGCCACGGCGACGAGCACAGACACGGCCGTGATCGAAAAGTTGTAGTATAATTTGCGAATTGGTTTGATGAACGCCCACCTGTAGGCGCCCAACATCAAAATACCGTCGGCGGTGTCCACCAAGGTCATCCCAGCTGTGAAAAGGGCTGGAAAGACCAAAACAGACCAGATAGGAAGACCTTGGGAGGCTTGCGTCGCAGAGATGATGAGAAGACCCACTTCCGTTGCGGTATCGAACCCGAGCCCGAACAAAAGCCCCAGCGGATACATTTGCCAGCTATGCTCGATTACGCCAAAGAAAGGTCGAAACAGCCGCCCGAGCACGCCGCGGTTCGATAACGCAAGATCGAGGTCTTCCTCCACAAAACGCCCGCCATTCTGCACAGCGTTGAAGGTTCTGTAAATAGAGATAAGGGTCAATATATTCGCGAAAGCGATTGCAAAAAGGAACAGAGACGAGACCAGCGTGCCAACGACCGCTCCGACGGCTCTAAAAGCATCAAATCGTCCTTGCAACGCCGCCGTTGAGAGCCCGACTGCAGCCGAAAGGATCACGACGACCGTCGAGTGGCCGAGCGAGAAGAACAAGCCGACCGCGTGAGGCCGCTTCCCTTCCTGCATGAGCTTGCGCGTTGCGTTGTCTATGGCGGCAATATGATCGGCGTCCAAGGCGTGGCGAAGGCCGAAGCTGTAAGCGAGCGCCGCCGCGCCCAAGAGCAGCGGCCATTCACGAAAGGCGACGAGCGCCTGGATCCAGGCGAGGACGTTGCCCGCGACGAGTAGCGCGCAAATGCCTAATATTCTGCGCTGCATGGAGGAGCGCGCGTCGTCAGGCGACCTGGTCCAGTGGAGACTCATCATCTCACTCTCCTTGCTCAGCCTTTGCAAGGGAAGGCGTGCGGCGGCTCCGGCTTGCCCGGTTTGCGAGGCGGCCATCGGCCCATCCAGAAGGCGCAAAGTTCACGCTTCCGTGCGTCACCCCTCGCTCGGCGATGATCTTCTGAGCGAATTCGCGAACGTCCGGAACTGAGCCGCGCAGCACAACCACGTCGAGGCAAAGCTGTTTATTTAAATGAACCCGCATGTTCGCAACGAGCAGGTCGTGATAAGCCTGATAGGCCTCCGACTGCCGTGTGGGCAGTCCGCGTACGCGTAGGTCGGAAACGTACGAGAGCGTCGTAACGCAGTAACCACTGTCGCCGCCAGCCTCGCTTCGGGCCTTTTCGAGGCCGAGGCGCATGAGATCACGAAACGTCTCCGAGCGATTGTCGTATCCGTTAAGACTCGCGAATGCGACCAGTTCTTTGGCGAATTCGTCCGAGACGCTGATCCTCACGCGTTTCATGGCCAAGCCCTGAGCGGTATGATAACCTCTCGAAAATGTCATATCTAACGACTCTGGCAGGCCGTCAAGGGCTTCGAAGGCGCGGGGCTTTGAAGGCACATTTGAGATCGCGGCTTGAACCCGCCAAAAATCCAAGCGCATGCGGTTGGAGTTTCGTGACGGCTATCGCCGGGGCGACGTGATTGGGGTCTTCTCAGCCAGGAGATGCAATCGAGCCGGAAATGAGGAGTCGCGGTTGCCCTGTGGCTGAGATCTCAAGTCGGTTCAATAGGTTAAGACGATTTTTTGCCGCCGCGCTTGTTGTATTGTCACTCCCCAAGTTTCCCGCCGAGACAAGAAAAGACGCGAGCTTCTTCATACCCAACGACAAAAACTGCCTAGGAGGAGAAAATGGTCTCAGTCCACGGCGCCGCGGAGATCGGCAAGGTGTTGCTTTACGTCGCAGCCATCCTAGCCTTCGTAGTCGTCGCCCTAACTTGGGTTCCCGATTGGATCTCGCCGGAAGGCACGAACGGCACGGGCAATCGGCAAGGGATATCGGGAAGGGGAACCGGCGAAACCAGCCGGATGATCCAGTAGGTCACTTGAGGGGGCGCCGTCGCGCTCGATTTCCCCGTGCGCGACGGCATCAAACTTAGCTGCGCCCTCTCAGGGCGCACTTTTTTGCCCTGGGCTTCAGACGGACTCGACCGCTGCGACGCAGGACGATGACCCCGAAGTGAACCTCACTGTGATTAGCGGTCCGTGAGCGGTCGTCTTGTGAATAGTCGTCTAAAAGTAGTCGTCTAAGAGTAGTCGTCGCCCGTCTGTCTTGCAAAGACGGGACGAGCCGATCATAATCCGCGACGTTAGGTCTCTTACACATGCTCGATCATCTCCTCGATCCTGGAGTTCGGTCATGGCGGCGGCTGATGCGGGTGAGAAACGGGACGAGCTTGTTGCGCGCGCGCTTCAATCTCTGGACGCCAAAGGGGTTGCGGCGGCCATCTCGACCATAAAGTCGAGCGGCGATGTCAAGGAGGCGCGTGCGGCCTTCGCCGATCTCGTCAAGAGCTTGTACGAAAGTCGCAAGGACGTGGCGAACATGATCCTGGTCGGCGAGGCCGCGGTCGTCTTCTGCCTGGATCACGCCAAAGCGGCGACGAGCCCGGAGACCGGCGAGCAGCTGAAGAAGACCGCGAAGGCGATGGCCTATAATGTCGCGGCGAACTGCTGGCCGGGGTGGGGCGACGAGGGCGTTCAGATCGCGCCAGACCAGGTGCAATCGGGTTTGAGCCTGGCCAATCTGAGCCGCGACCTGGTGCGCGAGTTGCGACTGGGTCACGAGGAAGAAGGCACGGCGCATTGGCTCGTCGGCGCGCTCGAGCTCGCCGCCGGCCGACAAGGCGAGGCGCTGTCCGACTTCGAGAGCTCCCGCCAGTCCTTCGAAGCTGGTGGTTTCCCGGCCCTTCGCTTGTTGGCGGAAGGCTATTGCGCGATCGCCCGGAAGGCTGAGCCCGCGACGGCCTCCAGCGGGGCGCAGGAACTGGCGGCAGCGTTGGATCAGCTTCACAAGATGGATTTGGCCGCGGCGAGCGCCTTTGCCGACCAGCTCGTCGTCGCCGACCGCATCCTCGTCCCCGGCTGATCCACGTCGCGCCGCAGGGCGACCCCGGCGGCGCGACGTGGCGCATATCTTCAGTCGCCTGACCGTATCATCGCGGGCGGATCCACGCGATGCTCACCGCCGCGGGCGCGACGCCACAGGCCACCGTCCAGATGAGAATCCTGGCCATTTCCGGCAGCCTGAGGGCGCGCTCGGCGAACACGGCAACCCTCGAGGCGATGGCGAAGCTGGCGCCATCCGGCGTCGACGTCGTACCGTATCGGAGGCTCGGGCTTCTGCCGCATTTCAATCCCGATCTCGACCGCGTCGACCTCCCAGATGCGCTGCCGTCGGAAGTTCGGGAATTGCGGCGCGAAGTCGGGCGCAGCGACGGCCTCCTGCTGTCGTCGCCGGAATATGCGCATGGCGTCGCGGGCGCGTTCAAGAACGCCCTGGATTGGCTCGTCGGCAGCCTGGAGTTTCCGGGCAAGCCGGTCGCGGTGATCAACACGGCGCCGCGCGCGAAGCACGCCGACGCGCAGTTGCGGGAGATCCTCCTCACGATGTCCGCGCGGCTCGTCCAGCCCGCCTCGATCACGGCGCCGATCTCCGGCGTGGGCAGAGATCTCGACGCCAGCGGAATCGCCGCCGATCCGGCGCTCTCGGGGCAATTGCGTCGAGCGCTCGATGCGTTGGTCGACGCAATCGCGACCTCGAAAGCGGAGATTTCCTGAAGCCCTCTCGGGACCTGTTTCAATCGGTTTCAAAGTCGCGCATATTGCGCCGACGCGTGGAGGCCGGACCTATATGACGACGCAAGACGATGGAGCGCTCGATGAGGCTCCCCTGCTGATCGGGTCGCTGCTGTTCGAGGGGCTGGACCAGTTCGACTTGACGGGGCCATTCGAGGCGCTGTCGCGCATCCCGAATGCGACGCTGCGGGTCTATGCGAAGTCGCCCGGCGGAGTGCGGGACGCGCGCGGACTTCGGCTTGCGCCCGACGCCACGCTCGCCGAGGCGCCGCAGCTCGACGTCCTGCATGTTCCTGGCGGAGCGGGGCAGCAAGCCCTGATGGACGACGCCGAAACGCTCGACTGGATCGCCCGCCAGGCGGCGGGCGCGCGCTACGTCTTCTCGGTGTGCACGGGCGCGCTCATCTGCGGCGCAGCGGGACTGCTCGTCGGGCGCCGCGCGACGACGCATTGGGCTTCGCAGCACCTGCTGCCTTATTTCGGCGCGATTCCCGTCGAGGCGCGCTTCGTGATCGACGGCAAGCTGTTCACCACGGCCGGCGTTTCGGCGGGACTCGACGGAGCCCTGAGTC
>DATHCI010000059.1:0-3888 GCA_035319645.1 Methylocystis sp. | reverse complement strand
GCCGCGACCCTCGGACCGGGAAGCCCGCCTGCGCGCGCTCAGCAGGCTGCGACCGATCGCTACGCGATGACTCCTGCTGATGGAGGTTTCCTGCGTCTCGACAAGGAGACCGGCGCAGTCGCGTTTTGCACGGTCGAGAAGGGCGAGACGGCCGTGTGCCGTCTGGCCGCCGACGAGCGCGCGGCGCTCGAGAGCGAAATCGCCCGATTGCGACGCGAGAACGCCGAGCTCAGGGGCCTCGCCAGCGAGGGCGTCACTCCGCCGGCCAATCGAGAGCTCGACCGCGTTTTGACCTTGACTGAAAAATTCGTGCGCCGCTTCATGCGGCTGTTCAAGGATGCGCCGCAGGGCGAGAGAACTTAGGAAGAGCCCATGTCCGAGGAGAATCCCTTCGCCAGCTGGCCGCATCTGAACGCCCCGCGCGCCGCGGCTCCGGCGCGCGAGGAGCCGACCCGACACGCGACCCCGCTCGAGCGGTTTCTCGGCGGCTCGCCGGCGTCCGTCGCGGTCAAGCTGGTCTTCGTTTCGCTCGTCGTCGGCGCGCTGCTGATGTGGCTCGACATCCGCCCGATGGACATCTTCCGCGGCATCGACAATTTCATTCAGCGCATTTACGCGCTCGGCTTCGGCGCCGTGCGCGAGATCCTGAACTATCTGCTCGCGGGCGCGGCGATCGTGCTGCCCGCCTGGCTCATCTTACGCCTGCTTCAGCTAGGCGGGCGGAGCTGAGGCGATCCGGGCGGTCCGGCTCTTTAGATTAAGGCCGCCGCAGTTGCGCGGCGGCCACCAGCTTGCAGTCCGCGTGCCCGCGGACGCCCGTTATTTCTGTCCTGCCGGCTTTGACACGGCCTCAGGGCTCGGCGGCGCGCCGGGAGCCGCAGCCTCCGGAGGCGGGGACGCGCGCTCGATCTTGGCCTCGTCGCGCAGGCTCTTGATGAAGTCGTTCTGAGCCTTCTGCTGGACGTAGCGCTCCACCTGCGGGCGGATCTGCTCCAAGCTCGGAAAAGCCTTGTTTCGCTTCTCGGCGAGACGCCCGATGCGCCAGCCCTCCGCCGTCTTCTTCGGATTGGTCACCTGTCCCACTCCGAGCTGGGCCGCCGACTCGCCAAACAGCGCCGTCACGCGATCCTTGCCGAGCCAACCGAGCTCGGCTGCGGCCTTCGGCTGCGGCTGCGTCGCGTCCTTCGGCGCGTCGCCCGGCGCGTCCTTGGCCGGCTCCTTGTTGTAGTCCGCGACGACCTTGTCCCAGTCTTCGCCGGCTTCGACGCGTTGACGAGCGGCCTTGGCTTCTTCTTCCGTCGCAACCTGCAAGGCCTTGAAATGATACTCGATTTGCGACGTGGTGCGGTCGTGCGCCTCCTGATAGGCCGCCTTCACGGTTTCGTCCGTGTCGGCGTCCCTCGTGACCTTTTCGATCAAGCTGTCGAACGCCGCCCGATCACGGAAATAGGCGAAGCGCTTGGCGTATTCCGGCGAATCCTCGATCTTTCGGGACTTGGCCGCCTGCACGACGAGCGCCTTGTCGATGAGGTAGTTGACGATCCAGTCCTCACGCTGCTTTCCTTGCAGCTGCCTGGGGATTTTCGGCCCCAATTCGTCCTCGGCAAGCCTCACCTCCGAGTCGGTGATCTCGACGCCATTGGCCTTTGCGAGCACTTCGGCCTTCGCGGCCGCGCCAAGCCCAGCCCCCAGGGCTGCGGCGAGGCCGAGCGCGCAGATCCCGCGACGAAAATCGGTATTCGAGAGTCTCAGAGTAAGAGACATGTGTCCTCCTGGTGACGCGGACGAGCCGCACGAGCGTCAGACGCGGCGGCCCGTATGATGTGTGTCTCAGCGCTTTCCGGCCGACGGTCGGCCCTCGCGCTGAGAGGCTTTTAAAGCGATCGCAGGAAATTCAAAAGGTCCTGTTTCGTCGCTTCCGGGAGAGCGTTAAAGCCCTGGATCACCTGATTGGCTTCCGAGGGCGCGTAAGCGGAGGTTCCGGGGCTCGCATGCGCGCCGATCGCCTGTCGCAGATCGCTCGTGCGCCCGTCATGAAGGAAAAACAGCCTCTGCCCGAGGCCCCAGAGCGGGGCCGTGCGGAACTCGTCGCCTGCCGCCGCGCCCTGAGCGATGTCGTCGGCGAGCTGAGCTCCCATTCTGTGCAGCGCAAGGTCCGAGAAGAGGTTCGCCTTGAGATTCGACAAAGCCGGCACGGTGTTCGACGGCGCCGTCTGCAGCGTCGGCGTGTGGCATAGGGCGCATCCGACGCTTACGAACGCCTTGCGTCCGCGCGTGATCGAGTCTGACCCGCCAGGCGCGGTCGTCGATGGAACTGGGGGAGCGAGGAACTTCATGAAGAAGGAGAAACGCTCGAGGTCGCTCACGATTTGCGCCGCCGTGAGTTTTTGAAAGCCGTCGACATTCGTGCTGTCGTTCGGGACCGAGGCATATTGACAGCTGGGATTGTTGTCGCGCTCGATCGGGAACAGTTCGTTGGAGATGCCGATCTCGACATTGTAGGCTTCTCCGGCAAACATCAGCAGGGACTGGTTTTGCGCTTTCCAGCCGAACCGGGTGACCGTGCCGGCATTGGCGCTGAAGTTTGGGTGTCCGAGAATCCCAAGCTGTGCTTTCGCTGCGACGTCCGTCGCCAGATTTCTCAGGATCGTGTCATCGTCGATCGAATCGATCAGTCCGGAGCCGAAAACCGGTGTCGGAATCCGTAGCGATACGTTGCCCTTGGCGAATTGTCCGTCGAAATCCTCTTGCACCGCCGTGCAATCCGATGCGTCGCCGGTGCCGTCCTTGCGGCCCGCGATGACGAACAGCGAATGCACGCCGCCGTCTGGAAGGCCGTTGGAGCGGCGTTTGAACCGCGCTTCGACGACGGGGCCGCTGGAAGTGATGAAACTGGGCACGACGTTCTTCGCGCCATAGGCGGTTCCGACCGCCGGTTGCGGATTGACGGCGGGCGAGGAGCCGCCGACCGCGGGCTGCGCATGACACCCGGAGCAGCGATCCAGGTTGAAGCGCGGACCGAGCCCGTTTCCGATCCCTTCCGCCTCCTGAAAATTGGCGGAGCCGGCTGTGAAGAAGGTCAGTTCGTCGGAGGTCAGTCCGCCAATCGGGCCGCCGGCAGCCGCAGCGCCGCCACGCGGACCCGGGTCCGCAGCCAACGTGGCGCTCTCTGCGAGCGCCGCGCAGCTGCTCGCCGCCAGAACCGCCGCCCCGGTCAGCATCTGGGCGACGCTCCCCCAAACCCTGGCATAAAGCTGGCTTCGGAGGACGGAGTCTTTCGTTTTCATTTTTTCACCCCAACCAGCTTGGTGGCGGATTTCGATTCGAGATTGCGTTTGTTTCTCTCAAGCGTTCGACGCCACAGGAGCATCGCGAGCCAAAACGAAGCTCTTCGGGGCGTGCGAGCGCCCCGGAGCGCTCCGGTCGAAGATTCGTCCGCCTTTGCTGCGCCATCTGGTCAGAGAGGGCCCGACCGGCGCGCGCGTCATTGAAGCTCGAACACGAGCCCCGCGCCGTTGCTCCCGCCGGCGCTCGTCGTGCCGAACAGCGCGCCTTTCGCGCCGAAGATCACGCCGCCGAGAGGCGTCGCTCCGTCGCTCGCGACCTGGAACTTGTACAGAGTGCTGAAGGTCCATTTGGTCTTGCCTGCGGCGGGCGGCTTGAGCTCGTAGATCGTGCCGGCGCCAAGCGGACCGCCGCCCGCCGCCGTCACGCCGTAAAGCGCGCCGTTCGTGCCGATGACGATCGGCCCGACCGGGAATCCTCCGTCGCTCTCGCCGGTGAATTCGTGCAGGTCCGACTCGGTCCAAAGCGTCTGCCCCGACGTTGGCGGCGCGAGCTTGTAGACGACGCCCCAGCCCTTCGAGCCTTGGGTTTCCGCTGCGCCGT
>DATHCI010000058.1:0-2338 GCA_035319645.1 Methylocystis sp. | reverse complement strand
GCCTCAACGAGGCCGTCGAGGTGGTGGACGAGAGGGGGCGCGCGCGCCTCGGCCGCCTCGCCGCGGTCGACGACGCGAGCATGATCGTCAAGGTCCTCGAATCGACCATTGGGCTCGGGCTGAAGGGCGTGCGGGTTCGCTTTCTCGGCGAGCCGATCCATCTGTCGCTCGGGCCCGGCCTGCTCGGGCGCGTGCTCAACGGCGTGGGCAAACCGACCGATGGAGGACCCCCGATCATGGCCCGGCGCCGGCGGCGCATCGACGGCCGCCTGATGAACCCCGCTGAGCGCGAATTGCCGGAGGATTTCATCGAGACGGGCGTCACCGCGATCGACCTGATGAACAGCCTCGTGCGCGGTCAGAAGCTGCCGCTTTTCTCGACCGGCGGGCTGCCGCACGACCGACTCGCCTCGGAGATCGCCCAAAACGCGCGGCTGCGCAGGGGCGGCGCCGGCGCATTCGCCATCGTGTTCGTCGGCATTGGCGTCTCTCACGACGCCGCCGAATCCTTTCGGCGGAGCATGCAGGACTCGGGCGCGCTGGCGCACACCGTCATATTCCTCAATCTGGCGAGCGAGCCCTCGACCCAGCGCCTCCTCACGCCGCGCTTCGCGCTGACGGCGGCGGAATATCTCGCCTTCGACGAGGGCCGCCATGTGCTGGTCATCATGACTGACATGACCAATTATTGCGAGGCGCTGAGGGAGGTCTCGGCGAGCCACGGCGAGATCCCGAGCCGCAAGGGCTATCCGGGCTACATGTATTCGGACCTGGCGTCGATCTACGAGCGCGCCGGCTGCATGCGCGGCATGCGCGGCACGGTGACGCAGCTGCCGATCCTGACGATGCCGGCCGAAGACATCAGCCATCCCATTCCAGACCTCACCGGATACATCACGGAAGGGCAGGTCGTCCTCGATCGGGCGCTTGATCGCAAGGGCGTCTATCCGCCGGTCAACGTCCTGCCGAGTCTGTCGCGCCTGATGGATCAGGGGATCGGCGCCGGCTACACCCATGCCGATCATCCAGCGCTCGCCAATCAGCTGTTCGCCTCCTACGCCAAGGCCGTCCGGGTCAGGGTGCTGGCGAGCGTCGTGGGCGTGGACGGCCTGACGCCGATTGACCGCACCTATCTCGCGTTCGCCGATCGGTTCGAGCACGACCTCATCCGGCAGGACGGCCCGCGCACGCTCGACGAAAGCATGGCCGGCGGGTGGCGGCTGTTGCGCATGCTGCCAGCCTCCGAGCTGGCGCGCGTTTCGGACGCGCAGATCGCCAAGCATCTCGCCCCCGAAGGATCGCTCGAACATGCCTGACGTCGCGCCGACCCGAAGCGCGGCTCTGGCGTTGGCCGAGGAGCGGGCGCTCATGCGGCAGGGGTTCGGCTTCCTTGATGAAAAGCGCATGCTGCTCGCCGCTGAAATCCTGCGGCTTGTGCGCCGCTACGAAGAGGCGGCGACGGAGATGGAGCGGCTGCGGCTCAAGGCCAGCGCGGCGCTCGCGGCAGCGGTCGAACGGCACGGGCTTGACGCCCTCGAACTTCATCCGGTTCCGACCGAGCGGCCGGAACTCCCGCGCGCGCAGTTCGCGAAGTTTCTCGGCGTCCAGCTCAAGACAAGCGAGCCCTGGCGCGTCTCCGGCGCGATGGTTCCCCAGGCCTTCGACGATTCGCCTGAGGCGGTCGAATGCCGCGCAGCCTTCGCGCGCTGGCTCGAATCAACGCTCGAAGCCGGAATGCTCGCCGGCAATCTCGAGCGCCTCGGGCGCGAGTATCGGCGCGTCGAGCGACGAGCGAGGGCGCTAGAGAACGTTCTGCTGCCGGAAGTCGAATCCTCGCTGAAGCGCGTGATCGACCAACTTGACGTCATGGATCAGGAGGAGGCGGTGCGCGTGCGTACCGCAGGCGCGGAGCGCCCGGGCGCCTCCGACTAGTTGACATGAGCGCCCTTGGGCGGCGCGGCGAGATAGCGGTCGGTCGGCAGGCGCCGCATCAGCGTCCCAACTCCGTAGTCCGAGATGCCCCATTGCGTACGCCTGGCCGGCTACAACATCTTGGCGTTCAGGCGGCCGGCATGACGCCTGATCGCAACCAAGGACGACAACCAACCCGAACCGGCCGCGTGCGGATTGGCCGGACTTAGCCCGAGGAGGAGCCCTGACGATCGATCGCAGCCGACGCACGAAAGTCGACGTGGTCGAAAGTCCGCCGCTTCAGCTGGACGATCTTCGGCTCACAAATTGAGCGATATCAACCAATCGAAGCCGCGCTTGTCATATGGAAAAACTAGAAGGGTCCGCGCGCAGGGCGACGGAGCCAGCGCTTTTGGGAGGTAGAGCC
>DATHCI010000057.1:0-8950 GCA_035319645.1 Methylocystis sp. | reverse complement strand
CGTGCTTTACGTAACCTTGTTCGAAAGAGATTGGGGCCTCGGCCTGCTGAAAGCGACGTTCGGGCTTTCCGGCGGAACGACAGCGGGCGGGTGAGCCTGCTCCAGACGGGTTTGCGCTTGGCGGAGCTATCGGCAGGTGGGCGTGCAACTTCAGTATTCGGTGACGCGGCCCAATGGGCGGACGTCGGGAGTTCGGCCGACCTCACTCCTGAGCGACTGGGAGAGCCCGTTGGGCTGCGGCTCCGCTCTGGTCGCCGGTGCGATTTCCTACGCGGCTGGAGTTGCGCAGGCGAAGGCGACACGAAGCCGCCGGCCGGCAAATCGCCTCCGAGCACAACAATCGTGAGCGGGTCCTCTTGCAGGCCTTTGCTGCGCACAAGAATCTCGCGCCACGTTTGCGACGCCAGCCGGGCCTTCGCCGCCGCCGCGAAAAAATCATTGCGGGTCTCGCCGAGCTCTGCGGCGCGCTGGTCGACTTACGCCAGCAAGCTCGCGTCAAGCGATGATTTCGTTGCGGTCCATGGCGCCAAGCTTATCATGGAGGGCCGCTTCGATTCGAAAGCCGGATTGGTTCAACCGAGGGCCGAGACCTCGACCTCGCGGCCGCTGCGTCCTACTATCCTCGCAACTTCGCAACATGGAGCGCGACCATGACCGCCGCGGCGGCGCAGTCCTCTGAAACCCGCATCTTCGCGTCGCCGCTGGCGCGCCGGCTGGCCAGGGAGGCGGGCCTCGACCTCTCGCAAATCAAGGGTTCGGGCCCACATGGGCGAATCGTCGAGCGGGATGTGGCGGCGCGCGCGCAGGAGCCCGTGCGCTCTCCCGTCAGGGAGGCCGCTGCGCCGAAGCTCCAACTCATCGAGTCCTTCGAGGAGATCCCCCTCGACTCGATGCGCAAGACCATCGCGCGGCGCATGACCGAGGCGGCGCAAGGCATTCCACACTTCTACCTCACTTGCGATTGCGAGATCGACGCGCTGCTGCGGTTGCGCGAGGAGATCAACGCCGCAGCGCCGGACGCCGAGGGCGGCAAGCCTGCTTGGAAGATCTCGGTCAACGATTTCATCGTCAAGGCGCTCGCGCAGGCGCTGCAGGACGTCCCCGACGCCAACGTGACCTTCGCGCCCGAGGCGTTGCAGAAGCACAGGGCCAGCGACATCGGCGTCGCGGTGGCGATTCCCGGCGGGCTCATCACGCCGATCGTCCGCGGCGCGGAGTCCAAGAGCCTGCGTGAGATTTCCGTCGAGATCAAAGAGCTCTCGCAGCGCGCCAAGGAGCGGCGCCTGAAGCCCCTCGAATATGAGGGCGGCGTCAGCGCGGTCTCCAATCTCGGCATGTTCGGGGTCAGGAACTTCACAGCCATTATCAACCCGCCGCAGTCGACGATCCTCGCGGTCGGCGCCGGCGAGCCGCGGGTCGTCGTCAAGAACGGCGCGCCCGCCGTCGCGACCCTCGTGACCGTCACGCTCTCATGCGATCACCGCGCGGTGGACGGCGCGCTCGGCGCGCAGCTGCTCGCGGCCTTCAAACGCGCCGTCGAGCATCCGGCGGCGATGCTGGCCTGAGCTATTTCAGCTCGACCCGGGTTTCCAACGCGCCGAGATCGGTCACGAGCGTGAGCGTCGTCGGGACGGAGCTCGGCGCCGCAGCCCCGTTCGTCGCCAGCGTCAGAATGTAGTCCGAGCCTTGCTCGGCGCGCGTCGCATCGAGGAAGAAGGGGTCCGGCGCTTCGGTGAAGACATCCTGAAGTCGGCCGGGACCCTGGTAGCTCAGCGTCCAAGCAAGCGTCCCGGAGCGGGGCGAAATTTTGATCTGCGCCGCCGTTTCTTCGAGCGAGAGCCGACGCGGCGCGCGCGCCAGCGCCTGGCTCAGCGCGCCGGCGAAGGGGGAGGCTCCACTTTGCGGGAGCTCGAGCGCGAGATGCGCGCGCGCCGGCAGGCAGAGCGCTTGGCACGCGGCATAGGCGAGATCGAGCGTAAGCGTGACTGGCTGCGCCTTGTCCGCCGCCGTCACGCGAAGGGGAAAGATCACCGTCGAGTCGTAGCCCGCGACGAGGTTTCCCGCCTCCTCGATGTGCTTCGGCGCAGGATAGAGCGTCTCGACGCTCGCGACGTTCCGAGACCCGGAAAAGTCGAATTTCGGAGGCTCGCCAGCGTCGCCAGGCTGACGCCAATAGGTCACCGTCCGAGGCGCGAGGCCGATTTCGACGCCGGCGAGATAGGCGCCGTCTGGCCCCGGCGCGTCGGAGAGCAGCCGCGCGCTCGAGGTTTTCCCCGCAACGGGGGGCGACGCGAATCGGCCCGGCGCGTCGAGCGCCGTCGCCGGCTGCGCCGCCGACGCAAGGCCAATTACGAAAAGAATCCTAGCTGCGGTCGATATCGGCATGCGCTTTCCCTATATCCTTTCCGAGAGCCCGAGTGCGCTTGACACCGGGCATCGCCAGCGTAGCATGAGGCTATGAATTCGCCCCGCAAGACGCAAGCTGACACAGGCGCTCCTGGAACGAGCGGGGAGAGCGGCGCATCGCGCGCCGAGGCCGACGCCAGTCGCCGTCGCGCCCAGGCGAAGCGAGGGACCAAGAGCGACCGTCCCTATCTCGACGGAAAAATCCTCGTCGCCATGCCAGATATGGCCGACGAGCGTTTCGCCCGTTCGGTGATTTATCTGTGCGCGCATTCGGCCGAGGGCGCGATGGGCATCATATTGAACAAGCCCGCGCGCGTGAGCAATTTTCCCGATCTCCTGGAGCAGCTCAAGATCCTCGACCCGAAGGACGGGATCACGCTCTCCAGCGCCGCGCGAGATATCCAGATCCTCTCGGGCGGTCCGGTGCAAACGGATCGCGGCTTCGTGCTGCATTCGGCGGATTTCTTTATCGCCAATTCCACGCTGCCGATCGACGAGGACGTCTCGCTGACCACGACGATCGACATTCTGCGCGCGATCGCCACCGGTAAAGGTCCCGATCGAGCGCTGCTCGCGCTCGGCTATGCGGGCTGGGACGCGGGGCAGCTTGAGAACGAGATCCAGCTCAACGGATGGCTGCACTGTCCTGCCGACAAGGCGATTCTTTTCGACCGCGATTTCGACACGAAGTATGAACGCGCGCTGCGTTCGATCGGCGTAGATCTCGCTAATTTCGTGACCGTAGCCGGCCACGGCTGAGCACCCACAGCGCCCCTTACGGGGAGGGGTTGCTGTGCAATTGATGAATCTTATCGATCCGAGCCTCTATCTCCGGCGTGATCGTCACATTGATCGAGTCGATGTCTGTGCGCAGCTGATCCATCGTGGTCGCGCCTATGATGTTCGAGGTGACGAAGGCGCGCGAGGTCACGAAGGCGAGCGCGAGCTGCGCGGGGTCGCGCCCGATCTCTTGGGCGAGCGCGAGATATTTGTCGATCGCCGCGGCGGCGCCGGGCGTCTCATAGCGTTGCCCGCGCCCGAAGAGCGTCGTGCGCGCGCCGGGCGGCAGCGCGCCGTTCTGATACTTGCCAGTCAAATATCCTTGCGCGAGCGGCGAATAGGCGAGCAGTCCGACCTGTTCGCGAAAGGCGAATTCGGCGAGTCCCATCTCGAAGCAACGGTTCAAGAGATTGTATGCGTTCTGGATAGAGGCCATGCGCGGGCCAATCCCGCGTCCGGATGCGCTCAGAAATTGCGCGACGCCCCAGGGCGTCTCGTTGGAAAGGCCGACGTGGCGGACCTTTCCAGCTTTGACGAGCGCATCGAGCGCCGCAAGCGTCTCCTCGATCGGGACCTCGTCGCGGCGGCTGGGGTCCCGCCAGCGCGTTCCGCTCGCGCCCCAGAGCGGGACGGACCGGTCCGGCCAATGCAGCTGATAGAGGTCGACGTAGTCGGTGCGCAGCCGCTTGAGCGAGCCCTCGATCGCCTCCGCGACGCTCCTTGCGTCGAGCTTCGTGCCGCGCTCGTCAGCGCGTAGCCAGTTTGCGTCGCCACGACCCGCGACCTTCGTCGCGATGATCACCTTGTCGCGGTTCTTTCGTGAGGCGAGCCACGAGCCGATGATCCGCTCCGTCGACCCTTGCGTTTCGGGCCGTGGCGGGATCGAGTAGATCTCCGCCGTGTCGATGAAGTTTATGCCGCGCTCAAACGCAAAGTCGAGCTGTGCGTGACCCTCGGCTTCGGTGTTCTGCTGGCCAAACGTCATCGTCCCGAGACAGAGCGCCGAAACCTTGAGCTCCGAGCGGCCGAGCGTGCGATAATCCATGGTTCACATTCCTGCGTTGCGTTCAGGGTCGGCCCGAGAACAGGCTCGACTCCATTTCGAGGCGCAGCTCGAAGCTTTTGAACTGAGTGAATATCGGCAAGATCCACGCCTTGAGCGCGGCGCGGACGACGATCGACATGGATGCCGGAGGCGCGGTCAGGAAATCGGAGAAGGACAGGGCGCGGTCCGACAGCGTCTTGGCGACGGCGCCGTTGAGCTCGCCGATGACGAATTTTCCCTGCCCCGGATAATGCGCCAATATTTCGCGCGCGTCTGGGCCGAGTTGCGCGGCGCCCTCGTTGTGGACCAGGATGAAGCGCAAGTCGGGCCAGGACCGGACCAGGTCGCGCGCCCCGGCCAGCGCCGTTTCGCTCGCGTCGGCGTGATAGAGCAGAACCGGGTCGATCCCACGCCCGACTGCCTCCTCCATGAAGCCGATGTCGCGAACGGTGTCGAAGAAGCGACGGTAGGAACGGTTCCACACGTCGACGATTCTCGGTGTTTGGTCTGGCGTGAGGAGCCGGTCGAACAATGAGATCTGTCCGCGCACGTTGCTTGCGTCGACGATTCTGACCAGGCTCGGAAAAAAATCCGCGTAGCAAGGCTCATGCGGATCCGTGTCGAAGCCCTCGACCGGCGCGCCCTGGAGCAGCAGATAGTCGGTCAGCAGGCGCGCCGTTGTCGACACGCCGGTTCGAGCATCCGGCGAGCAGCAGATGAAGACGAGGGCGCGGCGGTTCATATTCTCGTCAGGCGCGCCGCGCTCCATCCCCGGTTATTTTGTCGCCTTGCCAGGGGTCTTCGCGCCACGCGGAGCCAGCATGTTCAGCAGGCCCACGCGGTCGAATTCTTCCGCCAGCTTGTGAAGCCAGGTGCGGACGTAGCCACGCAGCACGAAGGAATGGCCGGCCGGATCGCCCTCCGCGGTCCTGTCGGCGACAAAGGTGGAGAAAGGCGTGCCGGCGATCTCGACCTGCTCATAGGCCATCTCGTTCAGCTTGGGGATCACGATCTCTCCCGCGCATTCCACCTTCTCGAAATATTTGCGGTGCGTCAGCGGATCCCACTCGAAGAAAGTCGTGTCGTTGACGTGATTCTTGACCAAAAAGTAATAACCGTCCTGGACATAGGGCGCGATCTC
Organism: Methylocystis sp.; assembly: GCA_035319645.1. Taxonomy (GTDB): domain Bacteria; phylum Pseudomonadota; class Alphaproteobacteria; order Rhizobiales; family Beijerinckiaceae; genus Methylocystis. Next base: position 3,578 of record DATHCI010000057.1, on the reverse strand, counting down.
TTCGATCTCCTCCAGCGAGGCGATCGACGAACCGAGCACGTGGAAGATCAGCAAGTCGAATTCGCCGGCGTTGACGGCGTCGAGAAATCCCGTATCTTCCAATGCTTGCATCGCAAGCAGCAGCCCCCCTGCGCGCACGTCGATCACGCTGACCTTGACTTGCGCCGTGTTGAGCGTGTCGAGAATGCGCATCTGATCCGATGTCGACGCCAGGTCGACGATGCTGGTTTCGTGCGGGTGGAAACGGTGCAGCGTGCCGCGCGGGAATTCAGTGTCGAACGCGCGTGTAATGATGTTGTTCGTCGACAGGTAGTCCAGGACTGCGCGCGCAATCGTCGTCTTGCCGACGCCGCCCTTGTCCGCGCCGACGAGAATGACTGAGGGTTTCATATTTCTTTCCGCTCCTTGAGCCGGCGCCTTGACGGCCGGCGATTCCCGCGCTTCGTCGGCGTCCTTCGGGACCGCCGGCTTCTGGTCAGATACGACTGAAGTCAGGTCTTTAGTGGGTTTCCGCTTCATAAAGCGATCCTATAGCATTCGAGGGTCCCCGGCGCACCGCCGGTTTAACAAAATCTAACCGAACTTGACAACAAAGCCGCCACAATGCTCCATATTGAAATGGGACTGCGCCTATTCAACAGCATTATTCTGTGGTTAACGCGCGAATTGCGAGATGTAGATGTGAATTGACACGCAGCCTGATTTCGCTAAGGAAAGAGCCAGGCGGCGCCGCCGGCGCGCGATGCGTCCTTTGAGCCTAAGCGGCTGCGGCGCTCCTCGAGGGTCATGAAATGTCGAACGCGGCCGTCGCGGCGGAGCCGTCGCGCACGCTCCATGTCGAGGATCGTGACGGGGTGGTCCATGCGGTCGAACCGGTCGAGGGATGGCGGCTCATGGAGATCCTGCGCGACTACGGCTTCGGTATGGAGAACAGCTGCGGCGGAGCGCTCGCATGCGCCGAGTGTCATGTTCTGCTCGATCCGGCGTGGGTCGACAAAGTTCCGCCTCCGCGGGAGGACGAACTCGAAAAACTCGACGAACTGCCCCTGATTTTTGAGAACTCGCGGCTATCTTGCCAGATCATCTGGGCGGATGAGCTGGACGGGCTGAGGCTCACGATCGCAAAGGCCACCTGATGGCGCAAGCTACGCACCCGCAAATCCTCTTCGCATCCGACTTGCGGCGCGGGGAGACTTTGCTCCTGGGCGAATCGGGCTGGGTTCGCGATCCGCGCCGCGCGCTGGTCGCGCGCGACGCCGCTTCCGGCGCGGATCTCCTGCGGCGCGGCGAAGCCGACCTTGCAAAAAATCGCGTGGTCGACGTTTATCTGGCGGACGTCGAAGTCGGGGAGGACGGCGTTCCGTCGCCGCTGCACTATCGGGAGAAGAGGCGACTCGCGGGGCCGAGCGTCAGACCCGACCTGTTCGCCGACCCCGAGGAGCCCTCGCGATGAACGTTCATGATCCGCAGTTCGTCGACCGACGTAACGAACCGGCGATCTCCTATCGCTACGACCAGCACGACCTGGCGTTCGTGCGCTCGCGCGTCGCCGAATTCCGCGAGCAAGTGCGCCGTCGCCTTGCCGGCGCGCTGACGGAAGAAGAGTTTCGACCGTTCCGCCTCATGAACGGCCTCTATCTGCAATTGCACGCCTACATGCTGCGCGTCGCGATTCCCTATGGCGTGCTGACCTCGCGCCAGATGCGGCGACTCGCAGACATCGCAGATCGGTATGACCGCGGCTACGGCCATTTCACGACAAGGCAGAATCTCCAGTTCAACTGGCCGAAGCTCGTGGAGACGCCCGATATTCTCGAAGCGCTCGCCGAAGTCGAGATGCATGCGATCCAGACGTCGGGCAATTGCGTGCGCAACGTGACATCCGACCAATTCGCCGGCGTTGCGCCCGACGAGATCGAAGACCCGCGCCCGACCGCGGAATTTTTGCGGCAGTGGTCGAGCCTGCATCCCGAATTCAGCTTCCTGCCGCGCAAGTTCAAGATCGCGGTGAGCGGCGCTGCGAATGATCGCGCGGCGACGCGGGTCCACGACATCGGCCTGCGAATCGTCGAAGGCGAAGGCGGCGCGCGCGGTTATGAAGTCGCCGTCGGCGGCGGGCTCGGCCGCACGCCCTTCATCGGGAAGGTCTTGCGCCCGTTCCTGCCGCGCGAGGATCTGCTCGCGTACATCGAAGCGATTCTGCGCGTCTACAACCGCTTCGGGCGGCGCGACAACAAATTCAAGGCGCGCATCAAGATCCTCGTTCACGAGCTCGGCGCCGAGGAAGTGATCCGCCTCGTCGAGGAGGAATTCGCGGCGATCGATCGCGAGCCCTTCGCCTATGACGCCGAGGAGTTCGCGCGCATCGAGTCTTTCTTCGCCTCGCCGCCCTATGAGGCGCCGCCGGCGCGCTCCGAGACGCTTGAGGCCGCGAAGCAAGCGGATGCCGCCTTTGCGACCTTCGCCGCCGTCAATGTCGCGCGGCACAAGGTCGATGGCTACGCGATCGTGACGGTCTCCCTGAAGCCCATTGGCGGCATTCCGGGCGACGCCTCTTCTGCGCAGATGCGCGCGCTCGCCGATGCGGCCGACGCTTTCGGCTTCGGCGAGCTGCGCGTCACCCACACGCAGAACATCGTGCTGCCGCACGTCAAGCAGGACGATCTCTTCGCGCTCTGGCGCAAGCTGGACGCGGTGGGGCTCGCGACCGCCAACGCCGGCCTCATCACCGACATCATCTCCTGTCCGGGGCTCGACTATTGCGCGCTGGCGACGGCGCGTTCGATCCCGATCGCGCAGGCGATCTCCAAGCGCTTCGCCTCGATCGAGCGGCAGCGCGCTATCGGCGAGCTCGGCATAAAGATCTCCGGCTGCATCAACGCCTGCGGGCATCACCATGTCGGCGCCATCGGCATTCTCGGGCTGGAGAAGAAGGGCCAGGAGTCGTATCAGATCACGATTGGCGGCGATCCGACGCTTGAGGCCTCGATCGGCGAAGCGCTCGGGCCCGGCGTCACGGCCGAGGAAGTCCCGGACGTGATCGAAAATCTCGTCGACTTCTATCTCTCCAGGCGGATCGAGGGAGAGCGCTTCATCGACACGTGGCGTCGGCTTGGCCATGCGCGTTTCAAGGAAGCCTGGCGCAAGGAGGGTGTGGATGGCGTTGATATCTGAAGGCGCCTTTATCGAGGACTCCTGGCGCCATTTGACCAACGAAGAGGATCTCCCCAAGAGCGGCAAATACATCGTGCCGCTGGCGCGGCTGGCGGAGGCCTTGCAGCGTTTGCCGGATGGCGCTCTCCTCGGTGTTCGGGTCGACAACACCGCAGACCCCGCGCAACTCGCCCCCTGCTTCGGCCGTCTCTCTTTGATCGCGATCGCGTTTCCGGCCTTCTCGGACGGTCGCGGCTTCTCGCTCGCGCGCCTCTTGCGTCGCGCCGGCTTCAAGGGCGAGCTGCGCGCCAGCGGACGGCTGCTCGCCGATCAGATCACGCATGCGCTGCGCTGCGGATTCGATACGATCGAGGTCGCAAGCGACATCGCCGCGCGGCAGCACGAAGCGCAGTGGCGCGACGCGC
>DATHCI010000056.1:0-23089 GCA_035319645.1 Methylocystis sp. | reverse complement strand
CACATGAGGAGAGCCGTCGCAACCGTCGTCAGATAGCCGGCGGCGGTCGCCAGCCCCAGGGCTGGATTGGGCCCGCCGAAAAGCTGCCCCTCGTGCGCAGCGACGCCATTTGCGACCGACTGATCGATCAGGGATTTGTCCTCGAAACCTTCGCGACTGACGAGAGCAATCGTCGCCGGATCAAATTCGAGCTTGACTTGTTGCGGGCGGTTTTGCGTCTCCTAACGCACGACCCAGTTCGGTTCGGTTGGCGAAGGCGGAGTGATCAGGACGGGATCGGCGAGTCCCAACACACGCACGAGCGCGGCCGCGCGCTCGCGAGCAGCAGATTGTCGTAATCGCTTTGAGAAGAGCGTCGATCTGCGGCTTGAAAAGATAAACGGAGCCCGAAAGCGCCAGCACCGCGATGGACGGCAAACAAAAAAGCCCGGCGTAGACATGCCGGCGCTACACGGTGCGATAGGCGACGCCGAAGGCCGATGCGGAGTCGTCGCCGACGGTTGAACGAATGACCAGGCTCATCGAATTGTCTTTTCGGATGGCTTGCGACGAGAGTCGGCCCCGCGGGCTGCGGAGCCTGCGCCTTGATCGCAGCGTGATTCTTCTCCTTTCGCATATTAAGTGCAACGACAAGCCGCGGCAGCCTTGCGGCGCGAGGGCAGCTATCTTTCGCGCTCGAACATCAACCACAGCGCGCCGGAAAGCTGTGGCGCATGGAATTGAAGGGCGACCTGTCGATCCGTCCGATCTATCATCAATTGGACAAGCGCATCGAAGCGCATATCTTGATCGCGTTCCTGGCCTATTGCCTGCAAGTGACGCTCAAGCAGCGCCTGAAAGCCCTGGCGCCCGGCCTGACGCCGCGCGACGTGCTCGAAAAGTTCGCAGCGATACAGATGATCGACGTAGAGCTGCCGACGACGGACGGACGGCTGGTCGTTCTACGGCGTTACACGGAGCCGGAGGGCGACCAACGGTTGCTGCTGCAACGGTTGCAGCTTCAGCTGCCGAAGCAGCCCGCCGCCCAGGATCGACGCCTGCGCCGCCGCTTGATCCTCACAAGCTGGCGGAGGAGGCGGCGCGGGAGCCTTTCGCCCGCGCAGACGTTCGAGGAGAGCTCACGCCGCGGCCGCCGCCGTCTTTAGCGCCTCGCAAACCTGCCTGACGACGTCCTCGACGAGGTCGCGGTTGTCGCCCTCGCCCATGACGCGGATGACCGGCTCGGTGCCTGACGGGCGGATGACCAGACGCCCTTCGCCGGCGAGCCGCGCCCGCCCCGCGTCGATCGCGTGCTTGACGACATCCTGGTCGAGCCGGTCGCGCCCCGCGCGCACGTTTCGCAGGATCTGCGGCGTCGGGTCGAAGCGGCGGCAAACCTCGCTGACCTTCTGCTCCCGGCGCTTGACGACGGCCAGCACCTGCATCGCCGTGACGAGCCCGTCCCCCGTCGTCGAATAGTCGGAGAGGATGACGTGGCCCGACTGCTCGCCCCCGACGTTGAACCCGCCCGAGCGCATGCGCGCGATGACATAGCGGTCGCCGACCGCGGTGCGCTCCAGCGACAGGCTGAGCGAGGCGAGGTAGCGCTCGAGGCCGAGATTGGACATTTCGGTCGCGACGATGCCGGGCTTCGCCAGCAAGCCCTGCTCGCGCCAGCTCTCGGCGACGACGGCCATGAGCTGATCCCCATCGATGATGTGGCCGGCTTCGTCGACCATGATCACGCGATCGGCGTCGCCGTCGAGCGCGATGCCGACGTCGGCGCGCAGCTCGCGCACCTTCTGCCGCAACGCCTGCGGCGCCGTCGATCCGCAGTCGCGGTTGATGTTGAAGCCGTCCGGCTCGACGCCGATCGCGATGACCTCGGCGCCAAGCTCCCATAGCGCCTCGGGCGCGACGCGATAGGCCGCGCCATTGGCGCAGTCGATCACGATGCGCAGTCCCTCGAAGCTCATGTTGCGCGGCAGCGTGCGCTTGGCGAATTCGATGTAGCGCGCGCGCACGTCGTCGATGCGGCGGGCGCGTCCGAGATCATGCGGCCCGGCGAGGCGCTGCGACAGATCGCTGTCGAGCAGCCGCTCGATCTCGAGCTCGATCTCGTCGGAGAGCTTGTGGCCGTCGGGGCCGAACAGCTTGATGCCATTGTCCTCGAAGGCGTTGTGCGAGGCCGAGATCATGACCCCGACCTCGGCGCGCATCGAGCGTGTGAGCATCGCGACCGCGGGCGTCGGCATCGGCCCAAGCAGCAGCGGGTCCATGCCGACCGAGGCGAAGCCGGCGACGAGCGCATATTCGATCATATAGCCGGAGAGCCGCGTGTCCTTGCCGATGACGACGCGGTGACGGCCTTCGCCTTGCTGAAATATGAGCCCGGCGGCCTGTCCGATCTTCAAGGCGAGCTCGGGCGTGATCTTTTCGTTTGCCCGGCCGCGAATGCCGTCGGTGCCGAAATAAGAGCGAGCCATGCGCCTGTCTCCCGATCGATCGCCGTCCCGAATATGCTGCCTATCCTGGCATTTAGCACAAATTATACCGGTCGCGGCGGTTGTTCGCCGGGCCTGGTTAACTCAACTGCGTCACTGCGACTTTGCCTCTGCCGCGGGCAGGGCCTTGCCAATCTCTGGAAGAAGCTCCGTCGCCACGGACTGAGGCGTCAAGGGGCCGATATATTTGTAGCGAATGACGCCGCCGCCATCGATCACATAGGTTTCGGGCACGCCATAGGCCCCGAGATCGATCGCCGTCAGCCCGAGACGGTCGGCGCCGATCGCGGCGAATGGATTGCCGCCGTCCTCCAGAAACTTGCGGGCGTTGGCGGGATCGTCCTTGTAGGAGAGCCCATAGAGGCGCACGCCTTGCGCCTTGAGCGCCTGGTCGCGCGACAGCGTCATGAGCGTGCGATGCTCCTCGCGACAGGGCCCGCACCAGGACGCGAAAACGTTGAGCAGGCTGACGTGGCCCTGGCGCAACTCGGCGTCGGAGAGGCCCTTGCTCTCGGAATATCCTTCGATCGCCGGCAGGTCGAAAGCAGGCGCCCGATGTCCGATCAGAGGGGATGGAAGGCGCGACGGATCGCCCGAGTACAGCCGCCCCATGAACAGCCCCGCGAGAAGCAGGAAGACGCCAAGCGGCGCAAGCCGCAAGAGCGAACGGGGCCGCGGCTGCTCCTGCGCGCTCACCGGCGCTCTCCCTCGACGTTCTGCAACCGCTTCAGCTCGGCGCTCAGACGCCAATGCTCGCTCACGACGCGCCAAACCATGAGACCGACAATGGCGAATGCGCAGCCATAGGCGAGCGCCACGTAGACCCAATGCTCGTTCTCGGTCACAGCTGCGCCTCCAGCACGGCGTCTTCCTCCCCGCGCACCGCGCGGAGCGTCAGCCGCGCAATGCGCCGGCGCAGGATCTCGTTGCGCAGGGCCATGACGTGCAGGGTGAGAAACAGGCATGTGGCGCCGAGCGCCATGACGAGCAGAGGCCAGAGCATCGAGGGCGCGATCGTCGGTCCGTCGGCGCGGAACACCGAGGCCGGCTGGTGCAGCGTATGCCACCAGTCGACCGAAAATTTGATGATCGGCAGATCGACGGCGCCGACCAGGGTCATGATCGCGGCGACGCGCGCGCCGCGCGGCGTCTCGTCCATCGTCAGGCGGACGGCGATGATTCCGAAGTAGATCAGCAGCAGCAGCAGATAGGAGGTGAGGCGAGCGTCGCCCCACTGCCAATATGTGCCCCACATCGGCTTGCCCCAGAGCGCGCCGGTGATGAGGCAGACCGCCGTGAAGCCGGCGCCAAGCGGCGCTGCGGTCTTCTGCGCCGCGTCGGCAAGCGGGTGACGCCAAACGAGCACGCCGAGCGACGCCGAGGTCATGACCACATAGGCGAACATGCCGAGCCACGCCGCCGGCACGTGCACATACATGATGCGGACGGTCTCGCCCTGCTGGTAATCGGGCGGCACGAGGAAGAAGGCCGCATAGAGCCCGACGCCAAGAAGCGCGGCCGATGCAGCCGCGAGCCAGGGCAGAATCCGGTCCGTCAGCGCCATGAAGCGCGTCGGGTTAGCCTGGTCGAGAAAATTGCCCACGCGTCGGCTGCTCTTACGTCTGATACTCTTTGCCCGCGACCGGCCCCGCGCCGCCCCCCGCGAAGCGCGTAGGCGGAGGGGCCAAGCGCGAAACTGCGACTAATTCGCCGCCTTTTCAGGGGCCTTGCTCGCGCCGTCCTTGGGCGCCGGCGGCGGCACGAGCTGCGCGCGCGGCTTGCCGTGCAGCAACTCGACCGCGGCGATGAGCTGCCGGTCCTTCTTCGGATCCTCCGGGATCGGGAGCGCCTGCGAACCGGCCGACTTCTCCTCCTCGCCATTCTTGAGGTGTCCGCGCAGCGAGGCCTCGCCCTTGGTCTCATCCTGGCCCTTGAGACTATCGGGCACTTCCTGGAGGAGAACGATGTCGGGCTCGATGCCCTTGGCCTGAATGGAGCGTCCCGACGGCGTGTAGTAGCGCGCCGTGGTCAGCCGCAGCGCGCCATTGGAGCCGCCGAGCGGGATGATCGTCTGCACCGACCCCTTGCCGAAGGAGCGCGTGCCGATGAGCGTCGCGCGCTGATGATCCTGAAGCGCGCCCGCGACGATCTCGGAAGCGGAGGCCGAGCCGCCATTGATGAGGACGACGACGGGCTTGCCCTTCGAGAGGTCGCCCGGATGCGCGTTGTAACGCTGCGTTTCGTCGGCGTTGCGTCCGCGCGTCGAGACGATCTCGCCATGGTCGATGAAGGCGTTGACGACCTGTATCGACTGGTCGAGCAGACCGCCGGGATTGCTGCGTAGATCCAGGATGTAGCCCTTGAACTTGTCGTTCGGGATGTCCTGCTGAAACTTCAGCATCGCGCTCTTGAGACCGTCCGCCGTCTCCTCATTGAATTGCGAGATGCGAACATAGCCAATGTCGTCGGCCTCGAGATGCGACTTCACCGATTTGATGTGGATCTCGGCGCGGGTCAGCTTGACGTCGATCTTCTGCTTCTCCTTGCCGCCGCGCAGGATCGTCAGCTTGACCGGGGTGTTGACGGCGCCGCGCATCTTGTCGACGGCCTGCGTGAGGGTCAGGCCCTGCACGCTCTCGTCGTCGATGCCGACGATGAGGTCGCCGGATTGTATGCCTGCGCGGGCGGCGGGCGTGTCGTCGATCGGAGAGACGACCTTGACGACGCCTTCCTCCTGCATGACCTCGATGCCGAGACCGCCGAACTTGCCTTCGGTCTGAGTCCGCATGTCCTTGAACCCCTTGTCGTCGAGGTAGCTGGAATGCGGATCGAGCGCGGAGAGCATGCCGTTGATGGCGCCCTCGACGAGCTTCTGCTCGTTGGGCTTCTCAACATATTCGGAGCGGACCTTGTCGTAGACGTCGCCGAAGAGGGTGAGACTTTTGTAGGTTTCCGCCGGCGCGGCCACGGCCTGCGCGCCAACGACGGCGCGCGCCTGCTGACCGATCGTAACGCAACCGGCGCCGATGACGACCCCGGCGGCGATCAAAGCAGTGTTCCTCATCATCCGCCAACCTTCCGCGTGTCCGACCGCGCCCACCATGGGCCTGGGTCTATCGGAATTCCGTCCCTGCGGAATTCGACATAAAGAATGGGCTGCTTTGCGCCGATGGCGATGGTCGCCGCGGTTTGCGTCAACCCATCGCCCATGCTCGCCACCGGCTCTCCCGCCAAAACGAACTGTCCTATGTCAACACTGATTCGACTCATGCCTGCAAGCACCAGATAATAGCCGCTTCCAGCGTTAAGGATCAAGAGCTGTCCGTAGCTGCGGTAAGGACCAGCATATGCCACCCAACCGTCGGATGGCGAAACGACGACCGCGTTTTCGCTCGCCGCGAGAGAAAGTCCTTTCTCGGCGCCGCCGAAGCCGTCCGGCGCGCCGAACTTTCGAGCCACGGCGCCCAACACGGGTAGAGGCAGGCGCCCCTTGAGGTCGCCAAACGCGACTGCCGGCGCGAGCCGCGCCGGATCGCGAAACGGCGCAGCCAAGGCCTTGGCGAATTGGTCGCGTGTCTGCGCCGCCTGGGCCGCGGCCCGCGCCTCGTCGGCGGCTCGCGCCGCCTGCGCGGCTTTGCGCGCGGCTTCGCTCTCGGCCTCCATGCGCTGGATGAGGTCCTTGATGCTCGTCGCCTTGCCCGCCAGCGCGCGCATGCGATCGGCCTCGGCGGCGCGCGCGCTTTCCTTCTCTTCCCGAGCCTTGCGGCGCGTCTCGATCATAGCTTCGAGCAGGGCGCGTTGCGAGATCAGATTTTCGCGGTCCCTGGCGAGCGACGCCTTCTGTGCGCCGATGTCCTCACGCAGGCTGACGAGGCGCTTGAGGTCGCCCTGCAGCGCGTTCAGCTCGGCGCGCATTTGCGGCAGCACCGCGCCGATCGACATGGACGCCCGCATCGCCTCCAATATGTCTTCGGGCCGCGCGAGCAGCGCAGGCGGCGGGTGCAGACCCATGCGCTGCAGCAGCAACAGCACCTCGCCGATGAGCTTGCGCCGGCTCTGCAGCGATCGCAGGATCGCCGCCTCTTCATTCTTGAGCTCGGCGAGACGGATCTCGAGCTCGGCGGCGTTGGTTTCGGTTTCGCGCAGGCGACCCGCCGCGTCGAGCAGGGTTTCAGCGAGGCGCCGTCGCTCGGCTTCGATCCTGTCGATCTCGCCGCCGAGCTTTTCCTGGCGCGCGGTGGAGGAAGAGAGCGTTTCCTCGATCTGCCGCAGCTCGGTCTTGCTTCCAGAAAGGTCCGGCGACTCGGCTTCGGGCTGCGGCTCCGCCTCAGCGAGGGCCGCAAAGGTCGCGAAGCCGAGCGCGAGGGGGACACGCGCCCGCGCGACCACGTCCATTGCCCTCACTCTCGCCACGCGTCGTCAACTGCTCCTGGATAAGCCATGTAGATTATGGCGAGCAAATATCGACCAGATTGCGGCGGCGCTCACCAGCGCAGGATCGCACCGCCCCAGGTCATGCCGGCGCCGATCGCCATCATCGCGATGACGTCGCCCTTCTTGATCCGGCCGGCGCGGTTGGCCTCGTCGAGCGTGATCGGCATCGAGGCGCTCGAGGTGTTGCCGTAGCGGTCGATGTTGATCCAGCATTTTTCTTTCGGAACGCCGAGCGTCGCCAGCGCCGACTCGATGATGCGCAGATTGGCCTGATGCGCGATCACATGCGTGATGTCGGAGGCGTCGAGCCCCGCTTGCGCAAGCGCCCTGGACACGGCCTCGGGCAGCAGTCGAGACGCGACCTTGTAGACCTCGCGACCGCGCATCTTGATCTTCGGCGCGCCGTCGAGCTGCGACTCGCGCGCCCACGGCGCGGCGCCGCCGGCGTAAATGCCGAGGATGTCGGTCATGGAGCCGTCGGTGTGCAGCGTCGAGGCGAGCACGCCGCGCTGCTCTTCGTCGCTTGCGGAGATCAGCATGGCGCCGGCGGCGTCTCCGAACAGCACGCAAGTCTCGCGATTGGTCCAGTCGACGACGCGGCTCAGGGTCTCGGCTCCGATGACGAGCGCGCGCTTTACCGAGCCCGAGCGGATGAACTGGTCGGCGATGACGAGCCCATAGAGCGAGCCGGCGCAGGCTGCCGAAACATCGAAGGCGAAGGCGTTCGTTGCGCCGAGCTTCGCCTGCACGAAGGCGGCGCAGGAGGGCGTGGGCGCGTCGCCCGTCACGGTGGCGACGATGATGAGGTCGATTTCCTCGGCGCTGACCTTTGCGAGCGCCAGCGCGCGCTTGCCCGCCTCGGCGGCGAGATCGGAGGTCGCCTCGCCCTCGGCGGCGATGCGCCGCTCCTTGATGCCCGTGCGGCTCTCGATCCAGGGGCCGTTGGTGTCCACCATGCGTTCGAGATCGGCGTTGGTGAGCACCTTGATCGGCGCATAGGCGCCGGTGCCGAGGATGGCGGAAGTCGGCAAAAGCTTAAGAGCCTCTTCAGGAGTTCGGGTCGATCGCAAGGGCGAGCTTTAGCGATAATGGCGGCGCGATGCGGCCATTTTTAGGACGGCCTGTGGAAATCGAGGAAGCGACCGGCATTGAACGCGCCGCGCGCCTCACTCCGTCCAATGCACGCGGCAAGCTGACGGGACGACATTACGACGCGAGCCGTTTTCTCACCGCGCTGCGTTTTCTGCGATGCCCTCCTCTTTCACCCGCGCGTCTCCCCGAAGCCGTGTCGTGTCATGGTCTCGTCGCCCTCGCTCCGTTTGACGGGGAGCTGTAATTTCTCACCTGACTTTTGCGGCAAGAGTTGGGATCAACGGACCAGCCGATTTCGATCCGGGGGCCGTTGTGTGGGCCTTGATCGGTGTGCAGGAACCGGTGCGCCAAAATTTTGGGGCCTCTTGACCGGTGTGGGAGGCGAAGACCACTTCCTTAAGGGGATCGCAAGACAAGCTTAAGGGCTTCTGCGGCGCTATGCCGTCTTTTTTTGGGCGGCCTGTGGAGTAAGCGGAGTCATCTTCCGCCCTCCGCCACGCTCCCGCGCCCACAGACACCTTCGCTCCGTGCTCCCCAGCTGGCCGCACCGCCTCCGGGGACATGAGCATCGCCCCCTTGCTTTGAGCGACTCGCATGCTGAAGCGTTATCATTGCCGGGGGAATAATTCCCCCTTCGCCCCGAAACGTGGCAATGTCCCTATCGTTGTCAGCGCGCCCGCCGGCTTGGATTCGCTTGATGCCGGTTTCGGAGTCGAATTCGAGCAACGTGTAATCGTGGCCTCTCCGTGAGGCCGCTATAGGGCGAGTGATAGAACAAGGAGGGAGGACGATACATCACCGAGCAATGTCTTCTCTAGCGTGCTTGCTGAGTGTTTTGCCTATTGGTGCGCACGCAAACAAAGTCGCTATCGCCTATCCTTTAGGAGAATGGTATTCTAATATAGTAGTGCTAGCGGAAAAAGCTCCAAATTCTTCAATGGTAGACTCCGAAAAGTTTTTGGCTGGGGGTTATCTGTCTGGTTTGGCGGTAGAAACCGGTAGTGATCTCATCAGGGGGACATCTGAAAACTCTACTTATGACGAAATTGTGTCAATCTGCAAATTGCATCCTGGCTTTACTTTACAACAAACAACAGGCAAGCTCGCCGAAAAACTCAAAAATAATTGAATTGTCGCCGCAAACGAAATCCCTTTCGAGTTCACGCAGACTCGTCCATAGTATCTGCGGAAGCCCGATTTTCATCGGCTTCCCCGAGTCGCGAGTTCGATTATAATAAACCACGCTCGCGCCCTGCCACACGGGGGCGTTTTGGGATATATGTGAGCTATGACGATCACCCTCACCCTCACGCCTGAACAAGAGGCTTGGCTGAAAGCGCATGCAGCGACGGACGGCGCAGCCTCGATCGAGGAGGCCGCCCGTCGCATCATCGACGAGCACATCGGCGAGTCCGAGCTCGAGCATGACGAGCTGGAATGGGCGAAAACGCTCGTGAACGAGGGCTTGGCCGCGCTTGAGCGTGGAGACTACATCTCGCTCGAGGAGCACAAGGCGCGCAACGCCGCGCGCCTCGCAGCTCTGAAGGATTGATGGCCCGCGTCATCGTCTCCGACGTTGCCGACGCTGATACGGCGGAGGCGGTCGCGAACATTGCCGGCCAGGCCGGTCCCTCGGCGGCGAGAAGGTTCAGCGCGCGATTCGAGAGGCTCTACGACAGACTCGCTGACTTTCCGGCGAGCTGCCAAGCGCGCCCGAGCCTTGGGAAGGATATTCGCGTCGGGGTCGTGTTTCCCTACCTCGTCATCTATCGCTTTACCAAAAGCGATAATACCGTCGGCATTGTTCGCGTCTTGCACGGCAAGCGCAATATTTCGCGCGAGCTTCTCCTCAGCGGATCCTGAAACAACCCCGTTTGCCATCCATGCCTCCGCATGGCAAGGCACGCCAATGCAAGACTCCAGAACCTCAGCCCCGCGCGTCTCCTTCGTCTCGCTCGGCTGTCCCAAGGCGCTCGTCGACAGCGAGCGCATCCTGACGCGCCTGCGCGCCGAGGGCTACGAGCTCGCGCGCGGCCATGCGGGCGCCGACGTCGTCGTCGTCAACACCTGCGGTTTTCTCGACAGCGCCAAAGCCGAGTCGCTCGCCGCCATCGGCGCGGCGCTGAAGGAGAACGGCCGGGTCGTCGTCACGGGCTGCATGGGCGCCGAGGCCGAGAAGGACGAGGTGCTGCGCGCCTTCCCCGACGTGCTCGCGATCACGCGCCCGCAGGACTATGCGAGCGTGCTCGAGGCCGTGCACGAAGCGGCGCCGGCGCCGCAGCATCCCTTCCTCGATCTCGCGTTCGAGCAGGGCGTCAAGCTGACGCCGCGCCACTACGCCTATCTGAAGATTTCGGAAGGCTGCGACAACAGCTGCAGCTTCTGCATCATTCCGCGCCTGCGCGGCCCGCTGGTCTCGCGCCCCGCCGCCGAAGTTCTTCGCGAAGCCGAGAAGCTCGTGCGCGCCGGCGTGAAAGAGCTGCTCGTGATTTCTCAAGACACGAGCGCCTATGGCCGCGACCTGCGCTATGCGCCGAGCGAATTCCAAGGGCGCGAGACGCGCGCCCGCTTCTTCGACCTCGCGCGCGAGCTCGGAAATTTGGGCGTGTGGGCGCGTCTCCACTATGTCTATCCCTATCCGCATGTGGACGAGATTCTGCCGCTCATGGCGGAGGGCAGGATCCTGCCCTATCTCGACATCCCGTTTCAGCATGCGGCCCCCTCGATCCTTAGGGCCATGAAGCGCCCCGCGGACGAGGAGAAGACGCTCGAACGCATTGCCGAGTGGCGACGCCAGGTTCCCGATCTGACGCTGCGCTCGACCTTCATCGTCGGCTTCCCCGGCGAGACGGACGCGGACTTCGACTATCTGCTGTCATGGCTGGAGTGGGCGGAGATCGACCGCGCCGGGTGCTTCAAATATGAGCCGGTCGCGGGCGCGCGCGCCAATGATCTGGGGCTCGCGCCTGTTCCCGAAGAGCTCAAGGAGCAGCGCCACCGGCGCTTCATGGAGCGGAGCCAAGCGATCAGCGCGCGGCTCTTGAAGCGCAAGGTCGGAAAGCGGATTCAAGTCATCATCGACGAGGCGGGCGGCGGCGCGTTGGGTGGAGCCGCCAAGGGCCGGACGAAGGGCGACGCGCCGCAAATCGACGGCGCCGTTCATGTAACGTCACACCGGCCGCTGCGCGCGGGTGAGATCGTCAGCGTCAAAATCGACGCGGCGGACGCTTACGATTTTCACGGCGCGGCGGCTTGACGGCCCCGCGTCGGCGGGGGCATCGGCGAGAGTGGTGCGTCACGACGGCGCGCGAAGCGAGCACGGCTCCGAAAAATTCGTGCGCCCCGAAATTCTCATTGACCAAAGTGGGCTTGCATGTTGTCATCAGGACGTGGAGGAAGAGGCGGTAAGATTTTCACTGCCACATATCGTGGCTTTATAGCAGGAGGTTCAAATGGCTAAGGACAGTTCTCCCATTGAGCAGGCTCTGCGTATTCCCCCATGGCACATTGGAGACCCCCAGATTCTATTGGACGTGATACTTGGCGAAGTGGAAGGCGAAGACGCCAAACAAATCAAAGCCTATTATCTGGACGCCGTGGCTGCGACGCTCGAGGCTAACATCGCTTTCGTTCAGCGCGCGCGCGCAGTGATCACCGGCGAGACGGCCAAGGGCTGAAACGCCTAATTTCGCGATCACAGCTGGAACGCGAACCGGGCTCAAACGTGTGAGGGCTTGCGGGAAAATATTTTTCCGCAATTTCTCGCGTGCGGAGAAAACAACCGGGGTCGCGTTCCCCGCTCCGCATTGCTTCGCTCGATACTGCCATGAGGAGGACGCGATGGACTGTGCGTCGCATCTCAAAATTCTTCCGTCCACGACCGGCGAGCAAATCCGCGACACGTCTCGTCCGGTCGTTCTGATCGGATTTCAGCGACATTCAAACCTCGGGCTCGGCTATCTCGCCGCCACGTTGGCGAGCCGTGGTTACGAGGTGAAGATCTTCGACTTTGAAGTCGAACGACACAAAATCTTGAAAGCCGTCAAGGCTCTCGATCCCGTTCTCGTCGGCTTTTCACTGATCTTCCAATCCTACGTCAATTGGTTTGGCGCTTTGGCGCGCTATCTGCGCGATAATGGCGTCGTCTGTCATTTCGTAATCGGCGGCCATTTCCCTAGTCTCAGCCATGAACGCACATTCGCCCTCATCCCCGAGTTGGACAGCGTGGTGCGTTTCGAAGGCGAGGAGACGCTTCTGGAACTCGCGGATCGCCTCAGCACGGACAGGGATTGGCGCGCTCTGGAGGGGCTGTCCTACAAGGACGGCGAAACGATTGTCGCGACGCCCCTTAGGCCCCTGATCAAGGACCTGGACGCCCTGCCCTATCCCATCCGGACGTTCGAAAAGAACACAATTCTTGGCCGCAACGCGACGCCGATCCTCGCCAGCCGCGGCTGCGCGCGCACCTGCTCGTTCTGCTCGATTCACATGTTTTACAGAACCGCTCCAGGCAAAGTCGTGCGCACGCGAAAGCCGGAGGAAGTGGCGCGCGAGATGCGATATTTGTTCGAGGAGCACGACATCACGATCTTCCTATTCCAGGATGACGACTTTCCGCTCTATGGCGCCGTGTGGCGACAGTGGGCGCACAACTTCCTCGCCGAGCTGCATCGTAACGACCTGCCGGGGCGCGTGGTTTGGAAGATCAATTGCCGCGCCGACGCCGTGGAGCCGGACTTGTTCCGGGAGATGAAAGCGGCCGGCCTTTACCTGGTCTACATGGGATTGGAGTCCGGCTCGGAAGAGGGCTTACGCACCCTTCACAAGCAGATCACCGTCGAGCAGAACTTGCGGGCGGTTCGAATCCTGAAGGAGACAGGGGTCATTTTCGAATTTGGCTTCATGCTTCTCGATCCCTCAAGCTCCTTCGAATCCGTCAGAGAAAATTTGGATTTCCTGAGAGCCATCGTGGGGGACGGCAGCGCCGGCGCGAGCTTTGGCCGGATGGCGCCCTATGACGGCACGCCCATCAAGGACGAACTGGAAAAGTCTGGCCGCCTCCGCGGCGACGTCTGCAAGCCGGACTATGACTTCCTCGATCCCAAGCTGACACGGTTTTACAGGGAGATATTGACAATCGTCGAGGCGACAGGATGGACGCACGCTTCCAACGCCCTAACGCTGCAGCTCAATTTCGCATGGAACGAGGCGGCGCTGATCGAACTCCTCGCCCCGCGCGTGCCAGGATTGAGCGCCTACAAAGACCGTCTGCGCGAGATCACCAGCGACAGCAACAACGCCCTGATACAAGCGATCGAAGACACGTCCTACGCAGTCTGCGAGGGGCGCCCCAGACGCTGGTCCCTGACCAGCCTTCGCGCGCAATGCGAGAACTTCGCCGATCGGTTGGAGACCCATCGCCGGGCCTACATTCTGAGAAACCAGGACTTGCTGCTCTCGACCCTTCGCCGGGAAGGGCGCGCGGCATGCTGATCGGTCCAGGGCGCGATCTCTATGCTCCGTATGCCAATTTGCGCGCGCGGGATCCAGTCCATGAAGACCCACGTGGCGTCTGGCTGCTGACCCGGCACGACGACGTCTCTCGCGCGCTGCGAGATCCCCGCTTAGGCCGAACTGGACTTTTCGAGCGAGTCCGACGCTGGAACGGGGCCGCTTCTTCCGCTCCCGCGCCGCCGCTGAACTATCTCGATCCGCCGGCGCACACCCGCCTGCGCAATCTCGTCGGCAAGGTCCTCGCGCAGAGCGTAATCGAAAACCTTCGCCCGCGAATTCAACAAAGGACCGATAGCCTGCTCGCCGCCGATCTGCGCACAGGAGAGATGGAATTGATCGCCGATTTCGCGATGCCTCTTTCCCTGCGCGCGATCATGGATCTCCTTGGCGCGCCGGAATCTGACTACAGTCAATTTCTGCTTTGGGCGCGCGATATGATGTGGAGCATGGAGGCCGCGGCCCCCGCCTCCGGCCCGCTCGCACAACGCGCTGCGTCGATGCAGACGGTGACCGCATATTTCAGAGATTTCATTGGCGAACGGCGGAAGCGCCGACGATCCGACCTCGTATCCCTGCTCGTCGCCGTCAAAGACGATGAAGGCGCGTTGCAGGATGACGAAATCCTCGACTTCTGCGGCTTCCTCTTCGTCGCCGGGCACACGACGACCGTAAATCTGATCGGCAACGGCGTGTTGAGCCTTCTGCGTCAGCCCTCCGAACTCCACAAACTGCGCGAAAATCCCAAAATTGTCGCACAGGCGGTCGAAGAGTTCTTGCGCTATGAGAGTCCGGTGCAGCGCGTCGGCCGGATTGCGTATGAAGATATCGAGATACGGGGAAAGCTCATACCCAAAGGGGCTATCGTCTGCGCGATTCTCGGCGCCGCCAATCGCGACTGTGCTCAATTCGATGAGCCAGATCGTCTCGACGTGGCGAGGCGAGGCAGCCGTCATTTGGCGTTCGGCCATGGCGCCCATGTTTGCCTTGGAGCCTCGCTCGCGCGGCTCGAGGGACAAATTGCGATCGGCGCCCTAGTGAGTCGCCTGCCAAATCTCACCTTGACGGAAGACGTTCCGCAATGGCGAGACTCGCCCGAGATGCGAGGGCTCAAAGCTCTTCGCGTCGCGTTTTAGCCACGCTTTGCGCGCCCGCGCCCGCCGAGCCTGGGCCAAGCGCGCAGGGTCGTTTGGCCGCTGGCTGCGGCAGACCTTCACAGCTCCGTCCGCCGCTCCAGCGCCGCGGCGAGCGTGCCTTCGTCGAGATAGTCGAGCTCGCCGCCGACCGGGACGCCATGCGCCAGGCGCGTCGTCCTGACGCCCAAGGGCGCGATGAGGTCGGCGAGATAATGCGCCGTCGTCTGGCCGTCGACGGTGGCGTTGAGCGCAAGGATCACCTCGCGCGTTCCGCCCTCGCGCAGACGGGCAAGCAGCTTGCCGACGCCGAGTTCGTCCGGCCCCACGCCGTCGAGCGGCGACAACACGCCGCCGAGCACGTGATAGCGCGCCGACAGCAGCTTGGCGCGCTCCAGCGCCCAGAGATCGGCGACGGTCTCGACGACGACGAGCGTCGAAGCGTCGCGCCGCGGGTCCTGGCACAGCGCGCAGGGGTCGCTCGTGTCGATGTTGCCGCACACGCTGCAGGTGACGATGCGCGCATGGGCGCGCGCCATCGCCTCGCTCAGCGGCCCGAGCAGCTCCTCGCGCTTGCGGATGAGGTGCAGCGCGGCGCGCCGCGCCGATCTGGGCCCAAGGCCCGGCAGGCGCGCCAGGAGCTGCACGAGACGTTCGATTTCCGGGCCGGCCACGCCGTTGGCCATCACCTTCTACCTAAGACGTCAAGGGCGGACCCCCACCCCAACCCTCCCCCTTGCAGGGGGAGGGAGGACCGAAGCGCCGCGTCTTCCATTCTCAAAACGGCAGCTTCAGTCCCGGCGGCAGCTGCAGGCCGCCGGTCACCGCCTTCATCTTCTCGGTCATGGCTTCCTCGGCCTTGACGCGCGCTTGCGCATGTGCGGAGACGATGAGGTCCTCTAGGATCTCGGCTTCCTCCGGTTTCAACAGCGAAGGATCGATCGAGATGCTCTTGAGCTCGCCCTTGGCCGAGAGCGCGATCTTCACGACTCCGCCGCCGGCCTCCCCATTCACGATGGTCGCCTCGAGCTCCGCCTGCGCCGCCGCCATGCGCTGCTGCATGGCTTGCGCCTGCTTCATCATGCCCGCAATGTCCACCATGCCCCTACTCCTCGTCCGGTTCGTTCTGATCCCCATAGCCGATCTCGGCGTCCGGCGCAGGCTCGCCCGCTTTCGAGCGCACGGCGATGATCTGCGCGCCGGGAAATTCCGCGAGCACGGCGGCGACGACGGGGTCGGCCTCGAGCCCGCTGCGGCGCTCGCGCTCCCTGGCCTCGCGCTGCTCGACGAGCGTCGGCGCGCCGCCGCCCGGCACGAGCGCGACCATCCAGCGCTCGCCGGTCCAGTCCTGCAGGCGCGCGGCGATGGTCGCCGCCAGGTCGCGCGACCCGCCGGGCGCGAGCTCGAATTCGAGGCGACCGGGCTCGAAGCGCACAAGCCTGACCTCGCGCTCCAGCGCAATCTTGAGCCTCAGATCGCGCTTGGAGTCAGCGAGCGCAACGAACGCTGCATAGTCCGCAAGCGCGATCCCGCTCGGGGCGGGAGAGGGCGCGACGCGCGCTGTCGCCTGCGCCGGGCCGACCGACGCGCCGGCGCGCGGCGCGGGCGGAGACGACGCGGCCCGCGTCGGCGCGACGGCTGTTGGCGGCGCGCCGGCTTGCGTCAGCCGTCGCAGCGTCTCGTCGGGCGTCGGCAGCTCCGACGCATGGGCGAGCCGCACCAGGACCATGTCGGCGGAGGCGAGCGGCGTCTGCGAGGCTCGCAGCTCCTCCATGCCCTTGGCGAGAATCTGCCAGGCGCGCGAGAGCACGGGGATCGACAGCCGCTGGGCCTGCTCGCGTCCGCGCCGGCTCTCCTCGGGCGTCAGCGCCGAGGACTCCGCGGCGCTCGGCGCGACCTTGATCCTGGTCACGAGATGGGTGAACTCGGCGAGTTCCAGCAGGATCTGCGTCGGATCCGCCCCGCCGTCATATTGCTCGGCGAGCAACGCCAGGGCCGCGGCGATGTCGCCCGACATCACGGCCTCGAAGAGATCGATGACGCGCGTCTTGTCGGCGAGGCCGAGCATGCGCCGCAGATCTTCGGCGCTGATGCTGATCGCCGCGCCGGCCGCCCCATGCGCGATCGCCTGGTCGAGCAGCGACAGCGCGTCGCGCACCGAGCCTTCCGCGACGCGCGCGATCGTCGCCAGAGCCTCGGTCTCGACACTGACGTTCTCGGCGTCGCAAATCTTGCGCAGATGCTCGGCGAGGAGCCCGGTGTCGATCCGGCGTAGAAAAAAGCGCTGGCAGCGCGAGCTCACGGTGACCGGAACTTTTTCGACTTCCGTCGTCGCGAAGATGAACTTGACGTGCTCCGGCGGCTCTTCGAGCGTCTTCAGCAGGCCGTTGAAGGCGGCCTTGGAGAGCATGTGCACCTCGTCGATGATATAGACTTTGGTGCGCGCCATGACCGGGCGGTAGCGGGCGTTGTCGATGATCTCGCGGATGTCGTCGATGCCCGTGTGCGAGGCGGCGTCCATCTCCAGCACATCGACGTGGCGCGACTCGATGATCGCCTGGCAATGGGCGCCGAGCTCAGGCATATCGATCGTCGGGCGGTCGATCGCCGCGCGTCCGTCCTTCGCCGGAAGCTCGTAGTTGAAGGCGCGCGCGAGAATGCGGGCAGTCGTGGTCTTGCCGACGCCGCGCACGCCGGTCAGCAGATAGGCCTGATGGATGCGGCCGAGCTCGAAGGCGTTCTTGAGCGTGCGCACCATCGGCTCCTGGCCGATGAGGTCGGGAAAGCCGGTCGGGCGATATTTGCGCGCCAGCACGCGATACGCCGCGGGCGGAGCGGGAGCATCGGAAAAAAGGCCGCCGCCGGCGTGCGGCTGTCCGTCCATTGTCGCGCTACGCCCGCTTGGCTAGAGTGCGAAGGCGGACAAACGCTCACCACGCTGGTTCGGAGCCGTTCATCCAAGCCTGATCCGGCTGGCGCATGGACCCCCCAACGCCAACCTCCCGCGACCTATTTGGCAAATGCGCGCGGACGATTCAAGCGCGCGGGGCGCAGGGCCTCGGTGGGCCGAAGTCTCCATCGGACCAGCCGAGACCGCGCCGCATCGGCGCGGCGAAGCCGACCGGCGAGGAAATTGCGCTTTTTGGCAGGCTTTTCATAAGTTTTCCCTCGTACAAAGAAAGTCGTTTTGTCGCAGCCGGTCGCTTCCTGCCGGCGCGTCGCGACGGGAAATCCGGGCGCCCAGCTCGCCGGACCCGCTGTCGTCGTCTCGCAGACGGAGCGTTCTCACTCTTTGAGGGAAGAGGAACCGTATGGAAAACGAACAAGGGGAACCCGTCTTCAAGATCGAGAACGTCTTGAAGCTGCTCGTCACAATCGTGCTCCCCATCGGGCTTTATGTGGGCAATTTTGGAACGCCGGAATCCGCCGAGGAGGCGTTCCGCGCCGCCCTGGCGCGCGAGGCCGCGCAAATGAACAAGACCTTGCCGCAGATGGTCAACGCCTATACGAGGCTCGACAAAGCGACGGCAGGCCCGGGCAACAGCTTCACCTACGTCTACACCGTGGTGGACGATGGCGCCGCCACCGATCTCATGTCGGATCCGACGAAATTGGAGGCTTTCAGGAGCCAGCTGCGCGGTCGCGTCTGTGACGTCAAGTCGGAATATATGGAGCACGGGACGACGGTCAGCTACGCGCTGCGCAACAGCGCAGGCGGAGCGCTCGCCAAGATCTCGGTCGATCCGCGGCAATGCTCCGCGCCGGCGGCAGATAACAAATCGTAAATTGCGTTTGTGGGAGGTTGGACGAAGACCCGCCCGTGCTCGTTAGGGCTGCTTCCTTCCGGACCTGACCCGGTTGGCGAGTGGAACGTCCACCGCCAACCTCCCGCGCCCTATGTGGCAAACGCGAAGCGCGGATGCAAGCCGGTTCAGCCCGCATCCGGCGCGACCGGCGCGATCCCGAGGTCGGCGAGGCGCACGGCGAGCGCCGGCGCGAGCGTGGGGGTCAGCAGTTCGGTCGCCGCAGCCTCGCAAATGTCTGAATAGCCCTCGGCGCCGAGGCGCCGGTGCAGACGCGTCGTCGCGCGCTTCGCGTCGATGACCCAGATCTCGCGAACGCCGAAAGCTGCATAGACGCCAATCTTTCGTCCCTGGTCGTAAACGAGAGAAGAGTCCGCGACCTCCACCGCAAGCGGGACGGCTGCGCCGTTCAGCTCCTTGAGATCGAGACCGCTCGGGAAGATGCAGAAATCGGGCTCGACGAAGGTGGAAGCGTCGAGGCGCAGCGTGGTCTCCTGCGCGACGAGCAGGTCATCGGGACACGCACGCTGGAAGAATCGATTCAGCAGTATCTTGACCCACTCGTGAACCGCGCCTTTGGGCGACATGGGCACGACCTCTCCGCCGATGAGCTCGAACCTCTCGTCTTCCGCGATCACGCCGGCTGCAACCATCGCCTCGATCTCGGCGACAGTGAAGCGGCGTCGAGCCATGCCCTCGGCGGCTTGCGTCGTGAGCGGCAGCCCGTCGGGGCGCAAGACGACAGTCACGGCGGCTATTCCCCTCGCGGCTCGGCGCAGCGTTCCGGGTCGTCGCCGCGCGCCCGCAGTCGCGTGATCCACGACGAGAGGTTACGCCTTGCAAGGCGCTCACGCAAATTGCTCAGGGGCCGACCGACGACGCGGACCGACTGAGATCTTGCAGTCGACGGCGAGAAAGCGCCTCGCGGACCCGAGAAGCTCTGCGACTAGCAGCCTGCGTCAGCTAAACTGAGGGGTTTTCGAGCGAGCCTGGAGGCTCGCGTCGCCGCCCTCAAATTGGCTGATGCAAGAAGGCTTTGTCAGACGCCCAGCACGCCGTGCAGCTCGGCGAGCGTCGCCTTTTCCTTTTCGCTGACCTGGACTCCGCCGAAGCCCAGAAAACCGCCCTCCGAGGCTGCTTCCGCGACGATCTGCGCGATATGCGACAGCCACTGCTTGAAAGCTGCGGCGTCGGCGGGCGCCTTGGAGTCGACGAGCGCGACGGCGCGCTTCAGCTCGCCGAGCGCGCGGTCCTTCAGCTCCTCGCGCTTCGCGCCCTTCAGCAGCTCGGCCATGCGGTCATGGGCGCCTGTGCGACCCTCGGAGGTGAAAAGATCGTCGGCGACCGACTTGATCAACTCGTCGCTCGCGCCCTCCTTGGCCGCCGCGAGTTCCTTCGCCTCGGCCCAGCCTTCCTTCAGCGTGCCGAAGAGGCCGCTCGGATCGGCGGCGGTGATCGCGAATCCCGCGAGAACCGGAGCTTCGAGCACGGTTTTCCACTCATCGGCGGCAAAATTGTCCTTGACGGCCATGACGCTCTCCTCAGCCTTCGCTTCAACGCGGAACGAACTCGTCCAGTCTTCTTCTTTGGTTGCAACACCGGCATGACTATGGGCGTGTTTGAAGCGTTGCGCAACCTGAACTCCGAGGCGAGAAAGCTCAAATCGGCTCGGCGCGGCGACGAAGCCACGCCGCGCCGAAAAGGAAGAGAGCAGCGACCGCCAGTCCGCCCCACATCTCCACCTCGCCCAGGAACCTTGGCGGCTCCGACGCCGCAACGGAAAACTGTAGAATGGGGAGCGACCAGTCCTGGAAATGGACTTCATGAAGCAGAATCGACACGACCGGAGAGGAATTCTCCCGGAGCAGCAGTTCAGAAATATGTGACGAGCCGAGCGTGACTCGTTCGGCGAACACGAGCAGGCACGGCGGGATCACGGCCCATAACAGCGGCTTGCTCGGAGCCCAAGCGGAGACGAGCAGCAGCCATCCACACAGCGGCGCGCACCAGAGCCCCAGCAGAAGCGCGCCATAGATCATGTGGGACGAGGCGATGGGAGCCACGCCGTCGGCCCACAGCGGAGCCGCGCCAAACCCGTTCAGCATCAGCATCGCCGAACCGAGCACAAGCAGGGCCGTCCGCGTCGCGACGATGATTGCGCATACGACCAGCGGCAGCACGACAAGCGCCGTGCCCGCCTTTGAAAGCACTGCCGCGCGATCCGAGACGGGGAGAGATTTCCAGAACAATATTGCGCGGCTGCGGCGTTCGCCGTAAAGCGCATCGAGGCTGTAGAGCGCGCCGACGAAGAAACCGACGAGCGCGATGAGTGAGGTCGTCGTGTCGCCGGCCGCAACGATGTAGCGAACGCGTCCTACCTCCTGCTCGCCTTGCATCAGCTCTCCCAAACTGAGCCAGAGCTGGGGGTCGCGCAGCGTCTGCATCCCCGCAATCAAAAGCCCGAAGCCTGCGACGACGATCGGCGCGAGATAGATCGAACGGTGCTCCCACAGTTCCCGGCGCACCGACCAGTAAAACGTCGATGTCCAAGCGCCGAAGGCTCGGGTCTGAGGCGCGGAAGGCCCGGCAGAGCGGGATTGAAGACGGATCACGGCGTTCATGCGGCGACTCCTTGATGCTTCCCCGCGTCCGCCCCGACGAGAGCGACGAAGAGCTCGGCGATTCCGGGAATGCGGGTCTCGCCGAGGCCGGCGAGCTGGCGCGGCTCCGCACCGTCGAACAGGAGCAGAGAGCGCCCGAACATCTGGCGTTCGTGGAGTGGGTTGAGCGCCCGGGCCGCGGCGAGTTGGCCCGGACGGACTGCGAGCTCGACGAAGCGGCGCTCGAAGTCCTCCATCGCGCAAGTGAGAAGGATGCGACCGCGATCGATGAAAGCGACATCGGTCACGAGGTGTTGGATCTCCTCGACCTGATGCGTCGTGATGACGATCGTGCGCTCGCCGTCGAAATAGTCGTTGAGCAGATTGTCATAGAAGGTCTTGCGATAGATCAGGTCGAGGCCGAGCGTCGGCTCGTCCAGCACGAGGAGGCGCGCGTCGATGGCCATGACCAGCGCGAGGTGCAGCTGGGTGATCATGCCCTTCGACAATTGGCCGATCTTGCCGGAGCGCGTGATCTCCGTCTTGGCGAGGAAGCGCTCGGCCTTATCGCGATCGAAATTCGGATGCACGCCGTCTACATAGTCCAGCGCCTGCCGCACGCGCATCCAGCGCGGCAGCACCGCGACGTCGGAAATGAAGCTCACGTCGCACATGAGCCTGTCGCGCTCCGTCCAGGGATCGAGGCCCAGCACCGAGAGCTGGCCTTGGTAGGGAGTGAGTCCGAGAATCGCGTTGAGAGCCGTGCTTTTCCCTGCGCCGTTGCGTCCGATGAGTCCGAGAATCCGCCCTTGCTCGACGCGCAGATCGAGTCCGTGGAGCGCGACTGTCGAGCCGAAAGCCTTGCGCAAGCCTTTTGCTTCGATGCACGCCATGATTATTTCACCTTTCCTTTCGGGACTTCGGCGCGCGATCGTCCCCCGCCCTTGCGCCAAGCAGCTCTTGCGGCGACAGGCCCAATCGGATGATTGTCGCGAGGATCTGCGGCCATTGGTCGTTGAGAAATTTTTCACGCTCGCCGGCGAGCAGCCGGTCGCGCGCGCCGGCAGTGACGAACATGCCGAGACCGCGCTGCTTCTCGACCAGCGCCTCGTCTGACAGCTGCTGGTAGGCCTTGAGCACGGTCAGTGGATTCAGCCGATAGTCTGCGGCGACCTGACGGACGGACGGCAGCGCTTCGCCCTCCTTCAGCACGCCATCGAGAATCATCGCGACGACGCGATCTCTCAGCTGTCGGTAGATCGGGGCGTCGTCGCGCCAGTCGCCTTCCATGTCGGGTTCCTGCGGGCGCGGCCAAACGCGGTCGCGGTCAGTGTGCTTGTGTTATAGTATGCTATAACACAAGAACGGTGACAAGCGCTTTTTGGCCGCCCGAGCATGCGCCGGCAATATTGATCGAAGCCGGCCGCAGGAGGGCGGTCGGAGACGCCGCCGACTCCGCCCGGTTCCGCGTCTCGCGGCGAAATGCCGTGGCAAAGCGCCCGTGCAAACGCCGTCGCGCGCTTCGTGTCGACGACGGCCGCGCCGATCATGCGCCGCGATACAGGGCAGGTTAACAAATTATGCAAATCTCGCCGCCGGGCCGGCCCTTCGACCACAGACGCGCCTTATTCTGCTGCTAGCTAGAAAAAAATCATTCCCGGCAAAGGGTTCGCGTCGCAGGCGCCGGGCGGCTCGAGCGGCGGAGTCCGTCCCTAAACGCAAGAAGAGTGTGGCATGGCTTCTTTCGAGAGATCCCTCTGGGCCAGAGCCGTGTCTCTTGCCGCGGCCTTGGCGGCTGCGGCGCCCGCGGCGGCCACGCCATCCATCGTCGTCGACGTGGCGTCGGGACAGGTTCTGGAGCAGGAGCAGCCGACGTCGGTCTGGTATCCCGCTTCGCTCACCAAGCTCATGACCATGTATGTCGCGCTCAGCGCCGTGCGCCAGGGCCGCTTGACGCTCGACACGCCGCTCGTGATCTCCGCCCGCGCGGCCAGGATGTCGCCGTCGAAAATGGGTTTCCGGCCCGGCTCCGA
>DATHCI010000055.1:0-14055 GCA_035319645.1 Methylocystis sp. | reverse complement strand
CCGCGAGACGGCGCGGACGCGGAGCGCTTCGCTGATGACGGCGACGAAGAAGGTCGTGCAGCCCTCCGCCTGCAGCGCGCGCAAGACGGGTTCGAGACCGAGCCCATAGCCGTCCGCCTTGACGACCGCGCTGCAGATCGCGGGCGCAGAAAGTCGGGCGAGGTCCCGCCAGTTCTGCCTGAGCGCGCTAAGATTGATGCTGAGCAGCGCCGACTCGTCCAGGCCGGGTTCGAGAACGGGCGCCGGTTGCGCGGTCATCAGTTCGGCGGCCGCCTTCTTGCGAGTTCATCCAAGGAGCACGCTCAGCGAAACGGATCGACGATCTGAAGCCCATCAACGATCTGACCGTGCGAGAGATCCTCAGTATAAATCGTCGCGCAGCGCTGCGCCAGCGCCGCAGCGAGGATGGCCGCGTGCAGGAAAACCGGGCTCACCTCTCGCCCCGTTCATGGAGCGCGGCGCGCGGCGAGCGATCGCTAGCCGTGAAGGAGGAAACCATGCCGCGCAATTCCCGCTCTTCGCGCTTCAACCGCTCGAATTCGCTCTCTTCGACGGCGAACTCCGTCAGGAAGCGCCGCGCGAGGGCCGAAACCGAGACGCCGCGTTCAGCCGCCTTCACTCGCGCGCGCCGGTAGGTTTCATCATCCAGCGAGACCGTGAGATTTTTCATGGAGTCACGATAGCAATCAATCCGATCCCGGGCAAACGCAAGCCGCGCCGGAAGTCCGGCGGCTCATTGGGTCGGTCGCCTGAGAGACTCGGCGCGAAGGTTTCTTGGCCTGGCCTTTTGACCTTCGCCGTCGCGCCGCGTAGAAGCACCCGCAACCATGAGGAATGGACGCCCGCTCGCGCTGCGGAGGGGCGGCGTCGCCAGCCGGAGAAGCGGAAGCACATGCGCGTTTATTACGATCGGGACGCCGACATCAACCTTATCAAGGGCAAGAAGGTCGCCATCGTCGGCTATGGCAGCCAGGGCTTCGCGCATGCCCTGAACCTCAAGGACAGCGGCGTCCCGGAGATCGCGGTGGCGTTGCGCCAAGGCTCGGCCTCAGCCGCGAAGGCGGAAGGCGAGGGCGTCAAGGTGCTCGATGTGCCGGCCGCTGCGGCTTGGGCCGATGTCGTGATGATGCTGACGCCCGACGAACTCCAGGGCGAAATCTATGCGCGCGATCTCGCCCCCAATCTCAAGCGGGGCGCGGCGCTGCTGTTCGCGCATGGGCTGAACATTCATTTCAACCTCATCGAGCCGCGCAAGGACCTGGACGTGGCGATGGTTGCGCCGAAGGGCCCAGGGCACACGGTGCGCGGCGAGTATCTCAAGGGCGGCGGCGTCCCCTGCCTCCTCGCCGTGCACCAGAACGCCTCCGGTCATGCGCTGGAGCTCGGCCTTTCCTACGCCAGCGCCATCGGCGGCGGCCGCGCCGGCGTCATCGAGACGACGTTCCGCGAGGAATGCGAAACCGATCTCTTCGGCGAGCAGGTCGTGCTCTGCGGCGGTCTCGTCGAATTGATCCGCGCCGGATTCGAGACTCTGGTCGAGGCCGGCTATGCGCCGGAGATGGCCTATTTCGAGTGTCTGCACGAGGTGAAGCTCATCGTCGACCTCATCTATGAGGGCGGCATCGCCAACATGAACTATTCGGTGTCGAACACCGCAGAATACGGAGAATACGTCACGGGCCCGCGCATAATAACGGCCGAGACCAAGGCGGAGATGAAACGGGTTCTCGAAGATATTCAGTCCGGTAAGTTCACGCGCGACTGGATGCTCGAAAACAAGGTCAACCAGACTTCGTTCAAGGCGACGCGGGCGCGCAACAACGCGCATCCGATCGAAGCCGTCGGCGCGCGCCTCCGCGATATGATGCCCTGGATCGGCAAGAATAAGCTTGTCGACAAGGCCCGCAATTAGTCTAAGATCTCAAGATCACGGGGGAAATCGTCACCGGCCGCCGAACGGACGGGGCGAAAAAGGCACTGGCAGTTCTCGGTAGGGGAAGCCGCGAACGAGGGGGTGGGCAGGGGGAGGACATCGTCATGGTTGACGGGACGGAGGGGCCGTGCCGTTTGACCCGCGACGAAATTCGACAACGAATCGCAGAGATCACTTATCTGCGACTTAGCGGGGACATCGAGCGGTTCATCGCGCATTTCGCAGCCGATGTGACCGTCCACTACAACTGCGAGAAGGCCCATCTGTTCAACCCGGGCGTCCTCTATGGGGCGGCGGCGTTCCGGCAGAACATTCAGCAGGTCGAAGAGGTCTATCGCGGCGTCGCCGACGAGATCCTCGACGTCCTGATCGAGGACCAGCGCGCCTGGGTGCGCTGGCGCACGCGCTGGCGCCACATCGGCGCCGGCGCCGTCTATGATCTCGACATGGCGTATTTCCTGCGCTGGCGTGGCGACAAGGTCGTCGAGCTGCACGAGTTCTTCGACACGCCGGTGCCCTCGGCCTATGGGCGCGCCCTCGTCGACGAGATCGATGACCTCGTCAAATCCAAGCCCGCCGGACTGACGCGGGCGGAAATCCTGGAGCTTGTCGAATTCCTCGCCAAGCTCCCCACCACCTGCGGCTCGAAGACGAGCCTCTTCCGCCAGCACTGCGCGCCGGGCGTTGTCTCGGAGTTCGTCGGAGACCGCAAGAGAATCCCATACGCTGGCCGCCACTGCGGCGTCGACGCCCTCATGGCCATTGTTCAGTCGATCGCCGTCGACTTCGAGCAGCTCAATTACCGGCTCGAGGACATCGTCATAGACGAAAACCGCGTCGCGCTGCGCCGTAGCGTGGATTGGCGCCACCGCGGCACGGGGCGCCGGGGCGTGGTCGCGCTCGCGGAATTCCTGCGCTTCGAGAATGGACTCATCGCGGAGCTCATCGAGTTTCGCGACAGCGTCACAATGGTTAGGATGGGGGAGTAAGTCCTGCGCGCGGCGCGAGCGTTCCACCTGATCGACGTTTTTACGCGCGACCGCTTTGACGGCGCGAAGCTCGTCGTAATCGAGTGCACGGAGGCCCCGACAAGGGAGCTCCAACAACGGCTGGGGCGCGAGTTCGGCGCCGCTGCGGCCTTCCTCACGCCGCCTGCAGATCAGATCAACAGCGCGCGAGTCGACTGTCTCTCCATGCAGGGCGACCCGGTCGTCCTTTCGCCCGAGGCGCTGATCGGCGCCGCCACGGTGCTCGCGCGCCTGCGAGCTGGCGAAATCCTGGCGCAACGCGGCGTCGTCGTCGCGCTCGAGGCTTGCGGACAAACCTATGCCTGCGACGTGATCCGCGGCGCCTCGGGCGCCCCTTATGCGCAAGTCGCGCTCGGTCTTGCGCCGCACGCCTCGGCTTTTTCGCCTGACGCGGAAGCGCTCGCGCAATCGCTCGGACTTTCGATCGCCGAGCTCCGTTTTGGCCGGCATGAGCCGCGCGCATTCGAGGCGCTTGGTTCTTATATTTACGCTCCGGCGCAAAATCGCGAGACGCTGTACCGCGCCCACCCGCGAGTCGGCGCGATCTCGGACGCTCTCGGCGACGCCCGCGGTCTCTTTCTCTATGCCGCAGATCCTGTGGAGAGGGACGCGGCGATCCACGCTCGCCTGTTCACGCGTGATGGCGGCGAGGCGCCGGTTTGCGCCGAGGCCGTCGCGGGCTTCGCGGGCGTCGCGCTCGCCTTCGAGCGGCCCGCCGACGGCTGCCATGAATTCATCGTCGAGCAGGGGCACGGCGCGGGCCGCCCCGCGCGCGTGACCCTGCGCATGGACGTCGACGACGGCGCGCTCATCGACGTTGGGATCGGCGGCCAGACCGCCCTCGTCGCTTCAGGGACGCTCACGCCATGACCGCACAGATGCGCATCGAGACCCTCGCCGCCGTGCGCAGCCGTCTGGTCGACTTCGACTGGGAATTCTCCCGTGACCAGGCCGGCGCCGTCTCAGCCCATTGGCGGCGCAGAAGAGCGGCCAATCCCTTGCTCTATGACGGCGACGTGCTGCTCGCCAGCCGGATCGAGCGCGCTGGCGACGAACTGCGCGTCGACTGGTTCAAAACCACGTTTTCGCGATTTCTGGCCTGGCGCGAGTTCGGCTTTCCCGACCTTGCCGTGCGCAACGTCTTCGCCATGCCGGCGCTACGCTCAGCCGACGGCGCATTTCTGCTCGGCGAGATGGGGCCGGGACATTCGCAAGTCGGCGAGCTGTATTTTCCGGGCGGGACGCCCGACCTCGAGGATCTGCGCGATGGCGAGGTCGACCTCGGCGGCAGCCTCTTGCGCGAATTGCTCGAAGAGACAGGGATCGCCGTCGCGCCCGACGCTCTCGAGCCGCAATGGCGCGTGGTGTTCGACCGCGCCTTTGTGGCGTGCATGAAAATCATCGACTGGCCGCTCAAGGCGTCGGAGATCGTCGACGCCGTCGAGAGGCACATCGACGGCGAAGAACGTCCGGAGCTCTCACGCGCCATCATGGTGCGAACGCCGGATGAGCTGGCCGACCCCCGCATCCCGGGCTTCGTGCGCGCCTTCCTGGCTCACGCGCTGGCGTCCTGAGGCCTCATCGGGAGATCCACGCCGGCGGATCGCTAGCCGGGAAAGACTCGAGGCTCGCCTCGTACACGTCGTCTTCGAGAGCGCCGGGGACGTCGAGCGCGTCGGCTGCGGAATTGTCGTCGGCTTTCTTCCCTTCGCTTTCCCCGACGCGGCGTCGCGGCGCCTGCTCTTTCTCCTTGATCGGCGACGGAGACTGGACTCCGCACATGACCGCCTCCTTCGCTATCGTCCCGAAAAGACCACCTAGCGCGCGCTCTTGCGGGGACGAATCCCCGATCGCGGGTCCGCGATCGCGGGCGCCGCGGGAAAAATCCCAAAGCCGGCGAAAAACCGTCTAGATTGGCCACATGACGAAGAGTCACCTAGCCGAGCCCGCGGTCCCGGCCGCAAGGACCGATCCGCGGGTCGCGGTGTTGCGCGCCGCGCTCGCCGACAAATGCGTCGTGCTCGTGGGCATGATGGGCTCGGGCAAGAGCGCAATCGGCCAAAGACTCGCGGCGCGGCTCGGATTTCCGTTCATCGACGCCGACGCGGAGATCGCCTCAGCCGCGGGCCTCTCCATCCCGGAGATTTTCGCCAGGTTCGGGGAAGCCTATTTTCGCGACGGCGAGCGGCGCGTCATGTTCCGCCTGCTCAACCAGGGGCCGGCGATCATAGCGACGGGCGGCGGCGCCTTTCTCAATCCGCGCACCCGCCAGCGCGTGCATGAGCGCGGCATATCGATCTGGCTCGATGCGGATCACGAAACCTTGCTGAAACGCGTGCGACGCAAGAACGATCGCCCGCTCCTTCAGACGGCGGACCCTGCCGGAACGCTGCGCCGGCTGCTCGACGAGCGCAACCCGGTTTACGCCATGGCGGACGTCAAGGTCGTCTCGCGCGACGAGCCCCAGGAGGTCATGGTCGAGGCGACGATCGACACGCTGCTCGAAAATCTTCCTGCCTTGAACGAGGCGAAACGACGTGAAATCATGCACACGCAGTCGCTCATGACGCAATACGCGCCCTGTCTCGACGCCTCCGCCCACCGCGAGACGGTCCGCGTCGAGCTCGACGCGCGCAGCTATGACATCGTCATCGGCTCGGGCCTCCTTGCCGAGGCCGGCGCCCGCATCGCCTCGCTCGCGCGCGGCGCCGCCTGCGCCATCGTCACCGACGCCAATGTCGCGAAGCTTTATCTGCCGGCGCTCCAGTCGAGCCTCGACTCCGCCGGGCTGCGCCACGTCTCCATCGTGGTCGAGCCCGGCGAAGGCTCGAAGTCGCTCCAGACTTACGGGCGCGTCCTGGAGGAAGCGATAGCTGCGCGCATCGAGCGCCGCGACGTCGTGATCGCGCTCGGCGGCGGCGTCGTCGGCGACCTCGCGGGCTTCGTCGCGGCCAGCCTGCGGCGCGGCGCGCGCTTCGTGCAAATTCCGACGTCGCTGCTGGCGCAGGTCGACAGCTCGGTCGGCGGCAAGACCGGAATCAATTCGCCGCAGGGCAAGAACCTCATCGGCGCCTTTCACCAGCCGGCCCTGGTGCTCGCCGAGGTCGACGCGCTGGAGACGCTGCCCGAGCGCGAACTGCGCGCCGGATATGCCGAGATCGTCAAATACGGCCTCATTGGCGACCGTCGCTTCTTCGACTGGCTCGAGGCCGACGGCAGCGGCGTCTTCGAGAGCAAGCCGGATCAGATCTGCGCGATCGCCGTGAGCTGCAAGGCCAAGGCGCGCATCGTGGCGAGGGACGAGACCGAGCAGGGCGACCGTGCGCTGCTCAACCTCGGCCACACATTCGGCCACGCCTTCGAGCGGCTCGTCAATTACGACACGGCGCGGCTCGTGCACGGCGAAGGCGTCGCCATCGGCCTCGCGCTGGCGCTGCGCTTCTCGCGCGATCTCGGATACTGCAGCGGTCAGGACGCGTTGCGCGTCGAACGGCACCTCTCGAGCCTGCGCCTGCCGACGCGCATCACGGACATCCCCGGCTGGCGCTTTGACGCAGACGCCATTCTCGAATCGATGTTCCAGGACAAGAAGGTCGAGCGCGGCGCGCTCACCTTCGTGCTGCTGCGCGGCATCGGCGACGCCTTCGTCGCCAAGTCGATCGATGCGGACAGCGTGCGGACGTTTTTGCGCAGCGAGGCGTCGCAATGAAAACCGAAGCGAAGACCGAGATATCCGATATAGCTGCGCGATAGGTCAGACCATGGAAGAGGTTGACGTCACTTTGGCGGCCGTCGTCTCGCCGTTCACTGACTCTGACGGGGAGGCGGAGCCGGTCGATGGAAATGCGAGCGGCGCTCGGAAAGAAAGAGGCGCCTATTACACGCCCGAAGCAGTCGTTTCCACATTGCTTCGATGGGCCGTGCGCGACCGCGCCGATCGGCTCCTCGACCCCTCCTGTGGGGACGGGCGCTTCATCGTTGGTCACGCCAATAGCGTCGGCGTGGAGCAAGACGCTGCGGCCGCCGTGCTCGCGGAGACGCGAGCGCCGCAGGCGAAAGTTCACACAGCGGAGTTTTTTTCCTGGGCTGAAGAGGCGCGTGAACGCTTCGATTGCGCCGCGGGCAATCCTCCTTTCATTCGCTATCAGCGCTTCAGAGGCGATGTGCGCGGAAAGGCTTTAGCGCTATGCGCTCGCCTTGGCGCGCACTTTTCCGGCCTCACGTCATCGTGGGCGCCCTTTCTGGTCGTCGCCGCCAGCCTCTTGAGGCGAGGCGGCCGCATGGCTTTCGTAACGCCGGCCGAAATCGGACACGCGCCTTACGCAGTCCCCTTGCTCGAATATCTTGTTCGCCATTTCGATTACGTTCACATCATCGCCGTCCGATCGAAGTTGTTTCCAGACCTTTCCGAAGACTGCTGGCTGCTCTATGCGGAAGGATTTTCCGGCAGCACAAACGAAATTCTGTTTTCCGCTTTCGAGACATTC
Source organism: Methylocystis sp. (assembly GCA_035319645.1). Lineage (GTDB taxonomy): Bacteria > Pseudomonadota > Alphaproteobacteria > Rhizobiales > Beijerinckiaceae > Methylocystis. Next base: position 6,607 of record DATHCI010000055.1, on the reverse strand, counting down.
TCGCCAACGGATCGCCCGCCGTCTGAAGCGAAGCGAATTTCCGTCTCCGAATGGCGATCGCTATGGAACTGTCGCCTTCGTCCGTTTCTGTTGCCCGAGAAGGCCCGGACGCTGTATCAAATAGCGGCGTTTGACCCAATGTCGGGACGCCTCGGCCAGAGCGCATCGATCGGCATTGGCTATGTGAGCGGAGCAAACGACTTCTTTCATCTGCGGCCGTCGCAAGCCGAACGTCTCCGCATTCCTTCCGACCTCTTGCGACCTAGTGTGCGAAACGGACGTTCTTTGCCGTCGCAGAATTTGACCGTCGCGACTGTCGGAGCTTGGCGTCGTAGCGACGAACCGTTCCTGCTTTTGCGCCTCGGCAAGACGCATGACGTTCCTTCTTCCGTCCGCGCCTACCTCGACAGCGCCGAAGGTCTTCGCGCACGAGAAGCTTACAAGTGTCGGGTTCGTTCGCCATGGTATTCTGTGCCAGGCGTCGAAACGCCCGATTTCTTTCTCACCTACATGGCCGGCTTGAGTCCGAGCCTCGTCCGTAATGTTGCAGGATGCGCAGGAGCCAATTCCGTGCACTGCGTCAAATTACGCGACAAGTCCAACATTCGTCACCTGACCAAGGCTTGGCGAACCGCCTTCACGCAACTTAGCGCGGAGATCGAAGGGCATCCATTGGGAGGCGGGATGCTAAAGCTGGAACCGGGCGAAGCCTCGCAAATTCTCATTCCGCCGCGATCTCTTTGGCCAACGCTTGATGGTCCAGAGATTCGCGACGCTATTCGCGTAATGCGTCGATGGAGACACTACGCTCATGACGCGTGACGACATGGAGACCGCCGATCGAGTTTGCCGACCGATCGGGCTATCCGAGGCGCTGGACCACTTCGCCAAATATTCGGGCCGCACGCAGAGCCAACAACACATAAAGCCGCTCCATTGGCGCATCGCCTGTCGGTTGGTTCTCGAAGGTGGGTTCCAACCTCAGGAAATCACTCCACGCCCGCCCTTCGTGGCAATGACGCGAGGACGTTCGAGGATTTTGATCTACGATCCGAAGGTGGCAACCGGCGGCGAGACGACGGTCCTTGGCGGCCTGAAAACCAAGAACGTCGACGTCGTCGTGACGAAAGAGGGCATCGGACCCGTACTCGCCGTTTCGTGCAAGGGCATGACCGGAGCCTTTCGCAATCTCACGAACAGAATGGAGGAGACTATAGGAGAATGCACCAATCTTCACATAACTTATCCAGCACTTGTATTCGGATATTTTTTTGTCATACGGGCCAACCGTGCAGTTGCTGCGGCGTCGGATGTTTTGATCTCCGGCGAGGCGTCACCAGAACGGCAGCTGTCTGCGAATGATATCGCAATACAGGAAGGAGGCGAACCTGTAGAAAGCATCATTCGGTTCCATTCGGCGCTTCGCGAACTCACGGGTCGGCGCGGAATTAGAAGTGACGGAAGCAGATACGAGGCAATAGCGCTTGCGATGGTCGAGACAAGCGGGGCCATTCCTGGAATTATGCTCCCAATGTTTCCGCCGCCCGACAGCCCGTTGCGCATCGAACAGTTCTTCAAAATTCTTTATCTCCGTTATGAGGAGAGATTCGTTTATGGCGCCCCGGATTTGAGCGCCGTCACCGCTCGAGCGGAGTGGTCGCCCGCATCCGAGGCGTTTTCTTCGAAGGTCGTCGCGGAGCTTGGCATTGAACCGAGGCTCGCGTCGGAATGAGGTCGGCGCTCGTAGAAAGCAGCGAAGGGGTTGGACATATGCATCGCGACGCCTCTGCGACAGGCGCCCAAGCTGAGCCGATTCACTCTGCCCGGTTCGGGGAGGCGAAATGACCACCTTCGACGTTTGGCTCGCGCTCGTCGTTGTCGTCGTCTGCGTGCTGCTCTCGGCCTTCTTTTCCGGCTCGGAGACGGCGCTCACCGCGGCCTCGACCGCGCACATGCACGCGTTGGAGAAGGACGGCGACCCGCGCGCCGCTCTCGTCTCCAAGCTCTTGCGCCACCGCAGCCGCATGATCGCCACGCTGCTTTTTGGCGGAACGCTCGTCAACATCGGCGGCTCCGCCTTCACGACGAGCCTGCTGGTCATGCTCGTCGGCGAAGCGGGCGCGGTCTACGCCACCCTCCTGATGACCGTGCTGCTGCTCGTCTTCGCCGAGGTGCTGCCGAAGACGCTGGCGATCAATCACCCCGATCGCACCTCGCTGCGCATCGCCCGCGTGGTCTACCTGTTCGTGGCGGTTGCAGGTCCGCTGCTCGTCGGCGTCGAGATCTTCGTGCGCTGGATCCTGAGGCTCGCCGGCGTCGAGCTCGGCCACGGGCGGAAGATCCTCTCGCCTTATGACGAGCTCATGAGCGCCGTCGACATCCTGCATGAGGAGGGCAATGTCGAGCGCAGCGCGCGAGACATGTTCGGCGGCGTGCTCGATCTGCAGGTCATGCACGTCTCGGACGTCATGGTTCACCGCACGAAGATGCTGGCCCTCGACGCCGACTTGCCGCCGCGCCAGATCATCCGCGAAGTGCTCGCCTCCCCTTACACGCGCCTGCCGGTGTGGCGGGAGCGTCCCGACAATTTCATTGGCGTGCTGCACGCCAAGGACCTGCTGCGCGCGCTCGACGCCGCGGGCGGCGACGCGGAAAAGCTCAAGATCGACGAGATCATGCTTCCCCCCTGGTTCACGCCGGAGGCGACGACCCTCGAGGACCAGCTGCAGGCGTTCCTCAAGCGCAAGACGCATTTCGCGCTGGTCGTCGACGAATATGGCGAGGTCATGGGGCTTGTGACGCTCGAAGACATATTGGAGGAGATCGTCGGCGACATCCGCGACGAGCATGATATCGCGGTCCAAGGCGTGCGCGTGCAGAAGGACGGCTCCGTCATCGTCGACGGCGCGGTGCCGCTGCGCGATCTCAACCGCGCCATGGAATGGGAGCTGCCGGACGAGGAGGCGACGACGGTCGCAGGCCTCGTGATCCACGAGGCCGGAGCCATCCCCGAGGCCGGCCAGCAATTCAGCTTCCACGGCTTCCGCTTCGAGGTGCTGCGCAAAAACCGCAATCGCGTCACGCTACTGAAGCTCACGCCCGAGGCGGCGGGTTGATCATGCGCGCGCCTTGCGCGCAACACAGCGCCCCGCCTAAAATCCGCGCCGCCGCGTCCCGCGGCCAGACATGGAGACTGCGATGAGCCTCGCTTCCCGTTTTCGCGCCTTCGGCCTTGCGGCGCTGCTCGGTCTGAGCCTCGCCGGCTGCGGCTACAACACGATTCCGACGCTCGAAGAGAACGCCAAAGCTAAATGGGCCGAGGTGCAGGCGCAGTATCAGCGCCGCGCCGATCTCATACCCAATCTCGTCGCGACCGTGCAGGGCTACGCCAAGCAGGAGAAGGAAGTTCTGACGCAGGTCGCCGAAGCCCGCGCCAAGGCGACGCAGATCAAGGTCGACGCCTCTTCGATCACCGATCCCGAAAAGCTCAAGCAGTTTCAGGACGCTCAGGCCCAGCTCTCAGGCGCCCTGGGGCGACTGCTCGCGGTGAGCGAAAACTATCCGGAGCTGAAGTCCAACGCCAATTTCCTGGCGCTGCAGTCGCAGCTCGAGGGAACGGAAAACCGCATCGCCGTCGCGAGGCGCGACTACATTCAGGCGGCGCGCGACTTCAACCTGGCGCTGCGAACCTTCCCCACGCTGCTCTGGGCCAAGACCTTCTTCGCCGGCGAGAAGCCGCTCGCAGAATTCACCGCGAGCGACGCCGCGCAGAGCGCGCCGCAGGTGAAATTCTAGCCTCGCGCCCTACGTGAGCGCGGGAAAGGGAGACGGGCCCTGACGAAGTTCGAGCCGCCGCCATCTGAAGACAAGTCGCGCGCCGAGCTCAGCGCTTCCTGCGCGGGCGAGGGGCTGTGGCGGCGTTTGCGCGAGGAGGCCGAAGCCGCGATCGCGCTTGAGCCGACGATGACGAATCTCCTGATTGGCGCCGTCCTCAACCGTGGCAGCTTTGCGGAGGCGGTGGCGCGGCGGGTTTCGACGCGGCTCGGGGCGCCGGCGCTGCCGGCGCAGCTCGTCGCCGACGCCTTCAGCGTTGCGCTCGCGGCGGAGCCACGGATCGCCTGGGCCTTTCAGGCCGATCTCACCGCAGTCGTCGATCGCGATCCCGCCTGCCGGCGGCTCATCGAGCCCTTCCTGTATTTCAAGGGCTTTCACGCGCTCTGCGCCCATCGCCTCGCGCATTGGCTCTGGCGGGCCGATCGTGTGGACTTCGCGCTCTATCTGCAGAGCCGAAGCTCCGAGGTTTTTCAGACCGATATCCATCCCGCGGCGCCCTTCGGCGCCGGCGTGTTCCTGGATCACGCGACGGGCCTCGTCGTCGGGGAGACGGCCGTCGTCGAGGACGACGTCTCGATCCTCCAGAACGTCACGCTCGGCGGCAGCGGAAAGGAGGCGGGCGACCGCCACCCCAAGATCAGGCGCGGCGTGCTCATCGGGGCCGGCTCGAAGATCTTGGGCAATATCGAGATCGGCGCCTGCACGCGCATCGCCGCGGGTTCGGTCGTCTTGCGTGACACGCCGGGCAACGTCACGGTCGCAGGCGTGCCCGCCAAGGTGATCGGCCCCGCGGGCTGCGCCGAACCCGCCCGCAACATGGAGCAGCTCCTGAGCGACCTCGCCTATAACGGGTTCAACTACATAATATGACGCCGCCGTCAGCCCGACACATCCGGCGTTCGCCAGGCGAGGTGCTGGCCGCTGTCGACCGCGAGAAGCTGGCCGGTCACCGCGCGCGCCGAGCTCAGATAGAGCGTCGCCGCCACCACCTCGCTCACCTCGACGGCGCGCGCGAGCGGAACGCCCGCGACTTCCACGGCGAAGTCGGCCTCGCCGAGCGCTTCGTTCGGCAGAGCGGGCCCCGGCCCCACTGCATTGACGCGGATCCTTGGGGCAAAGGCCTGCGCCAGCGTGCGCGTCGCCGTCCATAGCGCCGACTTCGACAGCGTATAGGTGAAGAAGCGCGGCGTCGGGCGCAACGCGCGCTGATCGATGACGTTGACGATCGCGCCTTCGACGCCTTCGGGAAGCTGCGCGGCGAAGCTCTGCGCGAGCAGCAGCGGCGCGCGCAGGTTGACCGCCATGTGTCGCTCATACGTCTCCAACGTGAAGTCGGCGGCGGAGTCGAGCGCGAAGATCGCCGCGTTGTTGACGAGCAGCGTCAGTGGCCCGAAGGCTTCGGCGGCTCGCGCCACGAGTCTTCGGGCCGCCTCGGCGTCGGCGAGGTCGGCTTCGATCGCGGCGGCGGGTCGGCCCGCAGCGCGCAGCGCGGCGGCCGCCTGTTCGGCCGCCTCAAACGATCGCGGCGAGGCGTGTAGCACGACGGGACGCCCGGAGGCGGCGAGGCCTTCGGCGATCGCACGGCCGATGCGCCGCGCCGCCCCGGTCACGAGCGCCGGTCCCCCTTCCCCTTCCGTCGTCATGCCGGCCTCCTTAACCGCTAGCCAAGCCTTTTAGGCTCTATTAACCGAACTCTTCCACAGATCCCCCCTTCTTGTCGAAGCTCGTGCGGACAAATTCGGAGAAGCAAGCATTTAAACTCGGCTCCCCGATGGTATTAACCAGCATAGACATGCTATGCCAAAAGAAGTCTTTATGCTTAAAATTGAGCGCAAAGCAGAGGAAAGGTCTCGTTAAGCTGAACATTTTAGCTTGACCCATCGTTACGCCGGTCGCGCGATTGCTCTCGCGCGGCCCCCAGCGGAGTCGAGTTCCATGCGTAAGACCCTCCTCCCGCGCGCGGCTGCGCTTCTCGTCGTTCTGGCGACGCCCGCCGCCGCCGCTGATCTGCCCCCTGGCGGCCCGGCGCCGGACTATTTTTCGCCGACGCCGATCGCGCGTTGGCAGGGCTTCTATCTCGGCGTCAACGCCGGCTACGGATTTTCCTCTTTTGCCGACAATGGCGCGGTCTATCTCGGCCAACCCGACGGCGGCCTCATTGGCGCAACGGCCGGCTTCAACTTCATCCCGGCTCCCAATCTCCTTCTCGGCCTCGAAGCCGATTTCGACTTCGCCGGACTTCACACGACGCAAACTCCCTATTTCGGCGTGACGACCTCGGGACGCGTCGATGACATCCTGACGGTGCGCGGACGCGTCGGCTATGCTTTCGATCGGCTGCTGCTCTTCGCCGCCGCGGGCTTCGCCGGAAGCCGCGACGCCGTCAGCCTCGGGAGCTGGTGGACGCAATTTTATGGCCAGCAATCGAAATACGAGACGGGCTGGACAATCGGCGGCGGCGCCGAGTTCCTGCTGACGAGCAATCTATCGGTTAAGGCGGAGTATCTATTCGCCTCGGTCGGTTCGGGCCGCTACTTCGACTTCACCCCGAACGCGTTGCAGGGCGGAGTGAACTCCTCGCTCTTTCGCGTCGGCCTGAACTATCACTTCTAGCAGCCTGTCGGACTGAGTTTTTGGGCGATGTCTCGCGGGTGACTTTTCGTCGCGGCGCGACGCCTGGAAGCCGGTCCTCGACGCTCAGCACTGCCTTTCGACCCCAATTTTGGCGCCGTCAACCCTTGCGTGGCGGCGCGGTGAGGCCTTTGCGCCCTTT
>DATHCI010000054.1:0-21043 GCA_035319645.1 Methylocystis sp. | reverse complement strand
TGCGTCGACCATCTCCCTGATCAGCCCTTCGAGCGTGGTCTCGGGCTCCCAACCGAGAATCTGGCGCGCCCGCGTCGCGTCGCCGAGCAGGATGTCGACTTCGGCCGGGCGATAGAATTTGGGGTCGACGACCACGTATTTGTCCATGTCGAGCCCAACATAGTCGAAGGCGATGCGGCACATGTCGCGCACCGAAGTGGTCACCCCCGTCGCGACTACGAAGTCGTCGGGCTTCTCCTGCTGCAGCATGAGCCACATCGCGCGCACGTAGTCCTTGGCGTGGCCCCAGTCACGCTTCGCGTCAATGTTGCCGAGGCGCAGCTCGTTGGCCTCTCCGAGCTTGATGCGGGCGACGCCGTTCGAGACCTTGCGGGTCACGAACTCGATTCCGCGCAACGGGCTCTCGTGATTGAACAAAATGCCGGAGGAGGCGTGCAGGCCGAAGCTCTCCCGATAATTGACCGTGATCCAATGGCCGTAGACCTTGGCGACGGCATAGGGCGAACGCGGGTAGAAGCGCGTCTTCTCGTTCTGCCGCGTCTCTTGAATGAGCCCGAACATCTCCGAGGACGAAGCCTGGTAGAAGCGCGCCTGCGGCGCCTCGATGCGCATCGCCTCGAGGATGTTGGCGACGCCGACAGCGGTCACATTGGCGGTCAACACGGGCTGGCGCCAAGAGGAGGCGACGAAGGACTGAGCCGCAAGATTGTAGATCTCGTCCGGGCGGCATTCCTGCACGATGCGCAAGAGGCTGGAGAGATCGGTGAGATCTCCGTCCTGCAATGTCACCCGGTCGGCGATGCCGAGCCAGCGCAGGCGATGGTCTTCGACCCCCCGATGGGAAGAGCGGCGGATGACGCCGTGGACCTCATATCCTTTTTCAAGAAGCAGCTTGGCGAGATAGGCGCCGTCCTGGCCCGTGATGCCCGTGAGCAGGGCGCGTTTCGACATGCAAGCGATCCTTCGATATCCTATCGTTTTCGCGGCGAGGCGAGCGACGCGCCGCAACCTAGTCGAAGCCGCCGCACGCGGCAAGCGCCGCACACCGCCACAGACCGTCTGGTCTGCTCCCGTCGACGGCCCTCGCAGCCTCGATCGCTCGGCGCTGGCGGTTCTCCGGACTCCGGCCCCCTGAGCGACGATGCGCGACATTGGCCGCTCGGGCGCCGCCAAGCCCCTGGAAAGAGCCTGAATTAGATGATCATATACTGTAAGTGGGCGTCGAGAAGCCGACGCAGCCGGAAGAGTCGCGACGCAAATGCTGACCAAGAAAGCAAAATACGGACTTAAAGCTCTCGTTCACCTGGCCGGACTGCAGCCGGGCGCCATGGCGCTCGTCTCCGACATCGCAACGACCAATCAAATTCCCAAGAAGTTTCTGGATGTGATTCTCGGCGATCTGCGCAACGCCGGCTATGTGCACTCCAAGAAGGGCAAAGGCGGGGGCTATATGCTCGCGAAGCCCGCCGCCGACATTTTGATCGGCGGCGTCATCCGGGCGATTGACGGCCCGCTCGCCCCCATCCAATGCGTCAGCAAGGTGAACTACCGGCGCTGCGACGACTGCGTCGATGAAACCCATTGTCCGGTGCGGCTCGTGATGATGCAGGCGCGCGAGGCGATCGTCAGCGTGCTCGACAAGACGACGCTTGCGAGCATGCGCGCGCTTGGCGAAGCCGGCGCTCCGCCGGAGATCGCCGCGAATTAGCCGCAAAAGTTGCTATCCTCGCGCTCGGTCGTGGACAGCGCAGCTTCCGGCGCCTATAAGGCCGATGCGTGATCGCCGCGCGGTGCGACGACCGCGAAGAGTCAAGCGACGACAGGACTGATAGTTATGGCTTCTGTTGCTACGTCCGGCGCCTCGTCGGGGCCGGGAGGGGCGCCTCCGGAGGGCGCTTCGACCGCGGTGTTGCGCCGCACGATGGTCGACCGCCAGTTGCGCCCCTTCGACGTGGTGGACCTGCCGCTGCTCAACGCCTTTCTCGACACGCCGCGCGAGCTGTTCCTGCCGGCGGCCTTTGCGCCGCTCGCCTACTCAGACGTCGCTCTGAGCGTCAAAGGCGACTCCGAGACGCGCTGGGTTCCGCCGCCACTCGTGCTCGCGCGCTTTTTGCAGGCCGCCAGCCTGCGCCCGGGCCAGAAGATCCTCGATGTTGGCGGCGGTTCCGGTTACGCGGCCGCCCTCGAGTCGAGACTCGTCGCTCAGGTTACGCTGCTCGAGTCCGACGCCGGCTTGGCGACGACGGGGCGCGAGGCCCTGGCGCGCGCAGGCGCGGCGAATGTGACGGTCGTGACGGGCGCGTTGAACCAGGGCGTCGCCGTCGCCGCTCCGTTCGATGTGATCCTCATCCATGGGCGCGTCGAGACCGGCCTGGATCGACTGCTCGCGCAGCTTGCGCCAAACGGGCGCCTGCTGACGTATCGCCGCTCCGGCGCCGCGAGCGGCGTGAGGGCTGTTCGTCTCGACCGCGCGGCCGGCTTGGACGCCGGCGAGTGGCCCCTGTTCGACGCCGCGGCCCCGGCGCTGGCGGCTTTCGTCGAGGCGCCTGGCTTTCGACTTTGATCTTTCTTCGGCAGGCGCGGCGCCGGTCGCGCTCGATTCCTTCGTCACGAAGGGCTGCCGATGCGTTCGCTAATCGATTTTTTCAAGTCATGCGCCGTCGTCACCATGCGGGGTGGGCCGTCGCGGAGGTCGGCAATGTCGAGTAGTTCTGGGGGCAGCTTGGCCGCGCGAGCGCTGCGGCGCGTTGCCCCGGCGATGTGCGCATTGGCTCTGGCGGCGAACGCCGGCGGTGTTTCCGCGGAGACCCTCAACTCGGCGCTCGCGCGCGCCTATAGCGGCAACCCCGATCTCAACCAGACCCGCGCGGGCGTGCGGGCGCGCGACGAAGAGGCGACCAAGGCCGCTGCTGGAATGCGCCCGAAGGCCAGCGTCGGCGCGAACGCCGGCTTCGCCTACAGCACCGTGAGAATACCCGCTGGCCGCAACGACTTTGGCCAGCGGCAGTATTTCTCCGACGAATATACAGGACAACCGCGCGGCGCACAGCTCAACGTCTCGCAGACCCTTTTCGATGGCGGGCGCACCGAGAATTCGGTTCGCCAGGCCGAGTCGTCGGTCCTCGCGGCGCGGGCCGGGCTTCGCCAGACCGAGCAGACGATCCTGCAGTCGGCGGCGACGGCCTATATGAACGTCTCGCGCGACACGGCGGTCCTGGGGCTGCGCAAAAGCAACGTGACCGTGCTGGAAGAGCAGTTGCGGCTCACGCGCGACCGCTTTCAGGTCGGCGAGGTGACGCGCACCGATGTGGCGCAGGCCGAGGCCTCGCTCGCACAGGCGCGTTCGGACATGTTCGCGGCGCAGGCGGCGCTCAAGATCAGCGTCGCGAGCTACCGTCAGGTCGTCGGCGTCGGCCCGCAGCGCCTCGAACCCGGACAGAGCGTCGAAAAGCTGCTTCCGAAAACCGTCGACGAAGCGATCGACGTCGCCCTGCGCGAGAGCCCCGCGATCATCAACGCCGAGCACCAGGTCGACGCCGCCGAGCTCGCGGTTCGGGTCGCGGAAAGCGCGCTGTCTCCGACAGTCTCCGTCGGCGTGCAGGTCGGACCCTCCTGGGACAGCTTTCTCGGCTATCCCGGGTCGCGACAATTCAGCGCGCAGGCGACGGGCCAGCTCAACGTGCCGCTCTACCAAGGCGGCTCCGAATATGCGTCGATTCGGCAGGCCAAGGAATCGCTCGGCCAGGCGCGGCTCTCCGCCGATCTGCAGCGCGAAAACGCGCGCGCCAATGTCGTGACCAATTTCGCGCAGCTCGATACGGCCAAGGCGTCGATCGTGTCCAATCAGGCGGCGGTCAAGGCTGCCGAGATCGCGCTTCAGGGCGTGCGCGAGGAAGCGAAGGTCGGCCAGCGCACGACGCTCGACGTCCTCAACGCCCAGCTTGCGCTGCTCAACGCCCGCGTGTCGCTCGTCGTCTCGCAGCGCGACCGCGTCGTCGCCTCCTATGGCGCGCTGGCCTCCATCGGACGCCTGACGGCGGAGCTCCTTAATCTCAACGCTCCCGCTTACGATCCGAGCGTCCACTGGAATCAGGTCAAGGAGAAGTGGATCGGCGTCTCCGTCCCCGGAAATGAGTAACCCCCGGGGGGTGACATTTTACGTAAGATACGCTGCAATGAAGGGCATATGAGTGATTCGCGCGACTGGCGCGAAGCGAGCCGCCCACCCCGCTATGTTTGCTGGCCGCACTGAGAGTTAAGAGCAACATGAACGCGCTGAACCCCCAAATTGCGGCCGACCGGGAGCGGCGCGCCGCCGAGCCTTCCATGGAAGAGATCCTGGCGTCGATTCGGCGCATCATTTCCGACGACGACGGCGCCGCCGCCGCCGCGACCCGGCGCGAACGCCGCCGGCTGGACGACCCGCCGCTCGAACCGGCTCCCGCGGCGCCGGCGCCGGATGAGCATGACGGCGCCGTCTTCTCGCCGGAGCCGGAGCATCGATCGATCGAGCCCTTCCACGAGTATGAGAGCCATCCGGAATATGTGGCGCAGGACTATGCCCCGCATGATTATGCGCTCCAGGAGCATGAATCGGAGGAAGATCCGCCGGCGGAGGGCGCCGATCCGCTCGTTTCGCCAGACGCCGCGGCGTCTGTCACCGCGCAGTTTCAAGCGCTGGCCGCGAGCATGGTGATCAACGACTCAGGGCTCCTGCACGAATACGCCCGCGAGATGCTGCGTCCGATGTTGAAGGCCTGGCTCGACGACAATCTCCCGATCCTCGTCGAGCGGCTCGTGCGCGCGGAGATCGAGCGCGTCGCGCGCGGCGGACGACGCTGACGAGCGCCGATCTCAAGCGGCGCAAGAGCTCCCACGCCGACTGTCTCGGCCGGTCGGCCAAGAAGGGGACCGAGGCTCGTTGCGACGCGGGTCTTGCGCCGACGGTTGCGCTTCGTCATAAGGGCTCCAGCTTCCTCCCTTCGCAGCGCTACCCATGTCAAGCTTCAAAGAGCGTGTCTTCTCGGGCATGCAATCGAACGGCAATCTGCATCTCGGCAACTACCTCGGCGCCATCGTCAAATTCGTCGAGCTGCAGCAGACGCACGAGTGCCTCTACTGCGTCGTCGACATGCACGCCATCACCACGCCTCAGGATCCGCTGAGGCTGCGCGCGAACATCCGCGAGATCGCGAGCGCCTACATCGCGAGCGGCGTCGACCCCAAGAAGAACATCATCTTCAACCAGAGCCAGGTCGCCGAGCACGCTGAGCTCGCCTGGGTCCTGAACTGCGTCGCGCGGATGGGCTGGCTCGGACGCATGACGCAATTCAAGGACAAGGCCGGCAAGGACCGCGAGAACGCCTCGGTCGGCCTCTTCGACTATCCCGTGCTCATGGCCGCCGACATCCTGCTCTACAAGGCCACGCATGTGCCGGTCGGCGAAGACCAGAAACAGCATCTGGAGCTGTCGCGCGACATCGCGCAGAAGTTCAACAACGACTACGCGGAGTCGATCGCTCGGAACGGATTCGGCGATGCGTTCTTCCCGCTGCCTGAGCCGCTGATCTCAGGTCCCGCGACGCGCGTCATGAGTCTGCGCGACGGCGGAAAGAAGATGTCGAAGTCCGACGCCTCGGACTATTCGCGCATCAACCTCTGCGACGACGCCGATCAGATCGCGCAGAAGATTCGCAAGGCGAAGACCGATCCAGAGCCTCTGCCCAGCGAGGAAAAGGGTCTCGAGGGGCGACCGGAGGCCGCAAATCTCGTCGGGATCTACGCCGCGCTCACGGGCCGCGGACGCGCCGACGTGCTCAAGGAGTTCGGCGGCGCCAATTTCTCGACGTTCAAGAACGCGCTCGTCGACGTTGCGGTCGGGAAGCTTTCGCCCATCACCGCGAAGATGCGCGAACTCTCGGGCGACGCGACCTATATCGACGGCCTGCTGCGCGAGGGGGCCGCGCGCGCCCGAGGGATCGCCGCCAAGAACATGAGTGCCGTGAAGGACATCGTCGGCTTTCTGACCTAGCCGCACGCCGGGCCAAGAACTCGGGCCGCGTCAGATCCTGATGATGCGGCAGGGATCGCCGGCTTTCGCCGGCGGCGCGCCAATCTCGCGCAAGAGCAGCGCCTGAGACCAGACGATCTCGGTCAGCATCGAGGAGTCTTGCAGAGGCTGCGGCGTCGCGACGAAGCCGCCCTGAGCGTCGGGCGCGAGCCGTGCGCGCATATAGTCGCGGCGCGCCTTGTTCGCAGGCAGGTCGACGCCGAGCCGCCCCGCCTCCGTTGGATCGCCTCCGGCTTCCGGATCTCCGAGCAGGGCGCGGATCAGGGGCTTCAGGAAGAGCAGCGCGCAGACGAAGGACGCTGCGGGGTTGCCCGGCAGGCCGAGCGCGAAGACGTCTCCAAGCCTCCCGAAGATGAGCGGCTTGCCTGGCCGCATGGCGATGCGCCAAAAATCCAGCGCCATCCCTTGCGCGGCGAGCGCCGGCCGAAGCAGATCGTGGTCGCCGACAGAGGCTCCGCCGATCGTCACGATCACGTCCACGCCATTGCTGCGCGCGCGTTCCAGTCCACGCGCGAGATCGTCGAGATCGTCGCGGCAAATCCCGAGGTCGAACGGAACGCCGCCGGCCTCCATGACGATCGCGGCGACTGCGAAATTGTTGCTGCTCACGATCTGCGTCGGCGTCGTCGCCTGCCCCGGCGCGACGAGTTCGTCTCCGCTCGCGATGATCGCCACGCGCGGCGCCCGAGCGACGCAAAGCGCTGGGTGATCCATCGCCGCTGCAAAGGCGAGATGCGCGGGCTTCAGTCGCGTTCCGGAGGCAATGCCAACGCGGCCTTCCGCGAAGTCGAGCCCGCGCGTGCGGATGTGGCGTCCGACGACGGGCGGTTCGGTCGCGGCGACCAGTCCGTTCTGGTTGATTGCGTCTTCCTGGAGCAGAATCGCATCCGCGCCCTGAGGCACGGGCGCGCCCGTGAAGATGCGCGCGCATTCGCCGGCTGCGAGGGCGCGAGGAAAGCCGTGCCCGGCGGCGCTCTCGCCGACGAGCCGGACCCGCGCACTGCCCGCCGCGAAATCGGCGGCCCGCACGGCGTAGCCGTCCATGGCGGAGACGTCCTGCGGCGGATGCGTGCGTCGCGCCGCGACGTCCGCCGCAAGCGTGCGCCCCAGAGCCTGGGGCAGCGCGACGAGCTCCGTTCCGCCGAGCGGACGCGCGTGGGCGAGCACGCGCGCGAGCGCTTCCTCGACCTGCAAGGGCTTCTGATCGCTCATCGCGCCTCAGGCTCTCTGCGCCAGTCGCCGCTCGCGCCGCCGCGCTTTTCGAGGAGCGCGAGGCCCTCGATGCGCATGCCGCGATCGACCGCCTTCAGCATGTCGTAGATCGTCAGACATGCGACGGAAACCGCGGTCAGCGCCTCCATCTCGACGCCCGTCTTGCCTGCCACGCCCGCCTCCGCGGTCACGCGCAGGCCCGGCAGGCCCTCGTCGGCGCGGATCTCGACGCCGATATGCGAGAGCGGCAGCGGATGGCAGAGCGGAATCAGCTCATGCGTGCGCTTGGCGGCCATGATTCCGGCTATGCGCGCCACCCCGAACACGTCGCCTTTCTTTGCCTGGCCCGCGAGCGCGAGCGCGAGCGTTTCCGGCGCCATGACGACGGCGCCTTCGGCGCGCGCGACGCGGCTCGTCTCGGACTTGCCGGAGACGTCCACCATGCGGGCCTCGCCGGTCGGCGCAAGATGCGTCAGCGACGCCATCACACGCGCAGAGGCAGTTGCGCGCTGTGCAGCAATTCACGCGTCGCGGCTTCGACATCCGCCTTGCGCATGAAGGTCTCGCCGACAAGGAAGGTGTAAATGTGCGATCGCGCCAGACGCAGGCAATCGGCGGCCGTCGCGATCCCGCTTTCTGCGACGACGATCTTGTCTTTGGGCGCGAGCTCGACGAGGCGTTCGCTCGTTTCCAGCGACACTTTGAAATCGTGCAGATTGCGGTTGTTGACGCCGATGAGACGCGTCTCGAGCGCGAGCGCGCGATCAAGCTCTCTCTCGTCGTGGACCTCGACGAGCACGTCCATTCGGAGGTCATGCGCCAGGGCGTTGAGCTCCTTCGCCGTCGCATCGTCGACCATGGCCATGATGATGAGGACGCAGTCGGCGCCGAAGGCTCGCGACTCGAACACCTGGTACGGATCGAGCAGGAAGTCCTTGCGCAGCGCCGGCAGCGGCGCCGCTTTGCGCGCCTGCTCGAGGTCGTCGAGCGATCCCTTGAAGGAGGGGCCGTCGGTCAGGACCGAGAGACAGGCGGCGCCGCCCGCCGCATAGGCGCGAGCAAGACCAGGCGGGTCGAAGTCGGCGCGGATGACGCCCTTGGAAGGGCTCGCCTTCTTGATCTCGGCGATGAGCGCGATGCGGCCTTCGCCGAGCTTGTTCTCGATCGCATGGACGAAGCCGCGCGGAGGGTCGTGGTCGCGGGCGTTGCGCTCCAGCGTCGAACGCGGCATGCGCACTTTCGCTTCGGCGATCTCGGCGTGCTTGTAAGCTTCGATTTTTTTCAGGATGTCGGTCATAATTCGCCGCAAGAGAGTGGCGGAGCGCCCATCGCCTCTTATAGGCCGCGAAATCGGCGCGAAAAACCCTTTTTTTTGCGGAGCGGCCGGCGTCGGCCCCGTCTCGCGGCCCCGAGACCGCGAGATGATCGCGCGACGGCTCCGGTCGGATTTCTTCGCGACGAGGTTTTCGACTATATCTCGCCCGCTCGCATTGCGCGACGCGGGGTGGGGCGCCGCGAGGGAGAAGGGGATGAGATCTTTGCGCTCCGCGCGGTTTCGCAAACGGGCCGGCTTCACGCTCCTCGAGATGCTCGTCGTTCTGGCGATCATCGGTCTTGTCGGCTCGATGGCGGCGCAGCTGCTGCGCCCCACGTCGCCGCGAGTCCGCGTCGAGGCCGCCGTTCGGGCGCTGTGCTCGGCGGCGCGCGCGACGCATGTGCGGGCCGTGGCCACCAATCGGGAAGAGACCTTGCTCATCGACGTCGCAAACAAGCGCTTCCGCTCGGCCGTCGTCTCCGAGACCGCGCTGCCCGCCGAAGCCCGCGTCGATCTTTCCGTCGCCGGCGGCCAGCGCCTCGGCGGCGGGGTTGGCGGCATCGTGTTCTTTCCGGCCGGCGGCTCCAGCGGCGGCGACGTGTCGATCGAGCTTGCAGGCGTGCGCGCCCACATAGGCGTGAACTGGGTCACGGGAGCCACGACATGCGAAATCGGCTGAAGGAGAGGGCCGGGTTCACGCTCATCGAGGCGCTCGTCGCCTTTTCAATTTTGGCGCTCGCCATGGCGCAGCTGCTCGCCGCGGCGAGCGGCGCGGCGCAAAATCAGAGCCGCGCCGACTTTCTCTTGCGCGCCACGAGGCTTGGCCAGACGCAGCTCGATTCGCTCGGAGTCGACTCCCCGCTGGCGCCTGGCGTCTCCAGCGGCCAATACGCCGACGGCCTGCTCTGGACGCTCGTCGTCGTTCCGCACCGGCAAGCGACGAGTCCCGTCGGCTCGGCCGTCACGTCGAGCTACTGGGCGAAGCTCACGATCCGGCGCCCGACTCCGCAAATCGCATCGGCGGAGAGTCTCACGCTTTCGACACTGAAGCTCGTCACGGTTCGAGGCGGAACGGAAGCGCCGATATGAGAGCGAGAGCGAACTCAGGCTTCACGCTGCTGGAGATGCTGCTCGCGCTCACGCTCGTATCCATGATCATGGGCGTGATCCTCGGCGGGCTTCACCTCGGGCGACGGTCTTGGGAGACGGGCCGCCTTTACGAGGGCGTCGGCGAGGTCGAGGAGGCGGCGCGCGCCATCGGCGACCAGCTCGCGCGCACCTATCCGGTGCAAATCTCTCAACAGGGCGCCCGAGCAATGGTCGCATTCGAGGGTCGACCAAATGGTTGCCGGCTCGTGGCGCTGAACGAAGGCGGCGCGCAGTTTGGGGGATTGATCCTGACCGAGATCGCCGACGAAGGCGGCGCGATCGGCCTGTGGAGCCGGGTGTTCCGCAATTCGGAATGGCAGCTCGGCGGACGGGGCGGAGCGCCGGGCGTGACGGCGCTGAACGGCGCGGCCTATTTCCGCCTGTCCTATTTCGGGGAGCTCGAACGCGGCAAGCCGCTGGCATGGACGGACAACTGGGTCGAGCGCGACAGCCTGCCGCTCCTGATACGGGTCAGCCTCGGCGCGAACCGATACGGCAAGGTGATCGACGCGTCCTTCGTCGTCGCAGTGCGCCAGAGTTGCGTGGCGAGCTTTTACAAGTGCCCGGACAATGTGGCGCGGTGAGCCATGCGGCCGTCAACTTTTTCGCCACGGGGAAATTTCGCTCAGCGTCCACTCATTCGCCCGCCCACGGCACGCGGTGCCCTGCAGACGCGTGTCATGATCATTTTCCTCGACCTGCGCGATGAAGGCCCGGCATACCTTGCCGTCGGTCGGATAGGCGTGACCGACGGGCGTAAAGCTTCCCTTGGCGCCCGTCTGCGGATTTTCCCAGGTTACGGCCGACCCCTCTCCTTGCGGATCCAGAGCCGTCGCCAGGGCCGCGAAGGCGCGGCGCCGGTCTTCCGGCCCGAGGTCGTGCGGCAGGTCCGGGAGGGGCTTGTGGATCGATCCGGTCACATCGTCCGCCGCCTCGGCGCGGAAGCTCTCGGCCTGCGGGGGCTGCGGCATGGCGACCGAGCAGGCGGCGAGCGATGCGGCCCAGCCCGCGGACGCGAGAAATTGAGCTGCGCGGCGAGGAAAGCTATGGCTGGCGCAGAATCGACGCAAGGTTCACCTTGTTGGCGACGGAAGCCGCCGCGGTCGCGGTTGTGAAGGGATTGTCGCTTGAGCGCGTTAACAGCTGGTGACCTGGAGGCCGAGGAAGATCCTTTGGCTTTGTTTCGACAGTGGTTCGAAGCGGCGAAGCACTCCGAGCCCAACGACCCCGACGCCTTGGCGCTCGCGACCTGCGGGGCCGACGGCCTTCCCGACGCGCGCATGGTCCTGCTGAAGGACTTCGACGCGCGGGGCTTCGTCTTTTATACCAACGCCGAGAGCGCCAAGGGGCGTCAGCTGGCGGCGAACATGCAGGCCGCGGGGCTCATGCACTGGAAGTCGCTGCGCCGCCAGGTGCGCTTCCGCGGGCCGGTCGCGCCGCTCGAGGGCGCCGAATCGGACGCCTATTTCGCCAGCCGTCCGCGCGAGAGCCGCATCGGCGCATGGGCCAGCCGGCAGTCGCGTCCGCTGGAGAGCCGCTTCGCGCTCGAGAAGGCCGTCGGCGCGCAGGCGCTGAAGTTCGGGCTCGGGGAGATTCCGCGTCCCGCCTATTGGCGCGGCTATCGCATCGTCCCGCTCGCCATCGAATTTTGGGCGGACAGGCCGTTTCGCCTGCATGACCGGGTGCAGTTCGCGCGCGCCTCGGCAGAAGCGGCCTGGATCAAGCGACGGCTTTATCCGTGATGCGCCGACTCCCCGCGCTGGCGCTCCTTGTCGCGCTGCTCATCGCGCCGGAACAGGCGACCGCCCAGGGATTCCCTTTCGACCTTTTCGGCGGCGGCGAGCCTCGTCGCGAACGTCCGCCCGCGGCGAGGCTGCGTCCGCCGCAGCGCCGCGCGGCGCCGCCGACCGCCGTCCGCGAGCCCCGCAAGCCGGCGCGCGAGTCCAAAAAGCTCGCACCGAAGCCCAAGACGCAGCCGGCGCCCCCGCCTGCCGCTGCGGAGCCGCCGCCGGCGCCCTACGACCCTCAGCTGCAGCGATTGGCGGAGTTGCTGGGCGGGCTCGCCTATCTGCGCGACCTTTGCGGCGACAAGGACGGCGAGTCCTGGCGAGACATGATGGCGCGCCTGCGTGACGCCGACGCGCCCTCGGGTCCGCGCCGGCAGAGGCTCACAGCGGCCTTCAACCGCGGCTTTTCGGATTATCAGCTCACCTACCGCGACTGCACGCCCAACGCGCGTCTCGTGATCGCCCGCCATCTTGCCGAGACGCAGGGGCTTGCGCGCGAAGTCTCGGCGCGTTACGGCAATCCGTGAGAATTGCCGGCGACGGGCGTTAACCCTCGGTCGAAGCCCGGCTCGCGCCACGCCCCCAGCCTGTCTTAAAGTGCGCCGATGATCCAGCTCCAACCTCAAGCCACGGATGATGCGGGCGCGGACCAGCGCCGGGCGGCGCTGGCCTATGTCACCGAGGCCTATGCCGAAGCCATTCTTGCCGGAATTGACGGCGACGACTTCGCCCACGCCGCGCTCGCCGCCGCCCTGCGCGAGCTCGTCGCGACGCGGGGCGAAGAGAATGTGGCCGCCTTCGCCGCGGAACTGCCGCAGCGCCTCCGCGCCGGAGAGTTTTCTTCGGGGGCGAAGCACTAAGGCCGTCGGCGCCAAACGGTCGGCAGTCGGGACGACCGAAACGCGCCTCAATCCGATCGCCAATCCGGACTGAAGAATGACCCGAACGCTGCTGTGTCTCGCGCGTCACGGCGAGACCAATTGGAACAGGGAAAGCCGTTTCCAGGGCCAGCTCGACATCGCCCTCAACCTCAAAGGCCGGCTGCAGGCCGAAGCGCTCGGACGCGAGCTCGCGGAAATCCAATTCGACGCGATCTACAGCAGCGACATCGGGCGCGCCGTCGCCACGGCGCAGCCCTATGCGGCGCTCCACGGCCTGGAGATCGTGAAGGTCCGCGAGCTGCGCGAGAAGCACGATGGAGTGTGGCACGGCCTGAGCCACGCCGAGGTCGCGGCGCGCTTTTCCGAGGACTACCAGCATTATCTCGCGCGCCGCGCCGACTATTCGCCCGCGGGCGGAGAGACGCTGATGCGCTTCGCCGCGCGCGTGCGCGCCGCGCTGACGAAGATCGCCGAGGCGAACGCCGGCAAGACGATCCTCATCGTCGCCCATGCTGGGACGCTCGACATCGCTTTTCGCTTGGCGACGGGCATGCGCCTCGACGAGCGGCGCGAATATCCGGTGCTCAATGCAGCGCCGAACTGGATGGCTTACGAGGACGGCGTCTGGACGCTCATCGACTGGGCCAAGGCCGAAAACCGGCAGGCCGTGCGCGCGCCCTATGACGGGCTGGAGCTGCCGCTGCGAGAGGCCTCGCGCGCGCTGGTCGTGGACCCGGAGGGGCGGACGCTGCTGCTGCGCTTCGCCTCCGAAATTCTGCCCGACGTGGCGGAGCAGGGCTATGCGCATTTTTGGGGACAGCCCGGCGGCGCGCTCGAAGACGGCGAGAGTTTCGAGGCCTGCGCCGCGCGCGAGCTTTTCGAGGAGACCGGCTTGCGAGGCGTGGAGGTCGGCGCGCCGATCGCCGAGCGGCAGTTTCCTATGCGGTTGCGGAGCGGCTGGGCGCAGGCCAGCGAGCAGTATTTTCTGGTGCGCTGCGAGCCCTTCGAGCCGCAGCAGGCCGCGCTCACGGCCGAGGAGCAGTCTTACGTCCTCGGCTGGAAGTGGTGGCGCCGTGAGGAGATCGCGGCCTCCCGCGAACTGATCTATCCCGAGGCGCTCGCCCATATGCTGGAGGTGAACGGGGTCGCATGAGCTTGGTGGCGCACTGGCCCCCTCCCCTGCAAGGGGGAGGGCTGGGGTGGGGGTCCGCCTCCGCGCGTCGCGATCGGCGTCACAACGTTCACGGCAGGCTGTCGGCCCTCACAGAGCGTCGGCCTGATGGGATGCGCCGTATCTCGATCCGCCGGCAGTCGCGGATATCCGTAAGCCGCTCGGGCTCGACCCCCACCCCGACCCTCCCCCTTGCAGGGGGAGGGGGCAGACTCGGGGCTCAGCTTCCGATGCTGCGGCGGCTCTGTCCGCGTCCCGCGACGCGGAGACAGCCGGCTCCGGGACGCTCTTTGAGGATCATCGCCAGCGCGACGCTACGGGGCGGGCGGCGGGTCGAGGCCGAGCCGTTTCAGAACCGCGGCGATTTCGGCCTCGCTCTTGCCGGCGGAGCGCAGCGCGTTAATCAGATTGACCAAGTTGTGCTGCACGCGCGGTCCGATTTCTTCCGGCGCGAGATGGACGATGCTGAGATAGAGCTGCAATCCCTCGAAATAACTCTCGGACGCGGCAAGGAATTCGGCGCCCGCCGCCAGCACGTCGCCTCGCGCGCAAAGAGAAAGCGCCAGATCGGGCAGGAAGGCGTCGCGGTTCAAGGCTGCAAGCTCCCGATAGATCGCGACAGCCTCCTCGCTCGCCCGCAGCGCCTCCTCCCGCCGGCCAAGGTCCGCTTGACGCTTGGCGTGAATCATCAACGCCCTTGCCCGCTCGGACCGCTCCCGCTCGTTCGCGCTCTCGGTTGCGGCGGGCGACGCGCGTTCGGCGACGATCGCCGCAGCCCGGCGTCCTTGTGACTATCCGCCAGCATCTTCCGGCATAGCTCGACGGCCATGGCGGCGACGCCGGCAAGCTGCGTCGTCTCCCAGATCTTCTTGAATTCCTCGTCCTTCTTGAACTCTTCGCCGATGGCGCGCAGGAACAGGCCGAACCAGCCGTCAACGCCGCGCGCCTCGCCGCGAAACGCCGGCTCGAAACCCGGCGGCGCCGGCAAGCCGAACTCCCTGTAACGCATGCCCTCGAGCAGCTCGTCGAACGCCTGTCGCTCGGCGAGCGCGCGCGCCTGCTGCGCGCGTCGGACGATCGCCTCGCCATCCGCGGTCTCGGCGCCGAACGCCGTCTCGAAAGCCTCGCGCAGCGCGCGGCCCTGCGCGGCGCTCGCGCCCGCGCCGGAGTGCACGGCGCTCGCAAAGGCCTCGATGGCGGCGTCCCGCGCCTCGCGGTCGAGCCAATCGCCGAGCGTCGTGGCGAAATCGACCGCGAGCTGGTCCTGCGGAGAGAGGCGCTTGAACCAGCGGGGTTTCGGTAGGGTCTTGCGCCATTGGTCGAGAAAGGCGCGCAGCGAGGCCAGATAGGCGCGGCGCACGCCCTTGGCGATGTGATTGTTCTCGTCGAGGCCGATGAAGCTCCGCGAGAATGTCTCGGCGCCGCGCCCCGTGAGGCGCTTCAGGAAATCCGTGCCGAGATTGGCCGCGACATTCCCGAGGAAGCCGCCAGCGGCGACGGCGATAGCACCCGTGGCGGGCAGAAATTGCGCCGCGCCGATCGAGACGACAAGGCAGGAAACAAGGCTTGCAGCGGACCGGAGCATGATCGAATTCCAGACGACAAGCTACGCGATTGAGATATCGCAGAAAACAACCGCGGCGCCAACGCCGCATGATGTCGACGCGCCGGATGAGACGTCGCAAAAAGAGCGCGCCCGCGAGGATGCGCCGGGTCGGTGCTGAGAACGAGCGCTCGTCAGCGCGTTGACCGTAGAGGCGCTCGCGCGAGCGCGGCGCTTGTGCGCGAAAGCGGCGCGCTCCAGCCCAAGCAGTGTGATCGGACTAACAAGGACTGTTGCGTGGAGGCAACATCTCACAAATATTTTAGAGCAGTAGTTGACATTACGCCGCGATGCAAGTAAAAATTCGTTCGTAATTCTGCTTTGAACATGAGGCAGAGCGGGTTGTTCGCATACGGGTTGTTTGCATGATTGTCGCGAGCGTGGCGGCGCCTGCCTTTCCCCGGGCGGCGAACGGCTTTCGCGGGGTCAGCCTCTCAGTGGCTTAGAGAAACCAGGAAAAACGTCGACGCAGTCCACATTGGGTAAACCGTACGCATTGCGTAAGTTGTCCAGCCAACAATGGCAATCCGTTGAGCCGAGTGAACTGGGAGCCCCTGCCCCGCTCGGCCAAGATCAAAAATAAACGGGCCTCAACCTGACCACTCATCAGCTGCAGCGGCCGCGCCTCGACGGGCGAGCCTGGCCCACAGGGGACAACGACATGACCGGAACGGTCGAGCGCCTTAACAAGCGTAATCTATTCATCGTCGGAACGGCTGCGGCGCTCGCATTGGCGCCTTGCGCCGCGGCGGAAGAAGCTTCGAGCGCGGGCGAGCTCAACGCCCTTCGAAGCGAGAATGCGCAGCTGCGGAATCGCTTGGCCGAGATGGAAAGGAAACTCGCTCAAGCGACCGGCCCCAGTAACCAAAGTAAAAGCCGTTACAGTTTGAAGAAGCTGAATTCCGGATACTCTAATGGCGCAGGCGCGGGTAAGACGTCTAGCGCCATGACGTGCGGCGCGACGATGCACGCCGGCAAAACCGCCAGGGTTCAGAACGCCGGCGGCAAGACGTCCGGCGCCATGACATGCGGCGCGAGTATGCAGGCTGGCCAAACCACCGGGGTTCAGGGCGCCGGCGGCAAGACGTCCGGCGAAATGACCTGCGGCGCAAACATGATGTACAGGATGCCGCGCGGCTCGCTCTTTTACTATAACCCGGTCTTCGGCGGCACCGAGGACATGTTCCACACCCACCCCGAAGGGATGTGGATGTTCAACGTCAAATGGATGCATAGCGAAAAAGACGGACTGCAATTTGGACGCAGCCCCGTCGGAGCGGCCGAGGTCGGCCCCTCGGTTCTTCCGGGCGCGCCTTTCCCGGCAAAATATCCCTATATGATGATCCCCACCCGCATGACCATGGACATGCTCATGTTCATGATGATGTATGGCGTCACCGACCGGCTAACCGTGAACGGCATGGTGAATTATCAGGGCATGGACATGGCCATGCTTCAGGACGTGGGCAATGCGCCAACGATGATGGGCATGCCGCCTGGGCCGTATCATCAAATTTCGGGCGCGCCGCCCATGGTCACGGGCGGGCTCGGCGACACGCAGCTCTACGCCAGCTACAAAGCGTACGACGACGCCACTTACGGCAACGTGGTCGCAACGCTGGGGCTGAGCGTTCCGACCGGAGACACGCGTCAGCAAATCAGCATGATGGGCTTCGGTTTCCGCGCTCCCTACGACATGCAGCTCGGCTCCGGCACTGTCGATTTCAAACCCGCGCTGACATACAGCTGGCTGAGCGAGGACGCCAAGTGGAACCTCGGCGCGCAGGTTTTGGGCACAATCCACATGAACACCACCGATGGCTGGGCCTATGGCAATGGCTACAAGCTCTCGGCCTGGGCGCAACGCGCGATTACGGACGCCGCCAGCATCTGGGTGCGCACGACCTATTCGGACACGGCGCCGATTCGCGGCGCCGACACGGCGATCAGCTGCATCAACTTCCCGTGCTATTATGCGGCAAACCCGATGCAGGTCGCGCCGATGCCCGACGCCGATCCCCATAATTACGGCGGCCAGATCCTGAATTTCTACGGCGGCGCCGCCTATCAATACCACGCCATGAGCCTTGGCGTGGAGGTCGGCCTGCCGGCCTACCAGAACTTGAACGGATTGCAGTTGCGAAATCACTGGCAAGTCACGACCGGCATACAAGCCATGTACTAGCGACAATGCATGCGGCGCCCGCATTCCGCGTCAATCGCCCCCATGGCGCAGGCCTTGGCCTGCGTCGTCAGTTCACTGACTCTTTGGCGGCGTCGATTCCCGCCTCTATCGACTTCTTCGAGGTCGCGCCCGAGAATTGGATGCGGGTGGGCGGCCGGCTCGGCAAGGGCTTTCGCGCCTTGACCGAGCGGGCGCCGTTCCTTGCGCATGGCTTGACCCTGTCGCTGGGCGGACCAACGCCGCTCGATTCCGATTTCTTATACGAGCTCAAGCAATTTCTCGATGAGCACCGGATGCTTTTGTATAGCGAGCATCTGAGCTTTTGCACGGATGAGGGCCACCTTTACGAGCTGTTGCCCCTGCCTTTCACGGGCGAGGCCGTCGACTATGTCGCCCGGCGCATTCGTCAGACCCAGGACGCGCTGGAGCGGCGCATCGCCATCGAGAACATTTCCTATTATCTCTCGCTTGCGCAAGACCTCAGCGAGGCCGAGTTCCTCACGGGCGTGCTGGAGGCGGCGGACTGCGACCTGCTGCTCGACGTCAACAATCTCTACGTCAACAGCGTCAACCACGGCTATTCGGCGGAAGAGTTTCTCGCGAAGATTCCAGGCGAGCGCATCGCCTATCTCCACATTGCCGGCCACCATCGGGAAAGCGCCGAACTGCTGATCGACACGCATGGGACGCCGATCGTTTCGCCGGTGTGGTCGCTCCTGGAGCGCTGCTACGACCAGTTCGGCGCCTTGCCGACGCTGCTCGAACGCGACTTCAACATTCCGCCGCTCGCGGACCTTGTGAAGGAGGTCGAGGCGATCCGGGGACTGCTGATTGAGCGCGAGAGCAGGCGAGCGTCGCGCCATGGGTGAGAAGCTCCTGCCCTTCCAGCGCCTGCAACAGGCCTTCGCCTCAGCGATTCGAGATCCACAAAATCACACGGGACTCAAAGCGGCGGCGCCGCAGCGCGTGCAGATCTATCGGCAGCTCGCCTACAACAACATCGAGTCCTTCCTCGCGACGGGATTCCCGGTCGTCAAAGCAATATTGGGCGACGCGGCGTGGCCGGCGCTGATCGGGGACTTTCTGCGCCGGCGACGCTGCAGGACGCCCTACCTCTTCGAGCTCGGCGAGGAGTTCCTGTCCTATCTGCAGGGCGAGCGCGGACAGAAGGAGGAGGATCCGCCTTTCCTGCTCGAGCTCGCGCATTACGAGTGGGTCGAACTCGCCCTGCTGATCGCGCAGGCGTCGCCGCCCGAAGAAAATCCGGCGCTCCTCGAAGAGCCGCTCTCTCAGACGATCTACCTCTCCGATTTGGCGTGGCCGTTGGCCTATCGTTTTCCGGTGCACCGCATCGGCCCCCACTATGTCCCGACCGCTCCCCCCGCCGAGCCGACCTTTCTGCTCGTCTATCGCGATCGCAGCGATGAGGTGAGCTTTCTCGAGATCGGCGACGGCGCATATCGCTTGTT
The DNA here is from genome assembly GCA_035319645.1 of Methylocystis sp. Classification (GTDB taxonomy): domain Bacteria; phylum Pseudomonadota; class Alphaproteobacteria; order Rhizobiales; family Beijerinckiaceae; genus Methylocystis. The sequence continues at coordinate 2,201 of DATHCI010000054.1, read as the reverse complement.
GGACGAATTGCAGCGGACGGGACCGGTCGAAGCCGCCGCAGCCCTCGGCGCGACGGCGGGTCCGGACGGGCTCGACGCGGAGGCTTCGAGCTTCAGTCCGCGCGCGCTTCTCACCGAGTTGGCGAAGCTTTCCGTGATCGGCGCCTGCGCCGCGAATGATCGGGAAGTCGCTGCGGCCTCCAAGACAGGCTCGGGCGCCCCGCGATGAGCGAAGCCAGCGTCACCTTGCACGCGCACGGCATGCACTGCCATGGTTGCGAGCACATCATAGAGGCGGGAGTAGGCAAGCTTGCCGGCGTGCGAAGCGTCAAGGCCGACTATCCGACGGAAACCGTGGTCGTCGCATTCGACCCGGCGCTGACGGATCTCGTTGCGATTCGCACGACGATCGAGCGTGCGGGCTACCGCACTTTTGAACAGGGCGACCCAAAGAGATTGCGCGGACCGCTGGAGAAATTCTTTGGCCTGCTCATCGGCGTGATCGGAATCCTGCTGATCATTTTTTTCGACACGGAGTGGATCAGCAAGGGCGGCGAGCCGGACATCGCTCAGCACATGAGCCTCGGCTTGATTTTCTTGCTCGGGCTGCTGACGGGGTTCCACTGCGTCGGCATGTGCGGCGGCTTCGTGCTGAGCTACACGGCCGACGACGCCAGCGCGGGACGAACCTCCTATCTCTCGCATGCTCTCTATGGCGCGGGAAAGACGATTTCCTACACGGTAATCGGCGCGACCTTCGGACTGCTCGGCGCCTTCATCGCCTTCACGCCCATGCTGCGCGGCGTCGCGGGCATGCTCGCCGGGGCCTTTCTGATCGTTTTCGGCCTCAACATGCTGGGGCTCTTCGCTCCGCTGCGGCGGTTTCGCCTCGGGCTTCCGGGTCCGGTTCAGAATTTGATCTATGCCGAGGAGATGCGTTCGCGGCATCGCCCTTTCGTCATCGGCCTGCTGAACGGGCTGATGATCGCCTGCGGGCCGCTGCAGGCGATGTATGTGATGGCCGCTGGAACCGGCAGCGCGCTCGAAGGCGCGAAGATGCTGTTCGCCTTCGGCGTCGGGACCCTGCCGGTATTGCTGAGCTTCGGCGTTCTGGCGACGCTGATCTCGAGCGCCTTGACGCACAGGCTGTTGCGGCTTTCCGGCGCCATCGTCGTGATCCTCGGCGCGGTGATGATCAACCGCGGGCTGATCTTGACGGGGTCGGGCTATGATCTGCGCTCCGTGATTGCGACGCTGAAGCAAGCCGGCGGCGCGCCCGCTGCGCTCCCTCAGGACGCGACCGCGGCGGCGCGGCCTCGCCCGGCGTTTCAAACAATCGAGATGGACGTGATCGAGTCCGGCTATACGCCGAACCATTTCGTCCTCCTGCGCGGCGTTCCGGTGAAATGGGTCATCAACGGCAAGGAGGTCACCCCCTGCAATCATCGCATCGTCGTGCCGAGCCTCAATCTCGAGTTCGACGTGAAGCCGGGCCTTCAGACCATCGAGTTCACGCCCGACAAGGCGGGCCACATCCCCTGGAGCTGCTGGATGGGCATGAAGCACGGCGACTTCGACGTCATAGAGGAAGCGCCGGCTGCGACCCCGCCCGTGGAGGCGGTCGCCGCTGCGCCATCCCCGGCCGAAACGGCGGCGTCGCCGCCAAAGGAGGCCGCAGTCGCCAAGGCGGCGCCGAACGAACGCTACACCATCGTCAAAGGCGATACGCTGCGCAGCATCGCCCTCAAGGTCTACCATGACGCAAGTCGATGGCGCGAGATCGCCGCCGCCAACCCGGGGGTCGACGCGCGCCGGCTGCGGCCGGGCCAAGTGCTGCGGCTTCCGGTGAGCGCGAAAGAAAGGAAGGCGCCGAGTGACGAGTGAAGGGGTCTTTGTTGGCCAAAGCTATGAAGAAGACTAACGACGATGGTGTTTTGAGTTCGGACTTGCCCCGCCTGTGGGTGGACAACGAAGGCTGAACTGGGACGTCCGATAGTTCGTCGGCTTCGGGGCCGATTGGCCATTGGAGCGTCTCGTGCTGCGGCGCAGCAACGCCCGGTTCGATGCTGATCCGAGCGGTCAGCTTTACACAAAGTTGTCGTCAATGGCTTGACGTCGCCCCTCTCGAAAATGATCACTTTACTCATTTAATGAGTTGCCATCTTTGTTGCACTCAGTTAATGAGTGCGAATGCCAAAGTCGGTTCGAACTCCACAACGTTT
>DATHCI010000053.1:0-13744 GCA_035319645.1 Methylocystis sp. | reverse complement strand
CCCCGCCGCCCGCAGCGCCGCGCGCGCGCCGGAGGCCGCGTCGCCGTCGAGGCGAAACAGGCTCATGACCCCGTCGCCCGCGACGCTGGTGACATGGCCGCCCTCGGCGAGGATGGCCGTGGTCGTCGCGCGGATATAGCGGTCCACCACGAATATCGCGTCATAGGGCAGCCGGTTCGCCGCGAGCTGCGTCGAGTTGCGCAGATCCACGAACAGCGCGGTCACGAACATCTCGCGGCCCTGGTCGAGATCGACGCGCAGCCCGTCGAGCGGGCGGTCAGCGGGCAGAAGCGTCAGCACGCTCAGATCGCAGCGCGGGCGCAGCTGGCAGGCGAGGCGCACGCCCTCCGGCGCGCCGATCTGGGCGAGCGCCTCCTGCTCCGCCTGGCCCATGGCCGGCAGGGGATCGGCGCTCCACAGCACGCGCACGCGGCAGGTCGAGCAGCGCGCCCGACCGCCGCAAACCGAAGCATGCGGAACGCCGGCGAAGCGGCTCGCCTCCAGCACCGAGTAGCCGCGCGGCGCATAGACGCTCTGGTCGCCGCGGTAATCGATGCGCACCGCGGCCAGCCGGCGCTCATACATGTTGCGCGCAAAGCGCAGCAGCAGGACGAGGGCGAGCAAAGCGAGATAGGATTGCTGCAGCCACAGGGTGATCGCGGTGAGGGCCGCGGGCACATGCGCATGCGGCGAGCCCTTGGCGGGCGGCCCGTGCTCCTCCATGAAGCCGTCGACGAGCGCGGCGCGCAGGATCAGGTCCCAGCCCGAATTGCACAGGCCCAGAATCGCCAGCGCCGGCAGCAGCAGCGCCGCGAGCAGGAAGATCCAGCTCAGCGACCGGTACCAGGGCCGATAGCGCAGCCACATATGGATGCCGATGCAGCCATGCGTCCAGATGAAGACGAGCAGGAAGAACTGACGCGTCAGCCCCGCCGCCGGATTGGTGATCCAGAACTGATAGAGCTCGCGGTAGTAGGAATCTTCGACGCCGTAAAAGAGCACGGCGAGGCGCGCGTTGGCGACATGCGGCGCGAGCAGCAGCGGGATGGTGAGACCGAGCCCCAGCTGCCAGGCCTCGATCGCCGGCATGCGCAGGTGACGGCGGCGATACAGCGCATAGAGGCCAAGGAGGAGATGCAGCGTGAAGCAGGTCAGCAGCAGTCCGAGGCCGAAAGACGTGCGCCACGGCGCGAGGATGATGTCGTGGCCGATCGCCTGAATATTGTCGAGGAACAAGAGCCCGGTCGCATGGCTCAGGAGGTGACACGTCACATAGGCGAACATGACGAGGCCGGCGGTCAGCCGGACCGCGCGCTCGAGAGCAAAGTTGACTTGCAACGCCGACATGGATCATCCTTTCACGGACGACAGGAAGTTCTGTGGTCGAGACGGCGCATGATACGAAAAATCGAGACCCTTGCACGCCTCACTTTGTTCCGCTCGCTCTCGCAGGAGGAGGTGGGACGGCTCGACACGCAATGTGTCTGGCGCCGCGCCAAGGAGAAGGAGTGCATCCTCGACTACAAGGACGACAGCGCCGACGTCTATTTCGTCACTCATGGCGACGTGCGTGTGTCGATCCAGAGCGCCGCCGGCAAGGAGCTGATCCTGCGCGTGATCGGGGCGGGCAGCTTTTTCGGCGAGCTGTCCGCGCTCGACGGGCGGCCGCGCTCGGCCGCGATCCACGCGTTGAGCGACGCGGTGATCGCGCGCTTGTCGCCGCAGGCCTTTCGCATGGTGATCCACCGTCATCCGGACGTCTGCGACCAGATTCTCGCCGCATTGACCTTCGAGGTGCGCCGGCTGGCGACGCGCGTCAACGAATTCACCAATCTCGACGTGCGCGCGCGCATCCACGCCGAGCTGCTGCGCCTCGCCCGCGGCGACGGGCCGGACGAGGGGCGCGGCGTGATCTCGCCGCCGCCGACCCACGCAGAGCTCGCGGCGCGCGTGTCGACGCATCGCGAGGCGGTGACGCGCGAGCTCAACAATCTGGAGCGCGCCGGCCTCATCGAGCGCCGCCGCGGCGCTTTCGTGCTGCTCGACCGCGCGAAGCTCGCGAAATCGGTCGCAGGCGCGCAATGACGGCTCAGCTTGGTTTTTGACGAACTTTGGGGCAGAATTTCCGGGCCCGATCTATTTAGGCCCCCTGGGGAACAGTAAAAGGACCTCAAGCCATGACCTGGGACTCCTACAACCCATCGAAATCCGCGGGAACGTCTGCCGAGGCGGCGCAGACCTACGCCTCGAAGGCCATCAATCTCGGCGTTCAGAACGTGAACTCGGCGTTGAAATTCTACGAGGAGGTCGCGCGAGCAAAGTCGCCGACGGACTTCGCCAACGCCCTGACCAATTACAATCGGCAGACCTTCGAGACCTTCACGCAAGCCTTCGGCGCCCTGGCCGAATTCGGCAGAGCGTCGGTGACGAAGGCGGAGGAGTCTGTGCGCCCCGGACTGGGGGACTAGCCCGCGCGCCGCGACGGGGCGCCTTCTGCGTCACGCCGCGTCGCCTCATCCGAACCGATTGTTCTTCGGGAAGCCGCGCGGCGGCAGTCGCCCAGCCTCGGCGCGATGGCCCGTCCACTCCTTGAGCTCGCCCCGCCCCACATTGAACGTCCGTCCCGCCGCGTCCGTCCATTCCAGGCCCTCGGCCAAAACAAAGGTCTTGGCGTCGGAGACGCCGCCGTCCTTATAGCGCTGCATGCGGACGCCCTTGCCGCGCGCCATGCGCGGCGCCTCGGTAAGCGGAAACACGAGCAGCTTGCGGTTCTCGCCGATGATCGCGACGTGATCGCCGACCGCCGCCGTGACGATCTTCAGCCTCGCCGGCGCGTCGAGGCTCAGGACATTGCGCCCCTTGCGCGTCGCGGAGACCACGTCGTCTTCCGCGACCACGAAGCCGCGCCCGTCGTCGCCGATGAGCAGCAGCGCGGCGCCCGGCGTGTGCGGCAACACGCGCACAACGCCTGCGTCTTCTTCGATATCGGCGAAGAGCCGGATCGGCTCGCCATAGCCGCGCCCGCCGGGGAGCTTCGCGGCGTCGAGCGTGAAGGCCTTGCCGTTCGAAGCGAAGATCAGGACTTTTGACGTCGTCTGCGCGAAGAAAGCTTCGTCCAGCGCGTCGTCGCCCTTGAACTGGAGCGTCGAGACGTCGGCCGCGTGGCCCTTGAGCACGCGGATCCAGCCCTTTTGCGAGACGACGACGGTGATGGGCTCGCGCTCGATCATCGCCTCGGCCAGGTCGATGTCCGCTGCGGGCGGCGCGTCCTCGAAACTCGTGCGCCTCCTGCCGAGCGGCGTCTGCGGACCGAAACTCTTCTTGAGCTCGCGAATCTGTCCGGCGATCGCGCGCCACTGCTTGGTCTCGTCTCCGATGAGCGCCTCGACCTCCTCGCGCTCCTTGAGGAGCTCCGCATGCTCGCGGCGCAGCTCCATCTCCTCGAGCCGGCGCAATGCGCGCAGGCGCGTGTCAAGGATGTAGTCCGTTTGCAGGTCGGTGAGCCCGAAGGCCGACTTCAAGGCCGCCTTGGCGTCGTCCTCCTCGCGGATGATGCGGATCACCTCGTCGAGATTGAGGAAGACGATGATCATGCCGTCGAGCTGCTCCAGCCGGCGCAGGATCGCGGCCAGCCGGTGCCGGGAACGGCGGAGCAGCACATCGCGGCGATGGTCGAGCCATTGCCGCAGCGCCTCGTCGAGCGAGATGACGCGCGGCGTCACGCCGTCGACCAGCACGTTCATATTTACAGGGAAGCGCGTCTCGAGCTCGGAGAGCTTGAACAGCGTCTCCATCATGAGCTGCGGATCGACGGTGCGCGCGCGCGGCTCGACGACGATGCGGATATCCTCCGCCGACTCGTCGCGAATGTCGCCGACGAGCGGCAGCTTCTTGTCGTTGACCAGCTCGGCGAGCTTCTCGATGAGCCGCGACTTTTGCACCCCGTAGGGAATTTCGGTGACGACGGCGACCCAGCCGCCGCGCGAGAGCTCCTCCTTGTTCCAGCGCGAGCGTAATCGGAACGAGCCGCGCCCGGTCTTGTAGGTCTCGACGATCTCCGGGCGCGGATCGACGACGATCCCGCCCGTTGGAAAGTCCGGCCCCTGCACGAAGTTCAGAAGCTGCTCGGCGTTGGCGCCGCGATGCGCGATGAGGTAGAGCGCCGCGTCGCAGAGTTCGGCGACATTGTGCGGCGGAACCGACGTGGCCATGCCGACGGCGATGCCTTGCGAGCCGTTGGCGAGCAGGTTCGGCAGCGCCGAGGGGAGCACCACGGGCTCCTTGTCGGCGCCGTCGTAGCTCGGCTTGAAGTCGATGGCGTCGTCGTCGATGCCCGTCAGCAGCGCGCGGGCGACGGGGCTCATGCGCGCTTCGGTGTAACGATAGGCCGCGGCAGCGTCCCCGTCGACATTGCCGAAGTTGCCCTGGCCGTCGACGAGGGGATAGCGCGACGCGAAGTCCTGCGCGAGGCGCACGAGGGCGTCATAGATCGCCTGGTCGCCATGCGGATGGAAATTGCCCATCACGTCGCCGACGATCTTGGCGCATTTCTTGAACGGCGCGCCGGGATCCAGCCGCAGGATGTGCATGCCATAAAGAATGCGACGATGCACGGGCTTCAACCCATCGCGCGCGTCGGGCAGCGCGCGCCCGGTAATCGTCGACAGCGCATAGCGCAAGTAGCGCTCTTCGAGGGCCTCGCGCAGCTCGACGGGAGTGGCCGGCTTGTCGCCGCCGCCGTCAGAGGGCGCCGGCAAAGGCTGTTTCGGGGGCATCGTGCTTCAATTCCCGCGCGCGGAGGACTCCGTGCGAATCACGCTTTTGCAGAGTGTCGGGTCTTGGCGCAAGCACCCCGCCGGCGCAAACGCTCCAGCGCTTCGTTAAAGTCGTCTGGACACAGCGCTTTCACATTTTTTAAAATTCATCGCGATATTCGGCTTGTTAGGGCAGCGTTAGCTGAACTAGAACTCGCCTGCCGCGCCTCGGCGCAGATCAGCGTATATTCGTCCCCCAAAGCCACATCCAAGGCACTCGCGCATGAAGACGGTGATTTTCGCTCTCGCCTTTTGCTTCGTCGCTGGGACCGTCCGCGCGCACGAGGCGGTCGGCTCGACCCCTCCCCCCGCAGCCCCCCCAGTGGACGCCGCTACGCAGGCGCTCGAGGACGTGACGGGAAGCGTCCGCTGCAAGAAGGTCGTCGTCGAACTCGACGAAGGCTACGGCGTCTCGAGCCACGAGACGCGCACGGTCTGCGCGCCGCGAGCGGAAAACTGAAGCTTCTGCAGTGAGTAGGCGGCTGGAGGCCAAAAGGACGCATTTCGTTTTCTTTTGCAGGCGTCGGTGAAACGCAGCGCCCGGTCCGCCGTGCGGTGGAGGCTTTCGGTCGCCCTCGACAAGCCCCGCGACATGCAGTATGAGAGCGCCCTCAACTACAACGGCGTCCCGAAACGCTCGTCCTTCGCCTGTCCGCGAAACCGACGAAACGGCAGGAGTTTTCCTCAAGTGAACATCATCGAAGAGATCAACGCCGAGCAGGCGGCGAAGCTCCTCGAAGGCAAGACCCTTCCGGACTTCCGACCGGGGGACACGATCGTCGTCAACGTCAAGGTCAAGGAAGGCGACCGCACGCGCGTCCAGGCCTATGAGGGCGTCGTGATCTCGCGCCAGGGCGGCGGTCTGAATGAGAGCTTCACCGTCCGCAAAATCTCCTATGGCGAGGGCGTCGAGCGCGTGTTCCCGCTCCATGCGCCCCTCATCGACTCGATCAAGGTCGTCCGGCGCGGCAAGGTGCGCCGCGCCAAGCTCTATTATCTGCGCGATCGCCGAGGCAAGTCGGCGCGCATCGCCGAGCGCGTCGAGACCAAGAAGCCTGCCGCCTCAAGGGCGTGAGGCCCGGCGCAGCAGCGGCCTCCGCAACTGCCACGAGGCGTTGATCATGGTCGACAGCAGCTTCAGGCGCGCCGCTATTGCGGCCGCTCTTCTTTGCGCGGCGGCCACGACGGCGTGGGCGCAAAGCGGGCCCCCCCCGACTCAAGAGCGCGCTCTGCCGACCTCGCGCGCCGACGTGCTGCTGTCCTTCGCCCCCGTGGTCAAGAAGGCGCAGCCGGCGGTCGTCAACGTCTTCGCCTCGCGCGTCGAGAACATGCCGGTCAATCCGTTCTTCGACGACCCGATCTTCCGCCGCTTCTTCGGCGAGGATCGCGGAGGCGGACGACGGACGGCGCAGTCGCTCGGCTCAGGCCTCATCGTCGACTCGAGCGGTCTCGTCGTCACCAATCATCACGTCATCGAGGGGATGACCGACGTGAAGGTCTCGCTCGCCGACCGGCGCGAGATCCCAGCCAAGATCCTGCTGCGCGACCCGCGCACCGATCTCGCGGTGCTCAAGCTTGCCGAACCCGGAACCTATCCCACGATGGAGCTCGGCGACTCCGACGCGCTCGAGGTCGGCGACATAGTGCTCGCGATCGGCAATCCTTTCGCGGTCGGGCAGACGGTGACGCAGGGCATCGTCTCGGCCGTCGCGCGCACACAGGTCGGCATCTCCGACTACGGCTTCTTCATCCAGACCGACGCGGCGATCAATCCAGGCAATTCAGGCGGCCCGCTCGTCGATCTGAACGGCCGCGCGATCGGCGTAAATTCGGCGATATTCTCGAAATCCGGCGGGTCCGTCGGCATCGGCTTCGCCATACCGATCAACATGGTGAAGGTGGTTCTGGCGACGGCGAAGGGCGGAGGCAAGCAGGTCCGTCGTCCGTGGCCCGGCGCGACACTGCAGCCCGTAACTCAGGACATCGCCGAGAGCCTCGGCCTCGAGCGCCCGACCGGGGCGCTCGTCGGCGATCTCGAGCCGAAGGGGCCCGCGACGGAAGCCGGGCTGAAGCGCGGCGATGTCATCATCACGGTCGACGGCTTGGCGGCCGACGACCCCGAGGCGGTGAGCTATCGTCTGGCGACGAAACCGATCGGCAGCGTCGTCAGCCTTGGCGTGCTGCGCGGGGGCAAGAAGCTCGTCGCGCCGATGAAGCTTGCCGCCGCGCCAGAGATCCCGCCCCGCGAGCCGGTGAAAATCAAAGGCCCGAACCCCTTCGCCGGCGCGACCTTCATCAATCTGTCGCCGGCGGTGATCGAGGAGCTGTCGATCCAGGGCGCGATGAGCGGCGTCGTTGCGTCCGAGATCGAAGAGGGCTCCGTCGCGCAACAGTATAATCTGCAAAAGGGCGACGTGATCCTGCAGGTCAACGGCAAAAAAATCGCAACGACGCACGATCTTGAGGAAGCGACCGTGGGGCGCTCCTATTACTGGAGGATCACGCTGGAACGCGGCGGCCAGGTCGTGACGACGGTTGTTGGGGGATGACGCCTCATCGTGACGGCGAGCCGGACGTCGCGAACGAAAGACGCCAGCGCTCAGCGCTTTTGTTGGCCTAGGCTCGCTGCTCCTGCGCCCTGGCATGCGCAAGCGACGACACTTGCACGAAGACCCCGCGCGCCTCGTCGAGCGCCAGCAGCCGCGCGTCGCCGACGCCAAAAAACGCGCCGTGCAACTTCAGCGTCCCCGCCTGCTCCGCGGCGAGGACTTTCGGAAAGCTGCGCAGATTTCCCAACCCCTCTTGTACGGACCGCTGTGCGAGCCGTTCCGCGTAAGCGGCGTCGAAGGCCTTGGGCGGCGGCCCGAGCCTCTGCGCCGCCGGAGCGAGGATCCTGATCCAGTCGCCGATATGGTCATCGGCGTACGGCGACAGCTCGGCGCCGCCGGAGTGACGCTCGACATAGGCGCGCACGCCGCCGCACTGAGCGTGCCCGAGCACGACAATGTTCCTGACCCGCAGATGCGAGACGGCGTAGTCGATCGCGGCGAAGGCCCCGTGATGGGCGTGCTCCGGCACATTGGGCGGAACAAGATTGGCGACGTTGCGCAGGTCGAAGATTTGGCCAGGCTCCGCGTTGAAAATCTCCTCGGGCGCGACGCGCGAGTCGCAGCAGCCGATGACGAGCGTATGCGGATGCTGACCCGTCTCGGCGAGGTCGTGAAACCTGCCCCGTTCGCGCAAGAAACGTCCCGAAAGGAACGCCTCATAGCCGGCGATGAGGTCTTCGGTCAGCAGTTGCGTCAATTGCGCGTCGTCCACCAGTCGCCCTCCAGGATCGCGCCCAGGCTGGAGGTCTCGGGTGACGGCTTCGTGACGCGAAGTCGCGGATGATCAACGAGCGTTCCCGCTGGCTCGTCTTCGGCGTCGGCAATCCCAGCCGCGGCGACGACGCGCTGGGGCCCCTGCTCGTCGAACGGCTGGAACAGTGGCTGGCGCTGCAAAGCGCCCTGCCCGTCGATCTGGTCTTGCTGACGGATTTCCAGTGGCAGGTCGATCACGCGATTGATCTCGAAGGCGTCGACGTCGCCGTCTTCGCCGATGCGAGCCTCACCGCCGCGGCGCCCTTCGCAAGCGCGCCGCTTTCGCCGAAGTTCGACGCGAGCTACAGCACGCACGCCCTGTCGCCCGCTTGCGTGCTCGCTGTCGCCGAGCGTTTGGGCCAGAAGCTTCCGCAAACGTGGCTGTTATCCATGCCCGGCCGAGATTTCGAGCTCGGCGCGCCGCTCAGCGTCGAGGGCAATCGTTCGCTGGACGCCGCCTTCGCCTATCTTTGCGCGAGCCTGAGAGCCGGACGGCTGGACGCGGCTCCCCCGAAGTCGCGTTGACAGGCTCGCGACAGCCGCCGCGCTGTCGTGCGACGTTCACGCGTTTCGGACCTTCCGATCTATGCGCGCGCCGTCCGGCGCAACAAGCTCGAGGATGAGCGGCATCTTGCCGAGCGCATGGGTCGCGCAGGATAGACACGGATCGAAGGCGCGGATCACGACCTCGACATGATTGAGGAGGCCCTCCGTGATGCGACGGCCATCGAGATCACGCCGCGCGACCTCGCGCACGGCCTCGTTCATCGCCTGATTGTTATGTGTCGTGCTGACGATCAGATTGCACATGGTGATCAGATCGTCGTCCCCGACTTCGTAATGGTGGATCAGCGTTCCGCGCGGCGCCTCGATGATTCCGACGCCGCTGCGTCCCCGGGGCCCGGAACCCATGGTTTCGCCGCGGAGCAGATCGGGATCGTCGAGCAGTTCGCGGATCAGCTCGGCTGCGTGCAGCATCTCGATCATGCGCGTCCAGTGATAGGCGAGCGGCGCATGATTGATCTTGCCCTCCGCCGCAGCGACGAAGGCGCGGCGCTCGGCTTCGGCGAGCGGCGTCGGCATGAAGTCGCAGTTCTGCACGCGCGCAAGCGGGCCGACCTTATACCAGCCTTCTTCGCGCCCGCGCGCTCGAAGGTAGGGGAACTTCATATAGCTCCAAGACTTGACTTCTTCCGTGATGAGCTTGTCGTATTCCTGGTCGCGCACGCCATCGAAGAGAATTGCTCCCTCCTCGTCGCGCCCGCGCAGCAAGCCGTCATAGAACTCGAACCCCCCGTCGCTGCGCACGAGGGACATCAGGCTCGAGCGGAAGAAACCGAACTGCGCGAATTCTCGCTCATTGGCCGCGGCAAGCTTCTGCGCGAGCTCGACGGCGGCCTTCGACCAGGAGATCATCTGGTCGGCTTCCGCGAGAAGCGCGTCGCGCTCTGACGCCGAAAGCAATTTGTTGATCCCGCCTGGAACGGCCCCCGTGCCGTGCACGCGCTTGCCGGACGTGTGTCTGATGACCTCCTGCCCCCATCGTCGCAACGCCACGCCCCGCCGCGCCACTTCCGGGTATCTTTCGGCGACGGCGACGATGTTGCGCCGATCGAGCTCGGCGTCGAAGCCGAAGAGCAGGTCCGGAGAGCTGAGCAGGAAGAAATGCAGCGCGTGTGATTGCACGATCTGCCCGTAATGCATGAGGCGACGCATTTTCTCCGCGCTCGGCGGCGGCGGAACCGCGCCGACGACATGGTCGAGCGCCTTGGCCGCCGCGATCTGATGCGAGACCGGACAGATTCCGCAGAGCCGCTGCACCATCACCGGCGCTTCCCAATAGGGCCGGCCCTGCACGAATTTCTCGAAGCCGCGGAATTCGACGATGTGCAACCGCGCCTGCTGCACATGTCCGTCGTCGTCCATGAGCAGCGTGATCTTGCCGTGGCCCTCGACGCGCGAGATCGGATCGATGGCGATGCGGCGCAGTTTCTGCGGTTCCGCGGCGGTCTCGAGTTCGTGGGCCATGGCGCGCCTTTAGTCGAAGTGACGGAGCGGATAAGGAAGATAGGGCGTCGCGCCGCCGAGAAGATCGGTCAGGAATTTCCAGATCGCATCGGCGGAAGGCGGACAACCACACAAATAATGATCGACCTGAACGATCTCACGGATCGGACGAACCTTGTCGAGAAGCAGCGGCAATTCGGGGTCGTTCGGAATCAGCGCGCGCTCGCGATCGAGCGCATGGCCGGTCTGATAGACTTCGAGCAAGACGCCCCCGAGATCGAGATGGTTGCGCTGCGCCGGCAGCCCGCCGTTGATCGCGCAGGCGCCCACCGCGACCAGGATCTTGCAGCGCTCGCGAAACTCCCGCAGGACATGGACGTTCTCGGCGTTGCAGGCGCCGCCCTCCACGAGCCCGATGTCGCACGGCCCGCAGTGCTTCACGTCAGTCAGAGGCGAGCGATCGAACTCGATGTGCTCGAGGAGCTCGAAGAAGCGCTCGTCAATGTCCAAAAACGACGTGTGGCAGCCGAAGCACCCCGCAAGCGAGACGGTCGCGACGCGCAATTTACGCTTGGCGTTCACGCGGCTCTTCCCTGGCGGCGGCGAGATCGCGCGCGCTGATCGGCTGCTCGTCGTAAATGCGCTCGCCGATCGGGACCGCAAAACCCCGTCGCTTGTGCAGGATCACGCCGACGGGACAGATATTGGCGGCAAGGTCGTTCTTGTCGAGATTCGTGTCGGCGAGCCGGCCTGACTCGGCGTTGACGACGAGATGCTTGTTGATGCCGCGCCCGCCGAGCGCGAACACGTTCTTGCGGTCCACGTCGCGGCTCGCGCGAACGCAAAGCTCGCAGAAGATGCAGCGATTGAAGTCGAGCAGAATGTCGGGATGGGAGGCGTCGACGGGGCGGTCGGGGAAAAAGCGATTGTGTCGCGGCGCGAGAATTTCGAGCTCATAGGCGAGCGCCTGCAGCTGGCAATTGCCGCTCTTCTCGCAGGAAGGGCAGAAGTGGTTGCCTTCCGAGAACAGCATGGTGATGAGCTCGCGGCGCTCGTCCAGGATCTCCTCGGTCGCGCTCTGCACGACGAGGCCCTCGCGCGCCGGCGTCGCGCAGGAGGAAACCTGGCGCCCGTCGATCTTGACGACGCAGAGCTTGCAGCTCCCGTGCGGCGGGAATTCTTCGCGCCAACACAGATGCGGTATGAAATGGCCGGCGCGCCGCGCGGCGGCAAGCACGCTCTGCCCGTCCTCGAAGGGCACGGGCGCGCCATCCAGCAAAAAGACTTTGGTCATGGCTTATGCTCCGGCAGATGCGCGAGCGCGTCGTCACGCCCGGAAAGCTGGCGCGCTCGCGCGAGCGCGGCGTCGAGGTTGAAGGCCGGCTGGAACTCCTCGTGCAGCATGCGTGCTTCGAAAGCGGGACGAAACTTTCGCAAGCCGTCGAGCACGGGATTGGCTGCCGCCTGGCCAAGGCCGCAATGGCTCGTCGCCTGCAAGAGATGGTCGAGACGCTCGATTTCGGCGAGATCGAGCGGCGAGCCGTGGCCGTCCTCGAGCTTCTGGAGCAGATCGCGCAGTAGCGTCGTGCCGATGCGGCAGGGCGTGCAAAAGCCGCAGCTCTCATGCGCAAAGAACCGAACGAAATTGCGTGCGACCTGAAACATGTCGCGGCTCTGATCGAAGACCATGAGAGCGCCCGCGGTTGGCGCGTCCTCGAAAGCCACGCGGCGCGCGAACTCGCGCTCGGCGAGCGTGATTCCCGCAGCGCCCCCGAGTTGCACGGCCTTTGCGCGCCTCGCGCCGCAAGCCTCCAGCACTTCGGCGATCGTGACGCCGAATGGAAACTCATAGACGCCCGGGGCGGCGCAATCGCCGGATACGGAGAGAAGCTTCGTTCCGGTGGACTGCGGCGTTCCGACCTTGGCGAAATCTTCGCCGCCATGGGCTGCGATGAGCGTCGCAAGCGCGAGCGTCTCGACATTGTTCACGCTCGTGGGTTGGCCGAGATAGCCATGCGTCACCGGGAAAGGCGGACGAATGCGCGGCGCGCCGCGCTTGCCCTCGAGCGACTCGATGAGCGCCGTCTCCTCGCCGCAGACATAGGCTCCGGCGCCAAGATGGATCTCGATCTCGAAGTCGAAGGCCTCGGCGCCGAGGATCGAGCGCCCGAGCAGCCCGTCGCGACGCCGGCGCGCCAGAACTGCTTCGAGATCCTCGCGCAGATAACGATATTCGCCGCGCAGATAGAGAAAGCCGCGCTTCGCCTCGAGCGCATAGGCCGCGAGCGTCATGCCCTCGAACACGTGGTCGGGCATGAGCGTCAGCAGCACGCGATCTTTGAACGTGCCGGGCTCGCCCTCGTCGGCGTTGCAGACGACGACTCGCGCTCCGGGATCGCGCACGGGCGCCTGGCGGCAGAGTTCCCATTTGCGGGCGGTGGCGAAGCCCGCGCCGCCGCGCCCTCGCAAATTGGCTCGGCCGACCTGCGCGACAAGCGCATCCCTGCTCTCCGCGATGGCGCGGCGCAACGCGTCGCCCGGCGCGAGGCGGCTCGACAGCAACACATCGCGCCGCCGCACATTGTCGGCCACGGCGAATAGTTCCTGCGGCCAGTGATCGAGCGAAATCCGATCGCGGACCAGGCTTGCGATCGCGCCGATGCGCTCGGGCGTAAGCCCGGTGATCGGCCGACCGTTGACGAGCAGCGATGGCCCCTGATCGCTCATGCCGATGCAAGAGGTGACGTCGACGCTGACGAGCTGATCCTCGGAGAGCTTGCCGGGCTCGATCCAAAGCTGTCGGCACAGCTCAAGCATAAGGTCGCGGCCGCCCTGCATCTCCTCGATGATGTTGTCGGCGAACAGCAAACGATAGAGGCCGACGGGTCGCAAGTGCAGAAAGCTGTAAAAGCTCGCCACGCCCTCGACATGGGCGCGCGGCAGGTCGAGACGCGCAGCGATGCGCGACAAGGCGCGCGGCGACAGCCAGGAGAGCCGCTCCTGCGCCTCGATGAGAATTTGCAGCAAGAGGGCGCCGTCGCGCCCACGGCGCTCCACCGTCGCGTCCACCGCCCCATCAACCACGTCGGGTCGGTCGCAAGAGAGAATCTGCGGAACGAAGGGAGGCGTCGGCATGTCCCGTTCGGCCTCGCCGCTCCCTTTTCTCTGAGTCATCGAATTGGGCTCGCCCTTCGACAAGTGAAATTTTATCCGCGCGACGACCCGTTGAGAAGACGGAAATCGGGCGACGCCTTACTGAATTTCTGATTTACGTCTGAGGAGCTTGCCGAGCCGCTTTTCGGCGCCGGCCTCTTGCATTCATGCTCCTTCACGTATATAGATATGTTTATGTCTATTCAGACACCCGCCCTCCCCTTGGAGCCCGCCCTCGCCGCGCTCTCCGCCGTCGCCGAGGAGACGCGGCTGCGACTCCTGGCCCTCCTGGCCGAATCCGAGCTCACGGTCAGCGAAGCCGTCACCATTCTCGGGCAGTCGCAGCCACGGGTCTCGCGTCACCTCAAACTGCTGTTCGAGGCTGGCGTGGTCGAGCGGCGGCGCGAG
>DATHCI010000052.1:0-2490 GCA_035319645.1 Methylocystis sp. | reverse complement strand
CAATGCTGCCGTTTTACATCTACTATTCAATGTTCGGCTTCCAACGGGTCGGCGACCTCATCTGGGCCGCTGCTGACCAGCGGGCGCGCGGCTTCCTCATTGGCGCGACCGCTGGCCGCACGACGCTCGCGGGCGAAGGGCTGCAGCATCAGGATGGCGCCAGTCACGTCATGGCGGCGCTGACGCCGACCTGCCGCGCCTACGATCCCGCCTTCGCCTACGAGCTCGCCGTCATCCTTGACTACGGCATGCGGAGCATGATCGAGCGTCAGTCCGACGAGTTCTATTACATCACCGTGACGAACGAGGCCTATCACCAGCCGTCGATGCCGGAGGGCGTCGAGGCCGACGTCGTTGCGGGCCTCTATCGGTTCGGCCGCTTCGGCGGAGGCGAGCCGCGCGTGCGTCTCATGGGATCGGGCGCGATCTTGCGCGAGGCGATCGCCGCGGGGGCGATGCTTGCGGAGAACTTCGGCATCGCGAGCGAGGTCTTCAGCGCGACGAGCTTCTCCGAACTTGCGCGCGAGGCGGCCGAGATCGAGCGATGGAACCGGCTCCGGCCGAACGAGCCGCCCCGCGTCAGTCATGTCGCCCGGCTGCTTGACGGGCCGGCGCCGATCGTCGCCGCGACCGATTATGTCCGCGCCTATCCTAAGCTCATCGCCGCGCATATCGGGGCGCGCTTCACCGCGCTCGGCACAGACGGCTTCGGGCGGAGCGACACGCGCGCCAAGCTGCGAGACTTCTTCGAGGTCGACCGCCGCCACATTGTCCTTTCGGCGCTTCATGCGCTCGTCGAGGATGGAACGCTTCCGCGCGCAAGGCTTGCCGAGGCGATCGAACGCTGTGCGATCGATGCGGACACGCCGGCGCCCTGGACGTGTTGAGGGGGCGGAACGGCCGGCAGCGTCGTCGCCAGGGGGCCAATAGCCGAGCTTGCGAGGCTGAAGGCAAGGCAATATCGTCGAGCTATTGTTTCCTGTGGTCTTTCAGTATCAAGTTCTCGATCGGGACGGGAGATGACCCAGGCGTCGGCTGGCGAGTCGCAAGATCGAAGGGACGGCTTCGGGCGGCCTGAGAAGGCGTTCATTGCGCTGCTGCAGCGCGACTTTGCGATGACCGGCGAGGAGGCGGCCGGGCTCGCGTCCTGCTGCGCGATAAGGACGCTACGCGAAAGCGACATCCTCGTGCGGGAGGGCGAGCGGGCGACGGCGGTGGACTGGATCGTCGCCGGGAGCGCCTTTGTATCGCGCTTCAGCCAGCAGGACGGACGGCTCGCTCTTGTCGACCTCAGCGCCGGAGATGTGGTCGGTGAGATGGCGTACCTCAGGCGAGACCCTGACGCAGTCTACAGCGCGACGGTGCAGGCGCGCGAGGGAGCGATCGTCGCGTCGACCGCATTCGCCGCGCTCCGCGACAATCCGGCCCTCGACCGGGCGCGCGTCAAGCTTGTCGAACGCTTCGGCCAGATCGCCGCCGAGAGGCTGAACGCGACCTCCGGCATGACCGTCGACGCCATCAGCACCGGCAGGTGGCGAGAGCGCCGGCTCGCGCTGCATCTCGGAGCGATCAATGCGGTGCTCGCGCTCTTCGTCGTTCTGAGCAACAGCATGGACGTCATTCGACGTCTGGCGCCGTCCGAGATGAGCCAGGCGAGCTTCCTTTCCGTCTTTCATATCTCCCTCGACACGGCCCTCGCATTTCTGTTCCACCTGCTGCTCCGCGCCCTGAAGGAGCCGCCGCGCTCGCTCGGGCTCGCCCTCTCGGACTGGCACCGACAGGTGAAGCAAGGGTTAGGGTGGAGCGTTCCGGCGCTCGCCGCCGCAGCAGCGATTCGCTTCTGGCTCCACCCCCATGAAGGGCTCCTCTCCGTCTACGCGCTCGGGGGCGGGTCCAACCTGCTCTCCGCGGCCGGGATCGGAGCGCTCCTTGCCTATGTGGTCTATCTTTGCCCGATCCAGGAATATGTCGCCCGCGCGGGCGTGCAGGCGCCGATCATGAATGCGTTCGGCGGCACATTCGCCAGGGTCGGCGCGGTCGTTTCGACGGTCGTGGCGGCCATCGCGTTCGGCGCGATGCACATCCTCTTTGGGGTGTCCGCCGTTCTGCTCACGACGTGCGTCGGACTTTATTGGGGGATCATGTTCGTTTGGACGCGCAGCGTTCTCGCCGTGACGGTGTCGCACATGGTGCTCGGCGTCGCCGCTTTCTATTGGTTCGGGCTGATCCGATGAAAAGGACGCCTTCGCGCCGGGTCCTACACCCTACTGGCTCGAGGCTTCGGCAGGCGCCGCGCCGGTCGCGCCGCCGAGGGAGAGCCACACGTTCGGATCGTCCTGCGCCTGGCGCTTGAAGAACGTGTAGCCGGTGGCGCTCCACGGGCGCACGTCTTCAGAAAGGTTGTCGAGCACGAAGTCGCCGCGGTCGGTCTTGACCGTGAGCACGGCGTGGCCCTCGCCATTGAGGTCGCGCACAATGGTCATCAGGAGC
>DATHCI010000051.1:0-2022 GCA_035319645.1 Methylocystis sp. | reverse complement strand
AGGGCTTGGCCGCCAGCGCGGCTCGGCGCGCTGATCGAGATTTTGCGCGCGGCGCAGACGCGGGCGCGGGCGCACGCGGGCGCCGCCCGGCTGGAAGCGGCGCGGGCTCTCATGCATGTCGCGCGGGCGGCGGGGCGGGCGTGAGCGGCTGGGCCGCTTAGCGCTCATTTTAAGCTTCAGCTCCGCTCCTTCCCGTCGAACACCTCCAGCAGCTTCCGCTCGATCATCGTCTGACGAGAGGGCGCCACGACCTTTTGGCCGGTGAGGTCGGTCACGTAAAAAGTGTCCATGGCCCTCTCGCCGAAGGTCGTAACATGCGCCGAGGCGATGTTGAGATTGAGCTTTGAAAGCGCATTCGTCAGCTCGTACAGCAGCCCGACGCGATCGAGACCGGAGACTTCAATCACCGTCCCGTCCCGCGACTGGCTGTTGTCGATTATCACCTCCGGCGCGATGGCGAATGCTTCCGGCGTCAGGCTCTGGCGTCCGCGCGCGCGGAGCGCGTCGGCGATTCTGATGTCGCCGCGCAGCGCCTTGCCGAGGAATTCGGCGACGCGCGCGCCGCGCCGCATTTCGTCGTCGTCCATCGGAAAGGCGCGCGAGCATATGATCGTGTCGAGCGCCAGGCCGTCGGCGGTCGTGAAAATATGCGCGTCGACGATGTTGGCGCCACAGGCGGCGCAGGCGCCAGCGATCGTCGAGAGTAGACGGCGATGGTCCTGCGTGATGACCGTCAGCTCGACGGCGCCGTGCGCATGATCGAGATTGACGTCAACCACGAGCGGCGCGCGGTCATCGGCCATCGTCCGCAGCAGCTGGACGTGCCGCAGCTTGTGCGGAAGGTCCATTTTGAGCCAGTAGGCCGGGTAATGGCGCCGGGCGTAGTCCTCCAAGCGCTCTTCGCTCCAGTCCGACAGCGCTGCGCGCAGCTCCGCCTTGGCGGCGGCGACGCGACTCTTGCGGTCGACGGCCGAGTGGCCGCCGCCGAGAACGACCTCGGTCTCCCAGAACAGCTGCCGCAATAGCTGCGACTTCCAGGCGTCGAGCACATTCGGGCCGACGGCGCTGATGTCGCATACCGTCAGCACGAACAGCATCTTCAGGCGCTCGAGCGACTGCACGACCGCCGCGAAATTCTCGATCGTGCGCGGATCCGAGATGTCGCGGCTCTGCGCGACACTCGACATGATGAGGTGCTGCTCGACGAGCCAAGCCACGGTCTGCGTCTCCGCCGGCGTGAAGCCGAGACGCGGACAAAGCAAGCGCGCGACGTTGGCGCCGGCGTGCGAATGGTCGTCCTTGCGTCCCTTGGCGATGTCGTGCAGCAGCAGGCCGAGATAGAGCACGCGACGGTTCTGAATCGTCGGCAGAATGTCTCCAACGAGGGTCTGATGCTCGGGCTTGCGCCCGGCCTCGAGATCCGACAAGGCTCCGACGGCGCGCAAGAGATGCTCGTCGACCGTGTAGTGGTGATACATGTTGAACTGCATCATCGCCACGATTCGACCGAAATCGGGAATGAAGCGGCCGAGCGCGCCGGTCTCGTTCATGCGCCTCAACACGATTTCGGTGAGGTTCTTCGACAGCAGGATTTCGAGAAACAGCCGGTTGGCCTCGGAATCCTCTCGCAGGCGGTTGTCGATGAGCCGCAGATTGCGCGTCACGGCGCGCAGCGCGTCGGGATGCAAGGGGAGGCTGTAGCGGTCGGCCGCCCAGAACAGGCGGATCAGATTGACCGGGTCCTTTTTGAAAACATTGTCGCTTCGAACGGTGAGGCGATCCTGCTCGACAGCGAAGTCGCCGAGGTCCTTGGCGTAGGGGCGCGGGCGAAAGCGGCCGAAGAAGCGGTCGAGCAGAGCGCGCGGCTTGGCGTGCCGCTCTTCCAGCGCGGCGCAGACGATCGCGGTCAGGTCGCCGACGTCCTTGGCGACAAGGAAGTAATGCTTCATGAAGCGCTCGACGCGCGACAGCCCGCCGCGATCGTGATAGCCGAGCTTCGCCGCCAAAACGGGCTGCACGTCG
>DATHCI010000050.1:0-7359 GCA_035319645.1 Methylocystis sp. | reverse complement strand
AGCCGCCGATCAGCGCCCCGGAGACGATCTGCGCCCCGCCGGCAAAGGTCTCGCCATAGGCGACGCCGCCGGTAACGTAAGGCAACAGGCGCCCGAACGCGAAACCCACACGCGCGCGCGTCGTGCCGAACCAGTCGAGCGTATTGTGAATGTCTGTGCCGCCGGCCCCGAGAACGCTGCTCGCGGTGAAGCTCGTGGCCTGATGCGACATGCGGATGTCGCTCCACTGCAGATCGGTCTCGAGACCGAGAACGAGCCCGTTCGAAAGTTGAATCTGATAGCCGGCCTCGCCACCCGCCATGAATCCGTAGGCGCGGTTCGTGGTCTGAGTTCCGAGCGCTCCGAGGGGGCTCGCCAAGCCCACGTTGGCGTCGAGCACGCCGCCGCCGAATCCGTGATTGAAGCCGACATAAACGCCGCTCCAGCTGAATACGGGCGGCGGAGCCACAGGGGGCGCCTTGCGCGAGGGCAGATCGGCGGCGAGAGCCGCTGGAGGGGCGAGCGCCGACGCGAGCGCGACGCCGAACGAAACCGCTAACCTGGACATGAACGAAGTCCCCCCGAGTGAGAAGAAACACGCCTGCGCGAGCTCGCTGGGGCGCCCGGAGGAGCCAGTAGCGTTTTCTCGAATTGAGGTGTCCAAGACGTTAAGGTCAAGCGACGGCGGACGCGTTCCTTGTGCGCAGCGGCGTTTTCTTTGCTCCTGTGTCGAATTTGCAACAACCAAGGCGCGGACATGCCAAAGCCCGTCCCGCCGAGCGTGGCGCTTAACCTCAGGTTAAGATTTCGCGGAAACGCGATTGCCCTGGACGCCGTCTCATCATTGAGCTTGACGAATTCGTCGGGCGCGCTCATCTTTATGAGTGGAATCACTCTTCACGCGGGAGAGACCGGCTTCGTGCCGGAGCCGAAGGCGCAACCGCCCCGGAAACGCTCAGGCAAAAGAACCGCGCGAAAAGACCACACTCTGGAAAGCGGCGTCGCCAGGCGCCCGCCGACGGGCGAAACCCGCAAGCTGCGGGGAATCTCTCAGGCATCCCGGACAGAGGGGGCGCGCTTATGGAGCTCTCCATGAGCGCATCCTGACGAATCCGGGAGCGCCGCGTGGATCAGCTCGTTTCTCTCCGCAAAACACCCCTCTACGATTTTCATCGGCGGCTCGGCGCGCGCATGACCGCCTTCGCCGGCTATGAACTGCCGCTGCATTACGAGCGCGGGCTTGTCGCAGAGCATCTGCACACACGCGCCCATGCCGGACTTTTCGACGTGTCGCACATGGGCCAGGCGATTGTCGCCGGCCCCGGCGCCGCCAGGCTGCTGGAGACGCTCGCGCCGGCCGACCTGCTGGGGCTGCGGGCGCAACGCACGCGCTACACGCAGCTCCTCAACGACGAGGGCGGCATTCTCGACGACCTCATGGTCACGCGGCTGCCCGGACGCGACGAACGATTCTTCCTCGTTGTCAACGCCGCGACCAAGGCGCAGGACTTCGCGCTTATCGAGCAAAAGCTGCCTGAGCTGTCGCTCCACGCCCAGGAGCGCCGGGCGCTGCTTGCGCTGCAAGGACCTGCCTCGGCTGCGGCGCTGGCGCCGCTGTCGCCGGAGGTCGAAACGCTCGGCTTCATGGACTGGCGCGCCTTCGACTATGAAGGCGCAGGCGTCTATGTCACGCGTTCCGGCTACACCGGCGAGGACGGCTTTGAGATCTCGCTGCCGGCAGACATCGCCGAGCGCTTCGCCGAACGCCTCCTCGAAAATCCCGAAGTTGCGCCGATCGGCCTCGGGGCGCGCGACTCGCTGCGGCTCGAGGCCGGCGTCTGCCTCTACGGCCACGACATCGACTCCTCCACTGATCCCGTTGAAGCGGAACTGACCTTCACGATCGGTCGGCGTCGGCGCGTCGAGGGCGGATTTCCGGGCTTCGACCGCATCGCCCGAGCGCTTCGCGAGGGGCCGACGCGCCGGCGCGTCGGTCTTCTGCCGCAAGACAAGGCTCCCGTACGTGAGGGCGCGCCGCTTCTCGCCGCAGACGGCGCGGTCGTCGGCCGAGTGACCTCGGGCGGCTTCTCGCCAAGTCTGCAGCGCCCCATCGCCATGGGCTATGTGGCGGCGAACCATGTCGAATCGCGCAAGCCGCTGTTCACGGATTTGCGCGGACGGCGCGTCGAGCTCGCCATCGCCGCGCTCCCCTTCGTCCCGCACCGCTACGTTCGTCAGAACAAGGAGACCGCATGAGCACGACCTATTTCACGAAGGATCACGAATATCTGCGCATCGACGGCGACGTGGCGGTCGTCGGCGTCACCGACTACGCGCAGGCGCAGCTCGGCGACGTCGTCTTCGTCGAGCTGCCGCCTTCGGGCAAGGAGATCGCCAAGGGCGGGACGCTTGCAACCGTCGAGAGCGTCAAGGCGGCAAGCGAAGTCTATGCGCCGGTCTCGGGCGAGGTCATCGAGGTCAATGCGGCGCTCGAGGAAGCGCCGGGGACCGTGAACGAGGACGCGCAGGGCGCGGGCTGGTTCGTGAAGCTGCGCCTCGCCTCCGAAGACGAGCTGGCCGGCCTGCTCGACGCAGCGGCCTACGAAGCATTCCTCAAGACGCTATGACCAAGGCATCGGAGCTTCCATCATGCGCTATCACCCTCTGACCGGAGCCGACCGCGAGGCCATGCTCGCCATTATCGGCGCTCGGGACTTCGATGAGCTTTTCACCGCGGCGACAGGCGCGGCGCCCCTCGAAGGGGACTTCGGCCTGCCGCGGGCCAAAAGCGAGATCGCGGTCGAGCGCCATCTCTCGCGACTCGCCGAGAAGAACCTGTCGGCGGCGCGCGCGCCCTGCTTCCTCGGCGCCGGCGCCTATCGCCATCACGTGCCAGCGAGCGTCGATCATCTGATCCAGCGCTCCGAGTTCCTGACGAGCTATACGCCCTATCAGCCCGAAATCTCGCAGGGCACGCTCCAGCATCTGTTCGAGTTCCAGACGCAAGTGGCGCTGCTGACCGGCATGGAGATCGCCAACGCCTCGATGTATGACGGCTCGACCGCCTGCGCGGAGGCGATGCTCATGGCGCATCGCATCACCAAGCGACGCAGGGCGCTGGTCTCGGGCGCGCTGCACCCTCATTACGCCGCGGTCGCCAAGACCGCCGCGCGCATGGCCGGCGACGAGATCGTGCAGCTCCCGCCCGACGTGACCGCCAGCGAGGACCTTCTCGGGCGGATCGACGACAGCCTTTCCTGCGTCATCGTGCAAACGCCCGACTTCTTCGGCAATCTGCGCGACCTCTCCGAGCTGTCCGACGCCTGCCATCGTCACGGCGCGCTGCTCGTCGCGGTCTTCACCGAGGCGGTTTCGCTCGGCGCCGTCAAGGCGCCCGGCGACATGGGCGCCGACATCGTCGTCGGCGAGGGCCAGTCGATCGGCAATGCGCTCAATTTCGGCGGCCCGTACGTGGGGCTCTTTGCGACGCGCGAAATATACCTGCGGCAGACGCCAGGGCGGCTCTGCGGCGAGACGGTCGACCTTCAGGGGCGTCGCGCTTTCGTGCTCACCCTCTCGACGCGCGAGCAGCACATCCGCCGTGACAAGGCGACGTCGAACATCTGCACCAACTCGGGCCTCTGCGCGCTCGCCTTCAGCATCCATCTCTCCCTGTTGGGCGAATTGGGCCTGCGCAGGCTCGCACACGCGAACCACGCCAACGCCGCGCGCCTCAGGGACGAGCTTAAGGGGCTCGCGGGCGTGGAAGTGCTCAACGAGACGTTCTTCAACGAGTTCACGGTGCGAACGCCGGGCGACGCCTCGAAGATCGTCGAAGCGCTCGCGCGACGCGGCGTGCTCGCGGGGGTTCCAGTTTCCCGGCTGCTGCCGGGAGAAGGATTGGACGACCTGCTGCTCGTCGCCAGCACCGAGCTCAACACCACCGAAGACCGAGCCGCGCTCGTCGCGGGATTGAAGGAGCTGCTTTGATGCTCGACAAAGTTCACGATGCGCCTCGAGAGGCGTTGCAGGGGCCCGTTCGAAGCCGCGGTCTCGACCTGGAAGAGCCGCTGCTGTTCGAGACCGGGCGCGTGGATGTCACGGGCGTCGACGTCGAGGCGCCGGAGGAAGTCGCGTCGCGTCTCGGCGGTCTTGCCCGCACCAAGCCGATCGGACTGCCGGGCCTCTCGGAACCTGAGGCGATGCGTCACTTCGTGCGCCTGTCGCGACAAAACTATTCGATCGACGCCGGGCTTTACCCGCTCGGCTCCTGCACAATGAAGCATAACCCGCGCCTGAACGAGAAGGTGGCGCGATTGCCCGGCTTCGCCGACATACATCCGCTTCAGCCGCTTTCGAGCGTCCAGGGCGCGCTCGAGCTCATGCAGGAGCTCTCGGACTGGCTGCTCAAGCTCACCAAGATGGCGGCAGTCGCGCTCTCGCCCAAGGCCGGCGCGCATGGCGAGAGCTGCGGGCTCATGGCGATCAAGGCGGCGGTCGCCGCCAAGGGGGAGCTGGCGACGCGCAGGATCGTGCTCGTGCCCCAGTCGGCGCACGGAACCAATCCCGCGAGCGCCGCATTGCTCGGCTTCGTCGCCAAACCCGTTCCAGTCGGCGCCGACGGCGTTCTGCACCATGAGGACGTGGCGCCGCTCATCGGCTCCGACGTCGCTGCGATCATGCTCACCAATCCAAACACCTGCGGGCTATTCGAGCGCGATATCGCCAAGATCGCGGCGACGCTGCACGCGGCGGGCGGCTATTTCTACTGCGACGGCGCGAATTTCAATGCGCTCGCCGGTCTCGCGCGCCCCGGCGATTTCGGCGTCGACGCGATGCACATAAACTTGCACAAGACCTTCTCGACCCCGCACGGCGGGGGCGGGCCGGGTGCGGGACCGGTCGTGTTCTCGGAGAGGCTCGCGCCCTTCGCTCCGGCGCCGGCGCTGAAGCGCAGCGGCGAGGCGCTGACGCTCGTCGAGGACGACTGCGGCTTCGGCCGCATGACGGCGTTCCACGGTCAGATGGGAATGTTCGTGCGCGCCCTCGCCTATCTGCTCGCGCATGGCGGCGAGGGCGCGCGCCAGGCGTCGAGCGACGCGGTGCTGTCGGCGAATTACTTGCGCGTGCGGCTCGCCGACATGCTGAGCCAACCCTTCGGCGATCAGCCTTGCATGCATGAGGCGCTCTTCGACGAGACCTGGCTCGCAGGGACTGGAGTCACGACGCTCGACTTCGCCAAGGCGCTGATCGATGAAGGCTATCATCCGATGACGATCTATTTCCCGCTGGTCGTGCACGGTGCGATGCTCATCGAACCCACGGAATCGCAGCCCAAGGCGGCGCTTGACGACTTCGTCGAGACTTTGCGCCGGCTTGGGATGCGCGCGCTCGCGGGAGAGAAGGAGGCCTTCCGCCTCGCCCCGATCCATACGCCGCGGCGGCGGCTGGACGAGACGCAAGCGGCGCGCAAGCCCGTTCTCCGCTGGTCGCAGCCGGGTTGAGCGGCGGGGCTTTGGCGCTTGCGTCTCTGGCGCCGCGCGGCGCCTCGGGCTATTGACGCCCGGACCCGGTCGACGGAGGCGCAGGTGAAAGTCACGCTCGTTCAAATGAATTCGGTCAGCGACAAGGCCGCGAACCTCGCGGCGGCGCGCGCGCTCCTCGAGCAGGCCGCCGCGCTGGAGCATCCGGACTGGGTCTGCCTTCCGGAATGTTTCGACTTCCTCGGCGGCGGGCGCGCCGACAAGCTCGCCGCAGCCGAGGATCTTCCCGGCGGTCCCGCCTATTCCCTATGCCAGGAACTTGCGCGCAAGCACCGCATGTTCGTGCACGCCGGCTCTATCCTGGAGCGGATTCCGGGCGAGGAGCGGCTCCATAACACGACGGTCGCGTTCGACCGCGAGGGGGCGGAGATCGCGCGCTATCGCAAGATCCACATGTTCGACATCACCGCGCCGAATGGAACGAAATATCACGAGAGCGCCGCCTTCAAGCCCGGAGACTCGCTGGCGATCTATGATTGCGAGGGCGTGACGGTCGGCTGCGCCATCTGCTACGATCTGCGCTTCCCCTACCTGTTTCAGGCGCTCGCGGAAAAGGGCGCGGCGCTCATCGCGCTTCCTGCGGCTTTCACATACGAGACCGGCAAGGATCATTGGGAGGTGCTTTGCCGCGCGCGCGCCATCGAAAACGAAGTCTACTTCTGCGCGCCGGGACAGACCGGCGAACATCAGGCCGGCAAGGAGACGCGCCGCACCTTCGGCCATTCGCTGATCGTTGATCCCTGGGGACGGATTGCCGCACGGGCGGCGGAAGATCAGGGCCTCCTCTCGAGCGAGATCGACCTCGAACGGGTGCGCTCCGTCCGGGCGATGATCCCTGTAGCCAAACACAAGGTTCGACTGGAAGCTTAATCGATGAGATGAAGAATAGCGGGCTTCCGATCTGCCTTGAGCGTTGCATTGCGAATCGGGCGCGCGCGGCCCGCTATGCGGGCGTCGCGCTTGCAATTTCAAGATTTACGATTAGGGTGTTCCGCAAAAGCTGCCGGGGCCGGCTTTTATGTTTTGCGTCCGAAGCTGAACGAACAGAGCGAGAAACGGGGTCTCTCTCTGCTTCGGTTATTCCGTAGAGTCGTGATCCAGTGCTGGTAGCGAACCAATGACGAGAGACGACGCAACGCGGGGGGGAGTCTTGACGCGAGCAGCATTGCGCGAAGCCGTATACGCCTGCTGCCCAAGCCTGTCTCGGGCCGAAGCGCGAAAGATTCTCGACACGACCTTTGAAGAAATTTCCCAGGCGCTCATGCGCGGCGAGCAGGTCAAGCTGCGCTCTTTCGGCACGTTCAATGTCCGTGAGAAGCGCGGGCGGATCGGGCGCAACCCCAAGACCGGCGTCGAGGCGCCGATCTGCCCGCGTAAGGTCCTGACGTTCAAAGCGTCCCCCGTGCTCATCGCCCATCTCAACGGCGAAGCGAGCCCGTTGGAGGAAGAGGAATAACCGAACGGGCTCCATGGCCCCATCCGGCGCGGGGCGCCCCCGTCACGAATAACCGCTCTCCTTTCCTTGCTTCCGAAATCGCGCTATCGCGCTCGTCAGATCGCGGCGGGCCGCGAGCAGACGGAACGCGAGGAGAAAATGCACAAGCTGGCCGTGGCCTTGGCGGTATTCACGGGACTGACGCTCATCGTCGGTCTCCACACGCAGGATCCGCAGACGCTGCTTCTCGCCGCCACGGCGCTCGCCAGCGCCTATGTCGTCTGGAAATCCGGAGGCGCATCGAGCTACCTGAAGATTTTCATCGCTACTTTCTCCGTCGAGGCGATCGTCTTCGGCATTCCTTGGCTGCTGCGGGTCGAGGAGAAGTGGCCCGACGCCTGG
>DATHCI010000049.1:0-15209 GCA_035319645.1 Methylocystis sp. | reverse complement strand
TGATCGACGTCAGCGGCGACGCGCCCGTGCCGCCTTCGAAACCCGAGATCGTCACGTGATCGGCGCGCCCCTTGGAGACGCCGGTGGCAACAGTGCCGACGCCGACCTCCGAGACGAGCTTCACCGAGACGTCGGCTTTCGGATTGACGTTCTTGAGGTCGAAGATGAGCTGCGCGAGGTCTTCGATCGAATAGATGTCGTGATGCGGGGGCGGCGAGATCAGGCCGACGCCCGGCGTCGAATGGCGGACCTTGGCGATCACGGCGTCGACCTTGTCGCCCGGCAGCTGCCCGCCCTCGCCGGGCTTCGCACCCTGCGCCATCTTGATCTGCATCATGTCGGAATTGACGAGATATTCCGTCGTGACGCCGAAACGGCCCGAGGCCACCTGCTTGATGGCGCTGCGCTTGCTGTCGCCGTTGGGCTCCGGCCTGAAGCGGTCGGGCTCCTCGCCGCCCTCGCCGGTGTTCGACCTGCCGCCGATCCGGTTCATGGCGATGGCGAGCGTCGTATGCGCCTCGCGCGAGATGGAGCCGAAGGACATGGCTCCGGTCGCGAAGCGCTTGACGATCTCTTTCGCCGGCTCGACCTCATCGAGCGAGACCGGCGCGCGCCCGTCCTCTTCGGCGCCCTTGATGCGGAAGAGCCCGCGCAGATAGAGCGGGTTCGCGTCCTGCTCGTTCAGGAGCCTGGCGAAGGCGCGGTACTGGTCGCGCGAATTGCCCCGCACGGCGTGCTGGAGCAGCGATACGGTTTGCGGGGTCCAGCTGTGCGTCTCGCCGCGCAGCCGATAGGCGTAATCGCCGCCGACATCGAGCGCGTCGCGATAGACCGGCGCGTCGCCGAAGGCGAGCCTGTGCCGGCGCGTCGTCTCTCGTGCGATCTCGGCGAGGCCGACGCCCTCGACGCGCGTGGTCGTGCCAGTGAAATATTTGTCGACGAAGCTCTGCGCGAGGCCCACCGCGTCGAAGATCTGCGCGCCGCAATAGGACTGGTAGGTCGAGATGCCCATCTTGGACATGACCTTGAGGATGCCCTTGTCGATCGCCTTGATGTAACGCTTGATCGCCGTGTCGGCGTCGACGCCGCCCGGAAGATGCGCGGCGTTGGCCGCGAGCGTCTCGAAGGCGAGATAAGGGTTGATCGCCTCGGCGCCGTAGCCCGCAAGGCAGCAGAAGTGATGCACCTCGCGCGCTTCTCCGGTCTCGACGACGAGTCCGACCGAGGTGCGCAGGCCCTTGCGGATGAGGTGGTGATGCACGGCGGCGGTCGCGAGCAGCGCCGGTATCGGGATGCGGTCCGGGCCGACGCGGCGGTCGGAGAGGATGATGATGTTGTAGCCGGACGTCACGGCCTCTTCGGCGCGTCCGCAGAGTCGCGCGAGCGCGCCCTCCATGCCGGCGTCGCCCAGCGTCGAGTCATAGGTGACGTCGAGCGTCTTGGTGTCGAAGCTGTCCTCGAAGCTGCCGATGTTGCGAGTCTTTTCGAGATCGCCGGAGGTCAGGATCGGCTGGCGCACCTCGAGCCGCTTCTTCTTCGCCGAACCCTCGTGGTCGAGAATATTCGGACGCGGGCCGATGAATGAGACGAGGCTCATGACCAGCTCCTCGCGGATCGGATCGATCGGCGGATTGGTCACCTGCGCGAAGTTCTGCTTGAAGTAAGTGTAGAGCAGCTTCTCCTTGCCTGAGAGCGCCGAGATCGGCGTGTCCGTGCCCATCGAGCCCACCGCCTCCTGGCCGGTCACGGCCATCGGGAAGACGAGCAGATCGAGGTCTTCCTGCGTGTAGCCGAAGGCCTGCTGGCGATCGAGGAGCGACACGTCGAGCCGGCCCGCCGCGCCGTCGACGGGCTTCAGGTCCTCGAGCTGGATCTGCGTGCGCGCGAGCCATTCCTGGTAGGGGTGCGACTGCGCGAGCTGCTTCTTGATCTCGTCGTCGGAGATGATGCGGCCCTGCTCGAGGTCGACGAGCAGCATCTTGCCGGGCTGCAGGCGCCATTTGGCGACGATCTTCTCCTGCGGAATGGGCAGCACGCCCATTTCGGAGGCCATGACGACGAGTCCGTCCTCGGTGACGAGGTAGCGCGCCGGGCGCAGCCCGTTGCGGTCGAGCGTGGCGCCGATCTGGCGCCCGTCGGTAAAGGCCATGGACGCCGGCCCGTCCCAGGGCTCCATGAGCGCCGCGTGGTGCTCGTAAAAGGCCCTGCGCTCGGCGTCCATGAGCGGATTGCCGGCCCAGGCCTCGGGGATCAGCATCATGACGGCGTGCGCCATCGAATAGCCGCCGCGCATGAGGAACTCGAGCGCATTGTCGAAGCAGGCGGTGTCCGACTGGCCCTCGTAGGAGATCGGCCAGAGCTTGCTGATGTCGTCGCCGAACAGCGGCGAGGCGACGGAGCCCTGGCGCGCCGCCATCCAATTGAGATTCCCGCGCAGCGTGTTGATTTCGCCGTTGTGGGCGACGAAGCGGTAGGGGTGCGCGAGCCGCCAGGACGGGAAGGTGTTGGTCGCGAAGCGCTGGTGCACGAGCGCCAGCGCCGAGACGAAGAGCGCATCCTTGAGGTCGAGAAAATACTCGCGCAATTGCCCGACGAGCACCATGCCCTTGTAGACGATCGTGCGCGCCGAGAACGAGACGGCGTAAAACTCGCGTCCGACGGCGCCGAGCGCATAGATCTCGTTCGATGCGGTCTTGCGGGCAAGATAGACGCGACGCTCGAAATCCTGCTCGGTCCCCTGCGTCGCGCCGCGACCAACAAAGATCTGCGCGTGCGCCGGCTCCACGGCGCGCACCGCCGCGCCGAGATCGCTGGAATCGACCGGAGGCTCGCGCCAGCAGAGAACCTCGAGTCCCTCGGCCCGGACGGAGTCCTCGACGATCGACCGCGCCCTGGCCCGGACTTCGGCGTCGCGCGGCAGGAAGAACTGGCCGATCGCATAGTCGCCGACCTGCGGCAGCGAGGCGCCGAGCTTCGCCGCCTCGCGGACGAAGAAGTCATGGGGGATCTGCACGAGCACGCCGCAGCCGTCGCCGAGCTTGGGGTCCGCGCCGACCGCTCCGCGATGGTCGAGATTGAGCAGGATCTGGAGGCCCATCTCGACGATGTCGTGGCTCGCTTCGTTGCGCAGGTTGGCGACGAAGCCGACGCCGCAGGAGTCGTGCTCCTTGGCGGGGTCGTAGAGCCCTTGCGCCGCGGGCAACAGCGGGTCGCGGCCGAACGCCGAGCATTCGAGCGTCTCCGCGCTCGCGCCCGCGAAAGCCTGTGTCTCGTTACGCGCCATCGTTCTGGTTCCTCGCAACCCTGCGCCGCCGTCGATATCTCGCGCCGCCCCGCCATCCAGGCAAGGCCCGCGCCAGTGTCTTCACGCCTTGTGGGATTTGGGCGATCGATCGCGGCTTAAGCCGGCAAGTATTTTTGAACCTTGTCCTGCCAGATTTGGAAAATCGGCACAAGTCGCGCCTCCGTTCCGCTCCGCCCGCCTCTCCCATGCCCGATCCGTTTTTTCAAGCGCGGCAAATTCTGGCGGCTCCGCCTCGCGAAAGCGCCTCTTTCGCCGCAACGGCGCCGCATTGAGCGCCGAGCATCGCCGGATGCTCGAGGGAATAATATCGAGACAGAATGATGACCAGGAAATCATCTGCGCTGCGTCTTGCGGCATGGGTCCTGCCAGCCCTTGCGGCTTCGGCCGCGCCGCAGACGGCGCGGGCTCAGGCCGGGCATGAGGTCCCTTATGTCGACCTCGCCAACGACTTTCGCGCGCCGCAGCTCCAGCCCGGCGCTCCGCTGCATCGACGCGTCTCGGCCTTGCTCGCCCAGTCCGGTTTCAGCCTGACCGGCCCGCTGCAGCGCGGCGAGGACGTGGTGATCGCCCACGCCGCCGACGCGGAGGGGCGACGGATGCGCTTCGTCATCGACCCGATCTACATGGAGATCATCGAGGAGCAGCGCCTGCGTTCGCAACCGTCCGGCGCCGATGCCGATTCGGCCCGTGGAGAGGAGCCGATTGCGAACGCCGGCCGAGAGGCGAAGCCGGCGCCCCGCCCGCGAGGCGATCGCGTTTCCGACGCCGCCTCGCCCGCGGCGCAGGGCTCCAAGCATCCCGCGAACGGCCCCCGCGCCGCCAAGCCGGAAAAGCGCCCCGCAGCGGGACCGTCGCCCGTCGCCGCCGCACCGTCAGCGCAACCAATCGCCAAGGCCGGAACGCTGGCGACGAAGCCGGCGACGGCGACAGAGGCCTCTACGCAATCGGCGCGACCGACCGCCCCGGCCGCAGCGCCGACTGCGAAGGCGGCGCCGGCGTCGGGGAGCTCCGGGCAATCGGCGCTCACGCCGCGGCCCGGCGAGGCTGCGCCGCCAACGCTTGCGCCAAAGCCGCCGCCGGCCCAAGCCGCCGCTGCTCAGCCGGCTCCCACCCCCGGAGCGCGGCTTTCCGCGCAACCGCCGGGCGACGTCCCGCCGCCCCCGCCCCCGCCCCCGCCGGTCGCGCCGCCGCGGTGGTCTCAGCCCGCCGCGCCTCAGCCGGACAACGCGCCCCCAGCGGACGGCTCCACGACATGGGCGGCCACGCCGCCGCCCGGCGACGCGACGCCAGCGACATCCTCCGTGCCGGCCACGGGGTCGTATCCTTCGTCCGCCATGTCCTCGGCGGCCGAGTTGTCCGCCGCCGCACCGGCGGCGCCCAGCATGGCGACAAACGCCGCGACATGGGCGCCCGCCGCGACGTCTGGGTCCGCCGCATCATCATCGGCCGCCGCAACTTCAACGAACGCCGCAGCATGGGCCCCCGCCGCAAGTTCTGTGACGGCGGGGACATCCGGATCCTCAGCGTCGGCGGCAGCCCCCTCGACCGCCGCGACATCAGCAACATCGGCGTCCGCAGCGGCGGCGCCCGCCGCAACTTCGTCGGCCTCGGCCGGCGCGACGCCTTTCACGGGGGATTCTCGGTCGCAGGCCCCGGTGAGTTCGGCGACCCAAGGGACCCAAGGGTATGCGCCAGGTTTTGCGCCGGGCGTCACGCCGCAGAACACGCCGAATCGCGCCGTGCTTCCTGACGGCGTCTGAAACGAAAAAAGGCGCTCCGACCGGAGCGCCTCTTCTTCCACCCTGCCGTTTCGCCTTACGCGGCTTTCGCGTCGACGATCTTGGCTTCTACGGGCCGTGCCGCCGGCGTCGCGCCGATCTCGATCTTGCGCGGCTTTTGCGCCTCCGGGATCTCGCGGGCGAGGTCCACGTGAAGCAGGCCGTTCTCGAGCTTCGCCCCCGTCACGACCACGTGATCGGCGAGCTGGAACCGGCGCTCGAAGGCGCGGGCGGCGATGCCCTGATGCAGGAACTCGCGCGCGGGCTCCTCGGTCACGTGCTGCTGCGAGCCGCGGATCGTCAGAGCGTTCTCACGCGTCTCGACAAAGAGATCCTCACGCGCAAAACCCGCGACAGCAAGCGTCACGCGATAGGAATTCTCGCCCGTGCGCTCGATGTTATAGGGCGGATAGTTGGGGACGGCCTCCAGGCCGCCGCTCTGGGCAAGCGTGTTGAAGAGGCGATCGAAGCCGACCGTCTGGCGAAACAAGGGGGAAAGATCGTAAGCGCGCATCGCACATCCTCCGTTCGAAGCGACATGAGTCCTTGGCGTCGCCGGTTCCGCGATCGACCGATCCGAATCGGGCCGAGCCTCGCGCGTCCGTTCTGGCCCGCGCTGACCGAGATGTGGGAAAGCCCGCTTTCACGCGCAAGAGGCGCCGAAACGCTTTGCGCGCCGCGCCAAGGCGCTATGATGGCACAAAAATAAGGACGCCTGGACCTTGAACGCCGCGCTCGACCCGAAACTCTTGGAAATTCCCGAGAACCCGATCCCTACCGGTGCGCATAGCCGCATCCTGGAGGCCGCCGATGGGGCGCTCTTGCGCATGGCTCACTTTCCGCCGGCCGGGCGCGCGCGAGGGACGATCGCGCTGCTGCAGGGACGAACCGAGTTCATCGAAAAATACTTCGAGACGATCGGCGAGCTGCTCGATCGCGGCTTCGTGATCGCGACGCTCGACTGGCGCGGCCAAGGCGGCTCCGAGCGCGAGCTCGACGACAGCCGCAAAGGCCACATCGACGACTTCGCCCAATATCAGCGCGATCTCGCGGCGCTCACGACCGAAATGGCGCGCCTCGCCTGCCCGAAGCCCTGGTTCGCCGTCGCGCATTCCATGGGCGCCGCCATCCTGCTCGAATACGCCCATGGCGGCGGGGCCGAATTCAACCGCATGCTGCTCTCGGCGCCCATGTTCGACGTCTACGGCCTGTGGGCGCCGCGGCTCGCGCGGCTCACCGCCGACGCGCTGGACATGCTCGGCCTCGGCGCGTCCTTCATCCCCTTCGGGGGCCGCGTGTCGTTAGAGGAGCGGGAGTTCGAGACGAATCGCCTGACGTCCGACGCGCGCCGCTTCGCGCGCAACGGCGACGTGCTGCGCGCCGCGCCGCAGCTCGCGATCGCCGATCCGACGATCGGCTGGATCAACGCCGCCTTCCGCCAGATGCGGCGCTTCGAGGACCCAGAATTCGCGCGCAGCCTGCGCACGCCGATGCTGATCCTGGCCTCGGGCCGCGAGCGGATCGTCTGCAATGTCGCGATCGAACGCTTCGCCCAGCAGCTCGACATCGCGACGCTGATCACCATCCCCGGCGCGCGGCACGAAATCATGATGGAGCGCGACGAGCTGCGCCAGCAATTCTTCGCCGCCTTCGACGCCTTCATCCCGGGCGACGCAGAGGCGCTGAAGGCGACGGCGTGATCGCGCCGCTCCAGATCCGCGTCGGCGCCGGGGATGTGGACTTTTCCGGCTTCGTCCACCACGCGGCGCATCTGCGCTTCATGGAGCGCGCGCGGACGGAGCTCCTGCGCGAGCTCGGCCTCGAGCAGCGGGCGCTCGCCGAGACGGAGGGGATATTGCTCGTCGTGCGGGCGATGAGGATCGACATTCCGGGGCTTGCGAGGCTCGACGAAGAACTCGAGGTCAAAACGACAGTCGCGGGACTGGGCGCGGCGACGCTCGAGCTCGAGCAGAAGATTTTTCGTGGCCGAGAGCCCATCGTCGACGCCCGGGCGACCGTGGCCGTCGTGTGCAACGGGCGACCTCGACGGCTGCCCGTTGAGCTTCGGGAGACGTTCGAACGGGTGGCGGGCGAGTGGGCGGCGAAAACCTGATCGTTAAGGGACGTTTATGTTTCAATGCGCTACACATAAGCTCAGCGAGGCCCTCGGATCCGCTTGCTGCGCCGCAGCTTGCAAAAGCTCTACCTTTCGCCAAAGCGCCCAGCGCCTCGCTTCTCAAACCTCATGAGTTTCGAAAAGCCATAAGTTCGGACGGAGCACGGTCACCGCAAACCGGATGCTGCCAGTTTTAGGCCGCTTACCGAAAATTAACCGCAACTTCGGGTTCAATTTCCCGCGCCCCGCAATGCCGCTGCGCCGCACCAAGGCCCCAGAATCGGCGAAATTGCACGCGACACGCCGAGTCACGAAATCGCACGCGCCGCGCCTATTCGGGAATCCACTCGATCTTGGCAAGATCACGCGCGCCGTCGACGACGCGCACCACCTGCGCTCCGTCCTCAACGACCCGGTAAAGCGCCACCCAACGCTCGATGACCAGCGACCGCGCGTCTCGATGAATTTTGGGACGCGCCGGGCCAAGCTGCGGATGTTGTTTCAGCAGCTGGCAAACTTCCTCGATCCGCTCGTAGACCCGATCAGCGACGGCTTCCGAATTCTGCGCCGCGACGTAAAGCCAAATCTCGAGCAAGTCCTCGCGCGCCCGACGCGTGAAGCGAAGCCGCCCCACGCGGTCACGCCTTCGACGCGGCCAAACGCGCGCGCGCTTGCTTCTTCAGTTCGCTGAAATCCATCTCGCCAGCATCGCCGCTCTCGACGCCTTCCCTCCAAGCCTCGCCCAGGAACTGGAGCTTCTCGGCTTCGATCTGCTCCGCCTTTTCCATCATGCGCAGCGCCTCGCGCACGACTTCGCTCGATGAGCCGTAGCGACCTGTGGCTACCTTGGCCTTGACAAAATTGGCTAGCTCGTCAGGGAGCGACACGTTCATGTTCATGGGCGACCTCTCGCACGGCCATCATCGAGTGACACCTAACCATTTTTTGCTATTGACCGAAAGCACAAAGGCTCCGGCCGGCGGATCGGCGTCGCCGCGCGTTTCGGGTCGGAATTGAATTTTCGATCGCATGGAGCCAAGAAGCAGTCCAAAGCCTTTCGGGGGCGGGCTCCTCGACCGGTTGCCTTGGCCGTCGGATGGCCGGTCACCGAAAATTAACGCGGAACCCCGCTTGATTTTTGGGCCGGCTCAGGGCTGCGGCGCCGCACCAAGGCCCCAGAATCGGCGAAATTGCGCGCGATAAGCGTCCCGGCAGAAGCCTTGCGCGCTTTCCAAGGACGAAGACATGAACCCAGCCGACATCGCCGCGACGCCGCTCGCCGCCCCCGAGATCACCATGTGGAGCATGTTCTGGGGCGCGCATCTCGTCGTCAAGGTCGTGATGGTCGGACTGCTCTTGGCGTCCGTCTGGTGCTGGGCCATCATCATCGACAAGCTGCTGCTCATTCGCCGCACGCGCAAGGCCATGAACCGCTTCGACGAGGTGTTCTGGTCCGGCAACTCCCTGGACGACCTCTACAACAAGCTCTCCGAGCGCCCGACGAGCGGCGCGGCGACGCTGTTCGTCTCCGCCATGCGCGAATGGAAGCGCTCCATCCAGAACCCGCACGCGTCCTTCATGGGCCTGCAGTCGCGCATCGACAAGGTGCTCGACGTGTCGATCGGGCGCGAGGTCGAGAAGCTCGAGGCGCAGCTCCTGGTGCTCGCGACCGTCGCCTCGGCGAGCCCCTTCATCGGGCTCTTCGGCACGGTCTGGGGCATCATGACGGCCTTCCGCTCCATTGCCGCGTCGAAGAACACCTCGCTTGCCGTCGTCGCGCCCGGCATCGCCGAGGCGCTGTTTGCGACCGCGATCGGGCTCTTCGCCGCCATTCCGGCGCTCATCGCCTACAACAAGCTGCAGAGCGACGTTTCCAAGACGCAGGGGCGGCTCGAGACCTTCGCCGACGAGTTCTCGGCGATCCTCTCGCGCCAGATCGACCAGAACGCAGGGCGCGACCGCGCCGCCTGACGGAGGATTGACTGAATGGGCGTTTCGATTGCAGCAGCGCGCAACGGCGGCGGCAGGCGCCGCCGCGGGCGCTTCCGCCACGCGCCGATGGCCGACATCAACATGACGCCGTTCATCGACGTCATGCTCGTGCTGCTGATCATCTTCATGGTCGCGGCGCCGCTGCTCGCGAGCGGCGTCTCCGTGGATCTGCCGCAGACCAAGGCCGGGCAGCTCAACATCGAGCAAAAGCCGGTGTCGATCTCGATCGACGACAAGGGCCAGCTTTTCCTCATGGACCAGCCGATCGCGATCGAGGCTCTCGTCGACAAGCTCAAGGAGGTCGCCCAGCAGGGCTATGACGAGCGCATCTATGTGCGCGGCGCGCAGAGCGTGAACTACGGGCGCGTCGCGGAAGTCATGGCGCTGGTCACGACCGCCGGCTACAAGCGGGTCGCGCTCGTCACCGAACAGGAGAAGAAATAGCGCCGGCCATGCTGACCTCGCGCAAATCCTTCGGCTTCCGGGCCTCGGTCGCGCTGCATGCGGGATTGCTCGCAGCGGCGCTCTACGCCGTCGCGGATGCGCGCAAGTTCGAGGACGCCGTGGAGGCGACTCCGGTCGAGGTCGTCTCGGACAGCGCGCTGAACCAGGTCGCCAAGGGCGAGAAGGCCGCGCCGCCGGCGCCGAAACCGGCGTTGCGCTCCGAGAAGGCCGCCGACGAGCCCAAGCCGCATTCCGAGGACGCCAAGCGCACGGTCGAGGCGCCGCCGCCGCCGCTACGGCGACTGGCTGAGCCGAGCGCCGACGAGCCCGAGCGGGAGCCGCCGACGCCGCCCAAGCGCGTCGCGGCGCTTCCGCCTGAGGCGCCGCCCGCGCCGACGCCGCCGGTCCGCCCGCGCGTGATCGCCGCGCCGCAGCCGGAGCGCGAAGAGCCGAAGGAGGCGGAGGTCGTTCGGCCCAAGCCGCCGCAAAAGCCGAAGCCGGAGAAGGTCGAGCAGCCGCCGACGCCGCCCGAAAAGCCGAAGCTCGAGAAGGCGGAGCAGCCGGCCCCCAAGCCGCCGGAGAAGCCGCGGCTGAAGCTCGACGAGGTGGCGAAGCTGCTGCAGGAGAAGAAGCCGGCGCCGGCGGCCAAGGCGGAGAAGGCGGAAAAGCCCGAGGCGGCCGCGAAGCCGAAATCCGGCGACGAGAGCGCGCCGAAGTCGCGCTTCAGCGCCGCGAGCATCGCCTCTCTGCTTAGCCACGAGGCGCCGCAGCAGGCGGCCTCCGGCAAGAATACGCAGCTCGCCTCCCTCGGCGCGCCGACCGGCTTGGCGCCCAAGATGTCGCCCTCGCTCGAAGGGCGCATCGACGCCCTGATCACCGAGCACTACCAGCAGTGCTGGCAGAACCGGTCGCTGACGCTGAGCGTTCGCTCCTATGTCCCGCAGGTCGAGCTGCAGATCTCGCGTTCGGGCGCGCTTTCGGCGCCGCCGAAGCTGCTCAATCCCTCGTCCGATCCCGTCGAGCGGGCCTACGCCGAGCAGGCGCTCGCCTCGCTGCGCGCCTGCCCGCCCTTGCGCTTCCCCCAGGAATTCCTGGCCTATTACGACTACTGGCGCGTCAAGGACCTCAACATGCTCGCCGATCGCTGAAGCGATCGATGGGACGAAACGCCTGCCCTCCCTCAGGAACCGCCTCATGCCCTCGAAGATCACGCGCCGCGCGGCCGCGGCGACGATTCTCGGCGCGACGCTCGCGCCCTTCGCGCCCGCGCGCGCCGGAAAAGTGCTCAACCTGCATGCGAGCGGCGACTTCCAGCCGACGAATGTCGCGGTGGCGAATTTTTTCGGCGACGAGACGGCGCGCATGATCACGAGCGTCGTCGTCAACGATTTCAGCCGCTCTGTGCTGCTGAAGCCGATAGAGGCGCCGGGCGCCGACGCCGGCAATCCCGACGCGCCGCCCAATCTCGACGCCCTGCGCGCCATCAATGCGCAATTCGTGCTGACGGGGCGCGCGCAGCGCGGCGGCGCCGAGTTTCGGCTCTTCGATGTGACGACGGGCCAGCTGGCCGCGGGCTCGCAGCTGTCGACCAGCGCCGGCAATGCGCGCCGGATCGCGCATATGATCGCCGACGCCGCGTTCACGCGCGTCACCGGCGAGAAAGGCTTCTTCGACTCGCGCGTCGTCTTCGTCGAGGAGAGCGGCCCGAAGGATCACCGCCGCAAGCGGCTCGCGATCATGGATGAGGACGGCGCCAACACCCATTATCTCACGCGCGGCGAGGAGCTCGTCGTGACGCCGCGGTTCTCGCCCGTGTCGCAGGAGGTCGTCTATATGGCCTTCCCGCCGCAGGGCGAGCCGAAAGTGTTCACGCTCGACGCGGACTCCGGGCGCCGCGAGGCGGTCGGCGACTTCCCCGGCATGAGCTTCTCGCCGCGCTATTCGCCCGACGGCGCGCGCGTCGTGATGTCCATGTCCGAGGGCTCGGCGACGAATCTCTATTCGATGGACCTGGCCTCGGGCCGCACGACGCGGCTGACCGACACCGCGGCGATCGACACCTCGCCCTGCTACTCGCCGGACGGGCGCGAAATCGTCTTCGAGTCGGACCGCGGCGGCTCGCAGCAGATCTACGTCATGAGCGCGAATGGCGGCGGCGCGCGGCGCATCTCCTTCGGCGGCGGGCGCTACTCGACGCCAGTCTGGTCGCCGAAGGGGGACTATATCGCCTTCACCAAGCAGAGCGGCGGCTCCTTCGGCATCGGCGTCATGAAGACCGACGGCTCGGGCGAGCGCATCCTGACCGAGGGTTTTCATAACGAGGGCCCGACATGGGCGCCGAATGGGCTGTTCCTGATGTTCTTCCGCGAAGCCTCGGGCTCCGGCGGCCCGCGCATCTTCATGGTCGACGTCTTCGGGCGCGCCGAGTTCCCGGTGCCCACGCCGGGCTACGCCTCGGATCCCGCCTGGGGGCCGCTGCTGACGTGAGGCGCGCGCCCCGTACATCAACTCGGAAGCTCCGGTGACGGAACGAAGGACCTGTCCTCGCTGATTTCCGTCGCAGACCGACGCCGTTGCATCCGCCCAGCTTCGGCAGTAGCGTCGGGCCATGCGCCCAGATCTGTCTTCTTTTGGCTTTGGGAACTGCGCGGCCGAGCTCGTAGCCCTTGCCCGCGGGTCAAAGCAAGTGGCGGTCATCGTCAATGCGCTCGATAATCAGATCGAGGCGCGGGCAAAGTTGTTGCAAATTCGAACGCAGGCTCCAAAGTGGTATGCTGCACGAGAATGCATGTAGAGGCGACAATGTCGAAAAAGCCGGACTTGAGCGACGCCGAAATCGCGGAAATCCGCCGCCGCCGCCCGGGCGTGCGCGCCTCGCTCGCCTGCGAGGGCATGGTTCTGACGCAGGAAGAAGAAGCGCTGTTCGAGCAGATGGACGCAGAGCGGCTGACGGCGGATGAGAGCGCGCAACGCATCCTCGAATTTCATCGCGCGCGTCGGCGCGCGAATACTCTCGCCTCCGCGTGACGCAGCATCCTCACTGCTATCCGGGAACCGACGTTTATCGGAATAAGGAGGAGATTCGCAACAAGGACGAACTCGAGGCCGTTGAGCGCACCCTCGCCGCTAGACGCCTCGAAACCTTGTCGCGGAGTCTGCCGATAAGCCCCAGCGGCTATCGGGAAATCCATCGGTACATGTTGCAAGACATTTACGACTGGGCTGGCGAGTATCGCTACGTCGACACCGGGCGCACCGGCCCCTTCTGCAAGGCTGCGTTCATCGCCGACGAGATGGAGAAGCGCTTTGCCGCCATCAATGCGCAAAACGACTTGCGCGGCCTCGACGCGGCGACCTTCGCGGACTGCGCAGCAGAGCACGTCAACGAGCTCAACGCCATTCACCCGTTTCTCGACGGTAACGGTCGGGCGCTACGCGCCTTTCTCGAGATTCTCGCGGATCAAGCGGAACACGCGATCGATCTGACGCGCATCGAGCCAAGGGCCTGGAACGACGCCTCGGCGCTCGGCTTTCACAAG
Organism: Methylocystis sp.; assembly: GCA_035319645.1. Taxonomy (GTDB): domain Bacteria; phylum Pseudomonadota; class Alphaproteobacteria; order Rhizobiales; family Beijerinckiaceae; genus Methylocystis. The sequence goes on along the minus strand of DATHCI010000049.1, from coordinate 2,036 downwards.
ATGGACTATGCCCCCATGCGCGCGATCATCGCCCTCGCGATGAAGGCGACATGAGCCCGTACGAGACGACGAAGCATTCTCTTAACGTCAATGGCGAGGCGATCAGCTGGCGTTGCGATCCCACCCAGCTTTCCACGAGAAGGCGCGGGTGGGTCTGATTCATGACAAGCTCATGGCTTGATGCGCGCCGACGGCGAAGCAGAGCATGCAGAGGCCCACGACGAAGCAGATGACGACGAGCGACACGATCAGCGGAACATTGACTGCGCGCCGGCTTTCGCGGGCCTGCGCGCGCAAAAACGTTCTCTCCTGGGTCGCGAGCGCGTGGCCGTCGAGATGACGACGATCGAGATCGCGAACGCCTTCGTTGATCCGAGCAGGGAGGGGATGCATGGCGTCTTCCGTTTCCGCGTTTTTCTTCTTCAGCTTGCCGCTTGCTTCCGATCGAAGCTTGCATCAATAGGTGGGACATATCGCCTTCGCGAGAAGCTAAAAGCCGAGGTTTTGTGATCGGCATGGCCAATTCCTGGTTAACCCCGCTGCTCGAAGACCTCTTCGCCTGTCTGCGCTTCTATTCGCGGCTCGATGTTCCAGGCGACGCGAGCGGCGCGCTGCGTTTTCCGGCGGCGCTGAGAGCCCTGCCGCTCGCCGGCGCGATCATCGGCGGCTGCGGCGCCGTGGCGCTGCTTTGCGCGCGCGCGGCGGGCGTTCCGCCGCTGCCCGCCGCCGCCTGCGCGATCGCGGCGCTCGTCGCCGTCACCGGCGCCCTGCATGAGGACGGGCTCGCCGACGTCGCCGACGGCTTCGGCGGCGGCGCGACGCGCGAGCGCAGGCTCGAGATCATGCGCGACAGCCGGCTCGGGAGCTTCGGCGGCGCGGCGCTGACGCTCGCTCTGACGGCGCGCGTCGCCGCTGTTGGCGCGCTCGCGGAGCGCGGCCTCTGGCTCGCGATGCTCGCGCTTGTCGCGACGGGCGCCGTCTCGCGCGTCGCGGGCCTCGCCCCTCTCGTCCTGCTCGCGCCGGCGCGACGCGATGGCTCCGGCGCCGCGGTCGCACGGCCCGACGCGACGACCTTGCGAACAGCGCTCGCGCTCTCCGGCCTCGTCGCCGCGCCGCTGCTGTTTGCCGGCCTGTCCCTGCTGCAGGTGCTGGCCGCGGGCGCATCAGCCGTCGCCGCGGCGCTCTATGTGACGCGGCTTTCGTCTCGCCACATCGGCGGCTTTACGGGAGATACGCTCGGCTGCGCGCAGCAGGCGGCCGAGATCGCGTGCCTTCTCGCGCTCTGCGCCCGTTGAGCGCGCTCAGGCGACCGTCTGCGCAAAGCCCTCGCGAATCTCGGCTTCCTTGAGCTTGCGCCCGATGAAGACGAGTTTCGACGCGCGCGCTTCGTCCGCTCGCCATTCGCGCTGCAGATCGCCGTCGAGGATCATGTGCACGCCCTGAAACACGAAGCGGCGCGGCTCGTCCTTGAAGGCGATGATGCCCTTGCAGCGCAGGATGTCCGGCCCGTCGCGCTGCGTGAGCTCGTTCAGCCAGGGCACGAAGCGCTCGGGATCGACCTCGCCCGCGTGGGTGATCGCAACCGACTGCATGTCCTCGTCGTGATAGGCCCTCAGCGGCGCCGCGTGCTCATGATGATGATGCTCATGGTGATGCTCGTGGCCGCAGTCGGGGCCGCAGCCGTGATCATGATCGTGATCGTGATCGTGATCATGATGGTCGTGATCATGATCATGCTCATCGGCGTGCAGGAAGGCCGGCTCGATCTCCAATATGCGCTCGAGATCGAAGGCGTTCTGCTCCAGCACGGACGCGAGCGGCACCTCGGCTTTCACCGAGCGATGCAGACGCGCATAAGGATTTATCGCGCGGATGCGGCCCTCGACTTCCGCGAGCTCGGCCGGCGCGACGAGATCGGTCTTGTTCAACAGGATCACGTCGGCGAAGGCGATCTGATTCTTGGCCTCGGGCGCGTCCTTCAAGCGCTCGAGCAGGAATTTGGCGTCGGCGAGCGTGACGACGGCGTCGAGACGCGC
>DATHCI010000048.1:0-4664 GCA_035319645.1 Methylocystis sp. | reverse complement strand
CTGGGCGCTCCGGCGCCGCCTCAGCAGGCTCCACGTCTTGCGCCTTTGATCATCGTTCTTGTGGCCGCGCTGGGCGTGCTTCTGCCGACGCTCGGATGTTCGCTGCTGTTCGTGCTCGCAATCGAGCAGCTGATCCGTCGTTTCACGCCACGAGCCGCCCTCTGGCTTGGGCTGCGACCCCGCATTCGCCAGCCCCAATCCGAAAAACCGGCGAAATGAACCGAAGGCTCAGAAATGGCGCACCAGCGCCGCTCGAGGGAGCGATAAAGCGGCTCTCTATCCGCGCTGGTCCGTTCCGTCGCCAGATTGCGGATCAATATCCGGTGTTCGGGTCCGCCGCGACGCAAGAATGCGCCGCGGCGGTCGCATGGGTCATCAATCCAGCGGCAGCGCCACGAAACGCGTGTCGCCGCGGCCGGTCGCGACGATGAACAGCGCCGTTTTTTTGCCGGCGTCCTTCAGCGCCTTGACCTTTTTCACGGCGTCCGCCGGGTCGGAAACGTTCTCCTGATTGATTTCCAGCACGACTTCGCCGGGAGCCAGGCGCCTTTCGGCGGCGTCGGAACGCGGGTCCACCGCGGTGATGACGACCCCCGACCTGACGCTATCCTTGATCTGATACTTGGCCCGCAGCTCGTCGGAAAGCTTCGACAGCTCAAGGCCCAGGGTCGACTGCGCCGCAGCGGCTTCGGGGCCTTCCGCAGCCTGGATGATGGCTTTTTCGCCATCCTCCAGGCGCCCGAGCTTGATCGTCTTGGTGAGCTCCTTGCCGCCGCGCACGAGGACGATCTCCACGTCCTTGCCGACGGGCGTCGCTGCGACGAGCTTCGGCAGATCGCGCGATTCCTTGATCGCCTTGCCATCGAATTTGACGATCACGTCGCCGACCCGCACATCCGCTCCCTTGGAGGGACCGCGATCGTCGATGCCGGCAACCAGCGCGCCACGCGTCGCGCCGAGGCTCAGATTCTCGGCGATCTCGTCGTCGACGTTCTGGATGCGCACGCCAAGCCAGCCGCGCCGGGTCTCTCCGAACTTCAAGAGCTGGTCGATGACGGGCTGCACGGTGTTCGCGGGCGTCGCGAAGCCGATGCCGACCGAGCCGCCCGACGGCGAGAGGATCGCCGTGTTCACGCCGATGACCTCGCCGTCCATGTTGAACAGCGGTCCGCCGGAATTGCCCTTGTTTATCGAGGCGTCGGTCTGAATGTAGTTGTCGTAGGGGCCGCTCTCGATGTTGCGGTTGCGGGCCGAGACGATGCCCGCCGTGACCGAGCCGCCCAATCCGAAGGGATTGCCGACCGCGAGCACCCAGTCGCCGACGCGCGCCCTGTCGCTGTCGCCGAACTTGACCGCCTTCAACGGCTTGTCTTTCTCCGGCTTCACGCGCAGCACCGCGATGTCGACCTTCTGGTCCTTGCCGACGATCTCGGCCTTGAGCTTTTGTCCGTCGGTGAAGATGACCGTGATGTCGGTGGCCTCGGCGATCACGTGATTGTTGGTGATCACGATCCCGGAAGAATCGATCACGAAGCCGGAGCCGAGCGACGACGATTTCTTGGGGTGGAGCGGCGGCTCCGGAGCCTGCTGTCCTTGGCGCTGGCGACGACGGAAGAATTCTTCGAAGAGATCGTCAAACGGCGAGTCGCCTTGCGGCTCCGCGCCCTTGGCGTGCTTGGCCTCGGTCTGAACCGCGGAAATGTTGACCACCGCATCCTGCACCTGGGCCGAGAGATCTGCGAGCGACTCAGGGCCCCGCGCCTCGGCGGGCGCGGCGATGAGGAGCAGCGCAGCCAAGCCGCACCATAGCGCCGACGTCCTGGCGCGCGAAAAGAGGATCATGTCCTTCTCCTGACGGAATGTCTCGAGGCTCCCGCCCGAGCGTTAGCCCATCGCCATCGTCGAAATCAACGCTTTTGTGACCCCGGCGTTTCTTGCTTCGCCTCGGCGCCCTCGGGCGTCGGCTGGGACCCACGCCCCTGCGCCGAGCCGAAGAAGCGGAAGAAATCCGACTTGGGATCGACGAGGAAACGGGTGTCGCCCGATTTGAACGCCGTCTCATAGGCCTGCATGGAGCGATAGAAGGCGAAGAAGTCCGGATCCTTGCCATAGGACTCGGCGAAGATGCGATTGCGCTCGGCGTCGCCCTCGCCCTTTGTCTGATCGGCCTGCCGCTGCGCCTCGGCCTTCAGCACGATGACGTCGCGGTCCGCCTTGGCGGTGATCTTTTGCGCCTGCTCGGCGCCCTGAGCGCGATATTCGGCGGCCTCGCGCGCCCGCTCGGTCTGCATGCGCCCGAAGACTTTCTCGGAAATAGGCGCCGGAAGGTCGACCCGCCGAATCCGCGCGTCGACGACGGCGACGCCGAACTTGCGCCCTTCGAGGTCCGCCTGCTCGCGGATCTTGACCATGAGCGCGGCGCGCTCGTCGCGCACGATCTGCTGCTGATCGGCCTCGGAGAGCACGCGCCGCACCGCCGAATTCAGCACGGAGGCGAGCTGGTTTTCCGCGCCGCGCACGTTATTGACCGTCTGATAGAAGCGCAACGGATCGACGATGCGATAGCGCACGAAGCTGTCGACCTCGAGCCGCTGATTGTCGGCGGCGAGCACTTCGAGGCTCGGGCTCTCGGCGGACAATATGCGGTTATCGAGGAAGACCACATTCTCGACGAAGGGGATCTTGAAGTGCAGGCCTGGCTCGGTGACGAGGCCGCGCCCTGCGACCGGCTCGCCGAGCCGCAGCACGATCGCCTGCTCGATTTGCGAGACGGTGAACATTGAACCGCCGGCGACGACGGCGGCGATGAGCGTCAGCATGGCAAGAAAAAGGCTGAAGTTTCTCACTTGCGCGCTCCCGCCTGCGCCCCACTGACGCCGGCAAGCGGCAGGAACGGCGTGACGCCGGCGCCGCCTGCCTGGTCGATGATGACCTTGTCGGCGCCCGAAAGCACGCGCTCCATCGTTTCGAGATAGAGCCGCTCGCGCGTCAGCGCCGGCGCGCGCCTGTACTGCTCGTAGACCTGGTCGAAGCGGGCGGCCTGACCGCGCGCCTCGGCGACCGTCTGCTCACGATAGGCCTCGGCCTCCTGAAGGATGCGGGCGGCGGCGCCGCGCGCCTCGGGCACGACGCGGTTGGCGTAGGCGTCGGCTTCGTTGCGCAGCCGTTGCAGGTCCTGCTGCGCCGCGGTCACGTCGCGAAAAGCCGTGATGACCTGTGCGGGCGGGTCGACGGAAAGCAGCAGCACCTGCACGACGAGCACCCCGCTCTTGTAGCCGTCGAGGATCTTCTGCATGAGCTGCTGACAAGCGGGCTCGATGACCTTGCGGTCGGCGGTGAGGATTTTTTGGATCTGCGACTGTCCGACGATCTCGCGCATGGCGCTTTCCGCCACGGCCTTGACCGTCTGCGCCGGGTCGGAGAGGTTGAAGGCGAAATCTTCAGGATGCGAGGGATCGATCTGCCAGAAGACGCGGAACTTCACGTCGGCGATGTTCTCGTCGCCCGTGAGCATGAGGCTCTCTTCAGGCGCCTCGGGCCCCTGCGGCGCGGTGCGACGCCTGCCGGACGAGGCCTCTTCGCGTGAGCCGATCTCGACGGCGTTGCGATCGGTGACGGCGAGCTTGATGACCGAGCCGACCGGTCCCGGCAGATTGTAGTTCAGGCCGGCCTGCGTCTTGCCGCGATATTTGCCGAAGATCATGTTGAGGCCGATCTCGTTCGGCCCGACCGTGTAGAAGCCCGAGAGCAGCCAGGAGAGCAGCACGAGCAGAGCGATGAGCGCCGCGCCGCGCCCGCCGATTCCGGAGGGGAGCGTATGACGCAGTCCGTTCTGGACCCGGCGCAGCGCCTCCTCGAGGTCGGGCGGCGCGCCGCCGCCCTGGCCGCCGGGACCCGCGCCCCAGGGTCCGCCCCCGCGCTGTCCCCACGGATCATTGTTCTGGTTGCGGGGTCCGCCTTGATCACTCCAGGGCATCGACTCTTCGCCTCAAAAAGCGCGGGGCGTTTTCCCGCGCCCGGGCAGATATAGAGGGGCGCCCGCGGTTTCGCAATTCGATCGCGGGCTTGTAGAAAACGCGGTGAGGTTCCGCTCCCGCTCGAGAGAGCAGCATGTGGTTTTCAAGCGCGCTGCCCCTGGCGCCATCGAGGGGCGCGAGCTTATTTGAAAACAGCGGACGGACTATGGCATGCATACAGCATCGTTGGAATACACATCATGCGCACGAACATCGTCATCGACGACGACTTGATGAAAGCGATGCTGAAGGCGACTGGCCTCAAGACGAAAAAGGAGGCGGTGGAGCTCGGACTGCGCACGCTGCTTCGTCTGCACCGGCAGGCTGAGATTCGTCGATTCCGCGGCAAGCTCGACTGGCGGGGCGATCTCGACGCCATGCGCAGGGATAAATGATCCTCGTCGATTCCAGCGTCTGGGTGGGCTATTTTCGCGGGGCGTCGACGCCGCAGACCGAATCGCTGGACTCCCTGCTCGGCGTGGAGGTCATCGCGATCGGCGACTTCATCTTGACTGAGGCGCTGCAGGGCTTCGCATCGGAGCGCGATTTCAGGACCGCGAGACGGCTCTTGACTTCGTTGCCTACGGTCGACCTCGGCGGTCACGACGCGGCTCTACAGGCGGCGCAAAACTCTCGGGCGCTGCGAAA
>DATHCI010000047.1:0-59766 GCA_035319645.1 Methylocystis sp. | reverse complement strand
CGAACACAGCCATCGTCGGGGCGCTGCTCTGCAACGCCAGGCGCAACCTGTCCGCCGTGGCGCATGCGGCGCAGTTCGACGGGCGCATGGTGCGCATGGGCTTGAACTACCACTTCAACGGCGCTGGCCCGCCCCCGCTCGTCGCCAAAATTGACGCCGCCTTGGCGTCTAGGTCGCGTGTTTTCTTTCGCGCCCCGGCCGGCCAGTCGGCGAAACTTGCAGACATATTGGCCGCTGCTTCGACGGATGCAAGCACGTCGGCGACGTCAGCGCTTGCGACCATATGTGACAGCCAGGCTCAGCGTGATTTCCTTTGGCGGCGGCTCGAAAGGAGAACAGGCGCGAATGGTTTTCAGCGCGCTCTCGTCGAGTTTTGGGTGTCCGCTGCTGTTGACGACTTTCAGCGACTCTGGACGCAGGCTCCCATCGGACATAATCGTGAAAGACACGGTCGTCACGCCCTGGAGGCCCGCCTGCCGCCCCTCCTCGGGGTAGACCAGCTTGGATTGCACGCGCTTCGACAGGATTTTCGCGTAGACTTTCAGTGGATCCAGCTGATCTGGCGCGGGATCGTGAATTTTTTGGGCTTTCTGCAGTTGCTCGGCGCCGTTGACGTCTGTCGGCCCCGGTTCCCCGGCCGCGTTTTTTGCCTTCGGCGCCGCCTTGCGAGGCTTGGTTGGGGCGGAGCCATCTTCCTCGTTCGGAGTTGCGTCGTTTGCAGGCGACTCGTTTTGGGCAATGGCCGTCTTTTGCAGGTCGGCGCTCACGCCTGCGGCTCCGCTCGTTTGACGCTTGATCTGCTCGTCAAGCTGCACGTCGGTCTGAAGCCCTCGCAAGTCGAGGACGAGCATATCGTCGTCTTCCGGCGGCGGCGCCGCCACATTAAGCGCAAAAGGCGCGATGACCGCCGAGTGCAGAGCGGCGGACGCCGCAAACGCCTGGCGCATCGTGAAAGTGAACTTGCTCACGGGGTGACGCTTTTAGTTTGTATGGAGACCTTCAGGATCTTCAGCTTTTTGAGAATGTCCGCGACATCGACGAAGCTTTGAAACCTCGTCGCGCGATCGGCGCGGATCAGGATCGGCGTTTCGCTCGGCAGCTCCCGAAGGCGCTCCTCGAGCAAATCCTTCGAGACGGATTTTCCGTCAAGATAGACCTCGCCCTCCGCCGACAGCTCGATGATCCGGTCCTTCTGCTTCTCTGCAGTGGTCGAGGCCTGCGGGAGCGAGACCGGTATCCGGCCCGTCGCAATGAAGCTCGCGGTCGTCAGCACGATCGCGAGCAGAACGAGCATGATGTCAACGAAAGGAATGACGTTGATCGTCTCGAACGGCCGCTCATCCATGGGCGATCTCCCATCTCAGAATAAGCACCTTGATCCTGTTCCAGAGCATATTGTAGGCCGTCACCGCGACGAGCGCGACGAAGAGCCCGGCCGCCGTCGCTTTCAGCGCGAGCCCGAGGCTGCTCATGATGCGCCCAGCGTCAGCAGTCGAATCCAGGCCCATGTTATAGAACGTCAACATGATGCCGAGCACAGTGCCGAGCAGACCGACATAAGGCGCATTCGCCGCGATCGAGGCGACGACATAGATGCGCTGCGTGAGCTCCAGCTCGAGCGCTTTGGCGTTCTTGAAGCTCTCCAACTCCACCGTCCGGAAGAACACCAGTCGCTCCAGCAGAATGGCGACGACGACGACGCTCAAGAAAAGAAGCAGGCCCAGGATGCCGAAATCGACCAGGTTCGATGCCCATTCCACCTTCATGCTTCAATTTCCCGTTCCCAAGACGCTTGCACGACCTTGTGGCCCCGGCATCGATTGTCTGTTCAGGCCGGGCTTTCCGATCCTTCGCAACTCCGAGCCTCGCACATGCGTCCAGGACTTTGAGGCCTTATCAATGCAAGCCAGGCGAAGCAATTCAGGCGCCGCCCTCGTCAGTACTTTGCTTCGACAGGAGCGGAGGAGCCCCAGTTGAAGTGATAGTTCAACCCGGCGCGCGCGACGCTTAATCGTGGATGAATATGGTCGCCGGAGGTCCCGAGAAACGGGTTCGCAACGCCGTCGTCGCCGAGATCGACATGCAGAAACTCCGCCTTGGCGGACCAGCCCGGCGCAAGCATCCACTCGACGCCGCCGCCAGCGTTCCATCCGGCGTGAAGTCCGCCGGAGGTGTAAGTCGTCACATGGGCGTAAGTTAGGCCCCCCGTGCCATAGACCAGGAGCGTCGACAGCGGCAGTATGCCGGCGCGGACGCGCGCCGTGCTGAGCCATGGCCAGGAGACGCCTCCTGTCCCGCCCCCAAGTGGCGTCAGCGTGCCGGTTGTCGGGTAGAGGTTGCCCGTGTTGGGGTCTGTTAACAACACAATGCCATAGGGGCTGGCGTACAGCGTGTTGTCGCCCCGATTTCCGCTTGTGATGTTCGACCCCTGGAGGTCCGCCTCCACGCCGATCACGAAGTGCGTCAAAAGCTGGTAATCGTAACCGATCTGGCCGCCGGCGATGAGGCCTGACCTGCCTCCCGTCTCGGCGCCGCTCGGCAAAAACCACAGGTTGGTTATTCCGTTCATGACGCTTCCGAGCGGGAAGGACGGGTCGAGATAGGGCAGGTAGCCCGTTTCGCCGCTGCCGGACGACCAGCCGGCCCCGAGATTGAGACCGCCATAAAGCCCCGTCCAGAGCGCGCCAGGCGGCGGCGCTATCGCTGGCGCCGGGGTAGTCGCCGCGGCGTCCGTCAACAGCGGGACGAAGGGCGCGGGCTCGACCGGAGCGCTGGCGACCGGCGCGCGCCCGTTGAAGTGATAATTGAGCCCGAGCCGCGCGATATTGCCGTCGAACATATAGCCGGGTTGCGGCGCCGTGAACGCGGCGAGCGCCGGCGTCGAAGGAATCAGCGCCACGCCGCCGACGGGGTGAGCAGTGCCGGTGTTGTAGTAAAGATACTCGGCCTTGAGGCTCCAGTGCGGCGCAAACATCCATTCCAGGCCGACGCCCGCAGCCCAGCCGGGTCGAAGGTCCTGATAGAGCGAAGTTCCGCTCACCGGATAGGGAAAACCCGCGATCGTCTCCTGCACGAAGACGCCGGTGTTCAGATTGACGCCAGCCATGGCGAACCCGCCGGAGCCGTAAAGCAGCAGCCTCGGCGTCGCGAGGTAGCCGAGACGGGCGCGCACGGTGCCGACATAATCGAGGGTCTTATATCCGTTGGTCTTTGCGATGGCGGAAAATAGCCCGCTCGTCGCGCCGACCAGCTGGCTCGCGACGCCTGCAGAGCCGGCCACGCCGTCGATGCCCGCCTCGAAGCCGGCGACGACGGACTGGCTGAGACGCCAGTCGTAGCCGACTTGCGCGCCGCCTAGAAACCCCTCGTTTCGGAACGTGAGCGAAGAGTTGGATACGAGCGCGAGGAGACCAGTCGCCGGCAGAGCCCCGGGCGACAGCGATGACAGGGTCGGACCTGGCACAGTTTCGAGCTTGTCGTTGCCGCCGAAGTTCGCGCCGAAATTTACGCCGACACGGAGTCCGGTCCAAAGCGGCGCATTTGGCTCCATCTCGGGTGAGGTCTCGTAGGAAGGCAGGAGAGCTCCGAGGCCGAGCGGCAGCTTGGAGCGGTCCTCCTTTCCGACCTTGTACCGCAGAGCCATATTGGCCTGCCAGTTCCTGGCCAGCTGGGGGCCGTTGAGGTTCTGGTAGACGGGGACGCCGCCTTCCATCGCGATATCGAAGGCGGACGCCCCGAACAGCGCGCCGTTGATGGTCGCGCCGGCGAATATTTCGACGCGCTGCCCGCCGTAGTCATTCGGATCAGCGGTCTGCACCTTGCCGACGACCTGAGGATCGTGCCCGATGATCGACCCTTGCAAGGTCCCCGCAAGACGCAGCGTGGTGGTCAGGCCGGGTATCCAGCTATAGCCGCCCCAGGCCCCGAACTCGTGCAGGTCGCCCCAGGCGTAGCCTTCCGGATTGACCGCCAGCGGAAGCCGCGCCCGATAGGAGAGGCCCCAAGACCATTGATCCAGCGCCCCCCGATAGACGAGGCCCGGCATGATGTCGAAGGTTCCCGTGCCCGATTCCATCCCATAGAAGTCTCGGGCGATCTGGTAGGTTCCGTTCGGTTGCAGCAGCGTGCCCGGTTCATGGGCGCTGCCCGTCGGAAACGACAGGCCGACGTTGAGCTGAAGACGATGAATCGGGTCCTCGTAAAAGCGCCAAATCCCGGCAAGCGTGGTGTCAGTTATGCTGTCAACTGCAGGAAAGCTCATCCCTCGGGGAAAGAGATTCCAAAATGGGGGGTTGGGTATGGCGCCCCCAAAGAAGGTCATCATGTGGCTGTGCTTTTCGGTGAAGCCAGTGCCGAGGACCAGGGAAATACTGTCGGTTAGGCCATAGGCGAGCGTCAAGGATTGTTGCGCCACAGCCATGTCGATCGGAACCGTGCGCAGGTTCAGGGTCGGGTTGTAGTACCAGCCGTAGTTCGCGACGATGTTTTGCGGAGAAATATACTTGGCCCCGATCTGGCTGTGCGAGAAATTCGCGAAATACGGAATGGCGGACAACACAAGCAGCCCGCGCGCCGGCATGTCCGCGCCGAACACGCCGAGCGGCGCCTGCGGCGGGGGAGGCGAAGAGGGAGACGGGGGCGGCGACTCCGGCGCATTCAGCGCCTCCGGCAGCAGCGCAGCCAGGCTTGCGCCGAAGTCGGGAGCGGGCGCCTCGGAAAATATGCCTCCATGCGTCGGGTCGCTCGCCGCGCTCAAGCCGATCTGCACCAGACCTTTGGTGTGCCGGTCGTAGGCCGGAGCCACGCTTTCCGAGCCATAGGAATGCGCGACCTGCGCCTTGACGAAAACCGACTCGGCGGGCGCAAACTGATAGGCTCCGTAATAGCCGAGACCCACGTCGCTCAATGGCGTGTAGGTCGCCTGCGTCGTCGTGTACGCGCCGTGCTCGAGCCAGGCCGCGCCGACGTCGGTGAACAGGCCGACCGAATGACGATAGCGCTCGACGTCGGGCAGGGCGAATTTGAGCTCGGGCGTGAAGATGTAGCCGCTGTCGCCCGCAAGACCTTCGTCGTAGGAGCGCACGCCGAAATAGCCCGTCAGCCCCAGTTTTTCGCTGGCGTCGAGATTGCGTCCCGACGATTTTTGAGCGCGTAAAGTCGCGGAGAGCGAAGACCAGGAATTGATCGCGAGCGTGGCGTTGAAATTGAGGTTGAACCTTGCATAGACGCCGGTGGTGTCCACGCCTGCGACATTTGCCGCTCTGTCCTCAGGATTTGGGAAGTTGACATCGCCAATCGTGCCGGACAGCGTCGTTTCCGTCACGAGCGGCATGTCGAGAAGCGCGCCGAAAGTGTTGCGCGTGACGCCCACCGTTCCGAGGTCGATGGTGCGGGAAGCGGTGGATGCGCCGAGAATTCTGTCGTCCAGGTATTTGTGCGTGAAAGTCGAGAACAGATAGACGCTGTCGTCGCGTTGTCGCTTCACGGGATAGCTCAAATTCGCCGATATGCCATTTGCGACGCCTGCCGCCTCTGACGCCTTATAGAGGCCGCCGAGCACATAGGTCGTCTGAAACGCGCTGAGTTCGCCGCGCAGCCCGTCAAGCCCAAGCGGAAAGCCGTAGGCGACTCGCCAGTTCGCAAGTTCAGCTTGCTCTGAAAGGATGCCGAATACGGAGAGACGATCGCTGACGCCGAGCGGCGAGTTGACCGCCAGAGAGCCGCTCATCCTCAACCGGCCGGTGTAGGGCGAGCCGTAATTGTCGCCGAGAATGTAGCCTTCCGTGCGAGGCGCCTCACGCGCGGTGAAGTTGACGTCCGACGTCTCCGGTTCTTTGCCGGAGGAAATTGCGATGCGCGGCGTTCCAGCCCCCGGGAGGTCGGACATCAGAAGCATTGCGCGCTCGAGTTCATCCTTATGGATGTACGGCGAGCCGTCCAGCGCGCGATTGAGCACGCCCTGCAGAAATCCGCTGTCGACCAGCGAATTGTTTTGCAGGGAGATCGCCGCGTATCGTCCAATGATCAGTTTGATGCGCAGCGCGCCGCTTCGCGCGTCCTGCGCCGGCACATAGGCTTTGGCGACGAAGTAGCCGTGACTGCGATACAAGTTCGTGACCTGATCGGCCGCGTCGTAGATCTCGTTGAGCGTCAGCTTGCGGTTCTCGAAGGGCGCGAGGACGTCCTGCGTCTCTTCGGGCGGGATCAAGCCGCTCGGGGCGTCGATATCGAAGCGTCGCACGAAGAGCTTTTCATTTTCCTGTATTGTCAGTCGCGGCTCGGCGAACTGCGGGATCTCGACTTGCGGCCTGGGCGCGCGCGGCGCTTCGCGACGCGCGGCTTCGGACTCGCGCAACGCGTCGCCGGCGTTGTATGGGAGAGGGAGGGTCTGCGCCTGCGCCTGCGAGGCGAGAGCGAAGGCTGCCGAAAGCGCGGAGCCGAAGCTGAGTTTCTTCGTCATTGGGGCGCGCCTGCCTTGTCATCGACTGGGGCAGGCGTCTTGCTCCCCGGCTTCTCTTGCAGCTCGTACTGCTTGCCCTCGATCTCGATGCTGCGGATCGTCGCGCCGAAGCCGGCGCCCTTCGGCTTGGCGGCTGCGTGAGGCGGCGCCGAGATAGGGCGGCGCGGCGCCGGCGCCTCTTCCTCTTCGACGCCGGTGCTTCGCCGAGGCCCGGCGAGCGAGGCCTCCCTGGCGCGCGCGGCGCGGGCGTTGGCCACGTCGGTCGCCTGTTTGCGCTTCAGCCAATCCGCTTCGGTCTGAACCTTGGGGCTTGTGACGTTGTCGTCGAGGGAGGGGCCCGCGAGCTTGGACGTGCTTGCGGTTCCCGCAGAGGCTGCGGCCTGAGGCCGCGGCGGCGAGTCCGCCGAGAGCAAGGCGTCGACCGTGGAAACGACAGTCGCGGTCTGGCTGGCGTCGATGAAAGGCTGCGTCGGGAAGGAGAGAGTCGGAGCAGTCGGTGGAGGCGGCGGCGGTGGCGGATTGATTCCGGTTATGCCGTCGACAGGCGGCGCGCCCGCGCCGAAGGAGTTGTAGCCGACCGTCTGACCTGATGTCGTGATGTTCCAGGTGTTGCCGCTGATGGTCGAGTCGCCGACATTGGCGCCGATGAGCCCGCCGGTGAACCCCGGGAGGCCGGAGACCACGCCGCTCGACGAATCGTTGATGACCGTCGTGAACATATCGTTGAAGCCGATGAGTCCGCCGACGTATAACGTCGTTCCGACGACCGCCGTGACATTGCCCGTCGCCGTCGAATTCTGGATGATGCCGCCAACGCCTAAATCGAAGGGGCTTGTTCCATTGTAGCCGACCAGGCCGCCGACATTGAAGCCGCCCACGCCATTCGAGGCGTTGCTGACCGTCACATTGCCGCTCGCGCTGGCGTAGCTGATCACGCCGCCATCATTGGACCCCGCCAGTCCGCCGAAGCCACTGGTAAGGAAGCTGACGCCGGACTCGTTGATGGTCGCGTTGACAGAACCTGTCGCGTAAGAATTGGTGATGACGCCTGAAGTTGTAAGGTTGGGAGCGTTTAAGTTGTAATTCGTGCCGACGAGTCCGCCCACGTCGAAGACGTTGTATGTCGTAAGCGATCCCGTCGCGTGAGAGTTCTCAATGACGCCGGCATTGAAGCCCACGAGTCCGCCGACGCTCGTGGCGCTGAAAGCCCCCCCCGCAGGCTCATTCGGAGCGGTCGCATAAACCGGACCGTTGGCGTAGGAGTTGTCGATCGTCCCGTAATTGTATCCCACCAACCCGCCCAGCTGATATACGCCGTTAATCACGACATTGGCGTAAGAATTGTTGATCGCCCCGTGATTGATCCCGACCAGGCCGCCGAGGTTAACCAAGCCCGTGACCGATCCGCCAGCTGCATAGCTGTTGTTGATCGTGCCGAAATTGCCGTAGACGAGCGTGGCGCCGGAGCCGCCGTTCACATAAGTCCCGTTCACATAATCGACGGACAGTCCAGCGTTCACATTGGCGTTGATCACTCCAACGTCGCGCACAGTCGCCGCAAGACCTGTCGTCGCGCCCAAAGTGGAGATCAGGGCGTCGTTATAGTTGGAGTTCGGATCGTAGATGGTCAGATTTGTGATCGTGTGGTTGAGCCCCGCGAGCGTCCCCTCGAGGTCGTTGACCACCGGGCCCGAAAAGACCACGCCCCCAGCATTGATGTTGCTGCCGAGCGCATAATAACCGTTGGCGATCGTGGCGCTGTTGTTGGGCGAGATCGCCGCGAGCTGCGCCAGCGTGTTGATGACCTGATAGGACTGGCCGTTGATCGACAGGCTTGGATTCGCCCCGCTCAGCGTGATCGCGCTCGAATTCTGGAAGACGTAATTGCCGCCGAAGTTCAGCGCCAGGCCCGCCGTCGCGCCGGTCGCCGTGATCGGCGCCGCGATGTTGATGTTGTTCGTCGCCGTCAGCGACAGCGTCGTATTGGCGCCCCAGCTCACGCCGTCGTTCACATTGATGTTGCCGTCGGTCCCGCTGCCCGACGTCGACTTGATGGCGACATTGGTGTTGGCGAGCTGGCTCGATAGTGCGGCGCCGGTGATGTCGCCGCCGCTCGCCGCGATCGTGAAGCCGTCCGGATCGATGAGCCAGGAGCCGTTCTTGCTGTTTGCGGCCCTGGTCGTGACGACGGCGTTCTTCGATATGTGAACCTTCGCGCCGCTCGTCTCGATCGAGCCGCCGGGGCCGCCGTTTGGCGCCGAGGCGTCGAGAAGACCAGAGACGCGCACGCGTCCGCCATTGGCGATGAGCTTGATCGAGCCCGTGCGCGGCGCGCCGCCGCCCGTCAGCGCCGCCAGGGTCTGCGCCTGGATGACGCCAGAGTTGTTGACCTGCGCCGAGAGCAGCGCGTCGGCGGCGCGCGCGGTCAGGATCACCTTGCCGCCGTCGGCCTTGATCGCGCCTTTGTTCGCGACGAGCGCGTTGAGCGCGCCCTTGTCGACGGTGACGTCGACGAGCGAATTGCCGCCATAGTTGAGCGTGACCTTTTCGCCCGACGCCATGGCGACCGTGCCGAGCGTGGCGGTGATCGTCCCATGATTCGAGACATTATTGCCAAGCAGCGCGACATAGCCGCCGGGGCGCGCGGTGATGTTCCCCTGATTGACGACCGAAGCAGTGGAGCTGCCGGAGAACTGATATTTGCCGGCCTTGATGTTCGCATTCGTGATGTCGAGCGTCGAGCCGACGAGGCCGCCGACATTGACCTGCGCGTTCTTGGTGAAGAGGACGCCGGCGGAATTGATGATGAACACTTGTCCCGTCGCGTTGAGCGCGCCGGCGATGACGCTGGTCTCATTGCCGATGACGCGGTTCACCGTGACGGCGGAGGGCCCCGGCTGATTGAAGTTGACGATCTCGTTCGGCGCGATCGAAAAGAGCTGCCAATTGATGATCGCCTGGTAGGTCGACTGGTTGATGTTGGTGACGGCGCCGCTGGTCGAGATGTTCGCCTGACCCGAGACGACCGTGCCGCCCTGCGGGGCGGCGAGTGCGGGGTGAAGGGCGGCGAGGAGCGCGCAGCGCGCACAGAGCGACCCCCTGGTCACGAAAGCCCGGCGCCAGGCCCGCCTGGGACGAAGACAGCTGAGAGTTTCGGGGGAGATCCGCGCCGCAGATTTGCCGTCGAATCGGCAAGCGAGCGGCGGGAGAAAGACCGAGCGCTTCATAGGAAAGCCTGTGTGGTGGCAGGCTATATAACCTATACTCACCCGGCTATATAGTCTTGATTCGTCTAAGACGGTACACGCGACTTGGCGCAATGGGAAGAGCCACGCGCGCTCAAATTTTAGACGTAAGGCGCTGCGCGTCTCGTCGCGCCGATAGAAATCGAACCTTGCATTGGCGTGCGCGGGCCGCCTATTCGTCAAAGGGAGGAGGGCGCGTTAACCATTTGTTAAGCTGGCTGGCTCCGCGATCGATTTGGTTCGGTCGGCGTCGACTTCGCTCGCGAACAAGGGTCGGCAGTTGCGTAAACGCAACTTGCTGCGTTGGGCAAGGCGCATCTTTCTTTGGACAATATATCCTGCGGATTCCTAATTCCATTGAGAAGGGTCTCGGGAGCTTGGAAGCGTCATCGCGAGCAAGCGCTCACGCATCTGCGCCCCTCGGGGCGTCCTCAATTCCTCGATTGCTTCTGTCGCAATGATTGAAGGTCAGGCGCCCTGGGGGAGCAGTAGAACAAGAACGTCAATAACGCGGACGGCGATCACAAATCGACGTGTCGCGAGGAGATGATTCAGATAAGGGGCAGCACAGAGCCCAAAAAATCACCAAAAATGTCAACATTTTAGTCAAATTGCGGCGGTTACGCGGCTTGACGGAGGCGGGGCTGTCTGCGTATAGTCAACTTACTTAACGATCAGGCGTCTCGACGAGAGAGATAGATGCAATTATTAGTTGTAGAATCTAGCAATACGCTCACGCGTACCAGTAAAAGCCAGGGAGGGACAAGATGACGTTTCCGGGCAGTGCAGGCGTTTCCGAGGTTTCGAAGCGCGTCGTGATTTGTTTTGAAAAAATGACGCAGTTCCGCAAAGGCCGGCGGTTGTGCGCTGACGCGCGGGATTTCTGGGCGCACGCCACCCAAGCATAGACAGACGCTCGGACCGTCGAGTTCGGGCCTTCTGCAGCTCCGATAACGCTGTCCGACGCAAAAACCCCGAATGAGGAACGCGCGCCCGAGCAGGGAGCCGCGCACGTCCTTGCACGAGCTTGACGCTCCGTCGTCAAGGTTTGCTCGCACGCCAAACGGCCCAGCGCGACAAACTCAGAAAGGAAGAGAGATGACCAAACACAAGCTCAAAAGCCTGGCGCTAGGCGTCGCCGCAGCGGCGCTGATGCACGCCTCCGACGCGGCCGCGGCGTGCTCCTCGCTGATTAACGTGGCGGTCTCGCCGAGCATCGCCAACACCGCTTCGAACGTCGTCGCCGCCTTCTACAACTATTATCCGAGCGCCAGCTATTGCGTCGGACTGGTTGTTTATGCCGACGCGAATATCGCCTCCGACATCGTGAGTGGCGGCTCGACTGGCCCCTACGACCTGTTCCTGTCGGATTCCGCGGTCTACCCTTACGACTTGGCCTTCTTCTATTCGAGTCTCGTCTCCGGCCAGCCGTTCCCCTTCGCGACCGACACGCTCGATCTCTACTCGAGCGCCAACACCCCCGTGAACATCAGCGGCGGCTTGCCGACGACCGGCATCCAGCCTTTCAAATATCCGGATCCGAGCACGCTCGATCCCTGGGGCTTGGCGGCGATCCAGGTGCTCTACTCCAAATGGCCTTACATCCAGGCGCTGGAAAACGGGATCGGGACGACCGATCCCAATACGGTCGCAGTCTATGCCGACGTCGAGTTCAGCGGCGTGGCTTATGGCTTCACCGCCAAGTCGCAAGTCTGCAACAACTACGGCGGAGGCCAAGTCTATGAGGTCGGGAGCTATCATTACGAATATGAGTTCGGACGCGACTACTTCACCCCCATCGAGTGGTTTGGCGTTGCGATTGCCCGAGGCCAGACCGCCGCTCAAGAGACCGAGTTGACGGACTTCATCAACTTCCTGACCGGCGTCGGCACGACGGCCGGGACAGCCGCTTTGCAGCAGACCTGCCTCCAGATTCCCCCGCAACCCTAGCGCAAGCCGATCACCGCGTCCCGCAAGTTCTAAAACGCTCAGGCCGCGGCGGAACCAGATAGGAAGCGAACCCACCCATGAAAAGGAATCCTCACATGTCCATCGGCAAGCTGGTGAAAAGCACGCTGAGCGCGACGTGCCTCTCGGCTCTGACGCTCTCGTCGGCTCATGCCGCCACCCAGATTTCCATCGCGGCGGCGGCGGATCTGGAAAAGGTGCTGACAAACTTGATCATACCGAAGTTCGAAGCCGCAACCGGCGGGACGGTCTTGGTTACATTCAGCGCAAGCGGAACCCTCGAAGACCAGATCATCGCCAAATCGCCGCAATACGACCTCTTCCTCTCTGCCGACAAGACACGCCCGGAAACGCTCTATACGAGCTACCCCAGCCTCGTGGTGGGCGCGCCCTTCTTCTACGCGCAGGGAACGCTGGAGCTTTGGTCGCCGTCGGTCAACATCAGCAGCGGTCTGCCCGTGCCGCTGACGACGAACATCGTCATCGCCAATCCCGCAACGGCGCCCTACGGCCTCGCCGCGGGGACAGTGCTCCAGGAACTCGGCGTCTTGCCGTCGCCGCTGCCCACCACCTGGCCGTACGGAGACGTCTACGATTCGACCAATATCTACACGACCTATGAGGCGATCGTCGCCGCAACCTACAAATACGGCTTCGTCTCGCAGTCGCTGATCTGCCAAGAGTCGAACGGCGTCAAAACCTTTCCTTCGGGCACCTACCACCACACCTACCCATACAATCAAACGCCGACGTATTCGGTGATCGACCAATGGGGCATCGAGATCGCCAACGCGAACCGCACCGCGGCTGAGACCACGTTGCTCAACGAATTCGTCGCCTACATAACCGGCTCGGGAGCGGGCACGGCCTATCTGGTGGATTATTGCTTCGGCCTGTCGCAGTGAGGCGCGAGGCCTAGAGCACAAGCGCGATGAAATCCGGGCGGCGGCGGCGCATGTCGCCGCCCAAATCGGGACAGAGCGCCTCTGAGCGTCAGCTCCGGGGTGGCTTCGAGCCTTCGTCGCCGTCGCGCGGGCGGGTCAGGCCCATGCGGCGGATGATCACGAAGGCCACGAGCGAGGCCGCGAGGCAGAGCGCTCCCGCGTATGCCGTTCCGTAGTCGATCTCCGTGAAGGGCAGGCTCTTCGTGTTCATGCCGAAGAAGCCGGTGACGAAAGTCGCCGGCAGCAGCAGCGTCGTGACGACGGTCAGCACATAGAGGCGATCGTTGGTGACGAGGCCCGCGATCGCGTTGAGTTCGTCCTGCAGCAGCCGCGCCCGGTCCTGCACCTCGGCGAGATCGTGGGCGAGGATCTCGGCGCGCCGGCTCAGCCGCCCGCCGAGCTCCTTCAAATCCTCCTGCTCGGGTTCGCTGAGCGTCGCCTCCAACCGCAGCAGCGGCGAGCGCAGGCCGTTGACCTCGCGGGCGAGCCGCAGCGCCGCGCGTCGCGTCGCGCCGAGCGCGGTCCGCTCACGCGGGCCCTTGCCGTCGCCGACGATATGCTCCTCGATGCGATCGAGCGCGAGCGTGAGCTCATAGATCATCTTGCCGAGCTCGTCGCAGAGATGCCCGACGATGGTCTCGAAGAGATCGAGCGGAGTTTCGGCGAGAAATCCAGCGCTGAGCGCGACGCGCGTCGACTCGACGGCGCTGAGCGGGCGGTCGCGCGCGCTTATGAGAAAGCGCTCGCCGACGGCGAAGCGCAAATAGCCCGTCTGCGGGATGCGCCCAACGATCGTGCGCTCGTGGTCGACGAAGGCCCCGCGCACGACGTCGCCCGAATGCTCGATGAACTGCGCGTCGATCGGTCCTAAGAGCGTCTTGCGGGCGTTCTCGTCCAGGAACGCGAGCCTTGCGAGCAGCGCATGCACGCGCGGGTCGTTGAGATCGAGATGCAGCCAGACGAAGCCCTCGCCCGGCGCGCCGATGCGGTCGACGTCGGCGGCGCCGCCCGGCTCGGCTCGCCCTTCGTCGTCGAAGCGCAGGGCGAAGAGGCAACCCGGAATGTCGCTTTCCAGCGCAGCCTTTAAACGATCGGTAGTCATGGCGCGCCGCTGCTCCCTCTTCAACCGCCGCCTTCAGGGGTTAAACCACAGAAGCATAGCACGGCTTTGTGACGCCATACGCGCCCGCAAGAGCGTTTGCGCTGCGAGGCTTTGGTCTTATAGTCGCGGACCTTCCCGCCCTGGATGCGACTTCATGATCAAAGGCCTACGGATCGGCACGCGCGGCAGCCCGCTCGCCCTGGCGCAAGCGCGCGAGACCTGCGCGCGGCTCGCGCAGGCGCATGGCGAAAAGCCCGAGCGCTTCGAGCTCGTCGTGATCCGCACGACCGGCGACGTCGTGCAGGACCGCGCCCTGAGCGAGGCCGGGGGCAAGGGCCTGTTCACGAAGGAGCTCGACCAGGCGCTCATCGCCGGGACCATCGATTGCGCGGTGCATTCGTCAAAGGATCTTCCGACGCATCTGCCGGGCGAAATTTGCGTCGCCGGTTATCTGCCGCGCGAGGACGCGCGGGACGTCTTCATCGGGCGCGGAGGCGCCAGGCTCGCGGAGCTGCCGCGCGGCGCCCTCGTCGGCACGGCCTCGCTGCGGCGCGCGGCGCAGGTCAAGCGTCTGCGCCCGGACCTCGAGACGGTCCTGCTGCGCGGCAATGTCGAGACGCGGCTCAACAAGGTCGAGAGCGGCGAGGTCGAGGGCTCGTTGCTCGCGCTCGCAGGCCTCAAGCGGCTCGGACTCGAGGCGCGCGCGAGCGAGATCCTGCCGCTCGAGCAGTTTTTGCCGGCCGCGGGCCAGGGGGCGATCGGCGTCACCTGCTGTTCCTGCGACGCGCGGACGAAGGCGCTGCTTCACCCGATCCTCGACGCCGCGACCGGCTTCGCGCTTGCGGCCGAGCGGGCTTTTCTCGCCGCGCTCGACGGCTCCTGCCGCACGCCGATCGCCGCGCACGCGCGTGTCGAAAACGCGGCGCTGATGTTCCGGGGCGAGGCGCTTCGCAGCGACGGGAGCGAAACCTACGCCGCCAAGGGGCGCGGCGCGCCTGCCGACGCGGCGCTGATCGGCGCCAACGCCGGTCATGACATTCTGCTGCGCCTGCCGCATGGCGTGGCCGGATTGGTCTGACGTCTCACTGGCCCCAAGGAGGCGCGGTCGCGCCATGAGCAAGCGCTCTTCAATGGATCTAATCTCAACCATGCTCGAAGCCGCTCCCGAAACCGAGAAGCCGCTGCTCGCCGCGCTGAGCGGACGGAGGCGATCCGTCCCGCCGATCTGGCTCATGCGCCAGGCGGGGCGCTACCTGCCGGAATATCGCGAGCTGCGCGCCAAGGCCGCAAGCTTCATCGACTTCTGCTACAATCCGCCGATGGCGGCGGAGGTCACGCTGCAGCCGATACGGCGGTTTGGCTTCGACGCCGCGATCCTCTTCAGCGACATTCTCGTCATTCCTGACGCGCTCGGCCAAAGGGTCTCGTTCGAGACCGGCGAAGGCCCGCGGCTCGATCCGATCGAGGCGCCGGCGGGGCTCGCGCGACTGAAGGAAACAGTCGACCTCGAGCGCCTCGCGCCCGTCTTCGAGACGATCGATCGCGTCAAAAGCGCGCTGCCGGCGAGCACGGCCTTCATCGGCTTCTGCGGCGCGCCCTGGACCGTTGCGAGCTACATGATCGCCGGGCGGGGCGTCGCGGAGCAAGGGCCGGCGCGGCTCTTCGCCTATCGTCATCCGGAAGCCTTCGCGCGACTGATCGACCTCCTCGTCGAGTCGTCGATCGTCTATCTCTTGCGCCAGCTCGGCGCCGGCGTCGAAGTCGTGCAGATCTTCGACAGCTGGGCGGGCTCTCTGCCGCCCTCGGAATTTGCGCGCCACGTCGTCTCGCCGCTACGGCGCATCGTCGCCGGCGTGAAGGCCGCGCGGCCCGAGGCGCGGGTCATCGTCTTCGTGCGCGGCGCGGGGACTCATCTGTCGACTCTCGCTCTGAGCGTCGGCGCCGACGGCTATGGCCTCGACACGGCGGGCGATCCCGCCTGGGCGCGCGGCGTCGTGAATGGGAAGACGGCGCTGCAGGGAAACCTCGATCCGCTGGCGCTGCTCGCCGGCGGCGGCGCGCTCGACCGCGAGGTCTCGGCGGTGCTTGCCGGATTCGAAGGTCATCCGCACATCTTCAATCTCGGCCACGGCGTGCTGCCGCAGACCCCCATCGCGCATGTCGAGCGCGTGCTCGAGCTCGTGCGCGGAAAGTGAGGCGCCGGCTATTTCCGCGAGATCGAAACGGCCAAGCGGAGGTTCCAGCCGGCGGGCCGGTTGTCGGCGGCGAACTCGCCATAGGCTTTGAGACTGAAGGACGCCTGCGCGTCTGAGAGCGCGACATTGTAAGCCGCTCGCGCGCCGAGGCCCGCGACGCGCGACCTGAAGCAGCCGAAGTGGTCGCCCGACCCGCCGTCACAACCGATCTCGTCGTAAAGATATCCGACGGGGCCGACGGAGAGGCGTTCGTTGAGACTCGTCGATGCGCCGACGTCCAAGTGGAAGTCCACGCCGCTGCGATAATTGGTGAAGGGATTGATTTGATTGTAAGTGAATCCCGCGACCGCAGAGAACTCGAGTTTCGCATCGCTATTCGAATAGGTGTAGCCGAGGCCGCCGTCGACCGCCCCATGCCCTATGCCGAGATTGGCGAGGCGCCTCTGGCTGTATTCGCCGACCGGCGCGTTGCCGGTCGCATAGACCATGAAGTTGTTGACGCCGCGAGTCCAGTAGAGGCTCAGCTGCGGCGCGAGATCCCCGAAGCCCGAGATGGAATCGCCGAAGCTGAAGTTCGTCGCCACGCCGTTCGTTCCGAGGCTCGCGGCCAGTGCGCCGCTTTCCGTCGTGCTGGCCTTGCCGACCACGGTGGAGACGCTCACTGCGGCCTGCGCGCCTAGATCAGGGAGAGCGAAACCGTAGCTCGGCGAGAGCGTGAAGATGTTCTCGAAATTCGCGGAAGTCGCTGAGACGTCGCCGACAGCGTTCTGGTTCAGCCTCCCCGTGCGGACGAGTGTCGCGGTCGAGACGCTGGAGCTGGCATAGACCGTGCTGTGATAGGGCGTGGCGCTGACCGACCAGCCGGGCGAGTTCGGAATCGCCGCTCGATCGTCATAGGCGCCGGGCTGCCAGAAGCTCGTTCCGCTCTCGTCGGCGCGCGCGCGAGGCGCAGTCCCGAGCAGGGCCAGAGTCGCGAAGGCGACCGGAGCGGCGTGCGCGAAAGATCGAAGAAAACGCTGAGACCGTCCTTCGGGTGGGGTCGACTTGCATTCGTCTGGTCCGCTCATGGCCTCTTGCTCCAATCAGCCGCCGCCAATTTGTTCCGCGGGACGCTTCGCGTTATCGGACTCGATCGCCGCAGCGTCGTGGCGCGGCGCTCCAGCCAGCACGCGTCGTCGCAACTCGATCGCGCGCCGCGCATGTTCGATCGCCAGGCTGATCGGCGCCTGATCGGTCGCGTTCGCCCCTTCGACGAGCCTGCTGACGCAGGCGGAGACGCTGGCCTTGAACTCGGTCTCCAGCAGATCGAGCTCCGCGGCGTCGGCTTTGCCGGCCTCGTCGGCCATCACGAGCAGTCGGAAAATCCGCTGCTGATCGCCCGCGAGCTCCTTGTTTCTGATCACTCCGGAGATGATCGCGATCGCCGACCCCACGAGGCTCAAGGGGATGCCGATGGCGTAAAAGTACTTTTCGAACTCGTCGATGAAGCTTTCCTCGCCGCTCGAGAGATAGGCGGCGACGCCGGGATGGACCGGCAGAAGCGGATTCTTCTCATCCGGGTCCGGGGCTTCGATCTGACTCGCTAGCGGCGTCAGGGCCATGAGCTTCGTTTTCGTCTTCAAGATCGCTCTCGCGATCGCGCCCGCCACGGCGTCCAACATCCTCACCGGAACGGCGAAGCGGTAGGAGACTGCGAGCCCCTTTACGCTATCGCCTGGAATCGGCGGATGTCCCTTGAACGCGCCTTCGGGAAGGTCGATCGATTCGAGACCGGGGAATCGCCTGGCGATGGCGTCATTGTCATCGAAGGCCAGGATTTCCGGAGTTTCTCGCGTCGCGCGGGCGATGCTCGCCACCGCGTCGACCGCCTCGCCCGGGGCGATGGGACCAACAGCCAGCGCCGCCGCGGCGCGCTTGCCGCGGATGGCGGGGCCGATCTCGGCGACCGGCAGGAACAGGCGCTTCACGGTGTCGGTGGGGACGTTGTAATAGCTCAGGATCAGATCGAGCGCGCGCGAATTTTCCTGCTGGACGGGGCTCGTCGGTATGGCGACTGTCTTGCCCGAGAGCTGCGCGACGCTCTTGATCGCCGAACCCGCGGGAACGATTACGATGACGGCGTCCCGACGCAGGATGACGAGAGTTTCTCCGTTGCTCGGCGGCGCCGCGTCCGTCCGGACGAGCGCGATGTCCGCCTTGCCGTCATCGAGCGCCTTGGCGCTGGCCTCGAGGCTGTCCACGGTCACGCTGTCGAAGCGGATGTGCGGATGGGTCTTGGTCGTCACGTCGATGAAGGCGGAAATGAAGCGCTGAGCCACGCCGCCCGACGGCCCGGTGGTGATTCTCAAGGTAGCCTTGGGCGACCAGACGTAAAGGATGCCGGCCGCGGCGACGGCGACGAGAATGGCGCCCGCAAGCAGAAGCACGACGAAGCGCGGCAGTTTCAGGCCGAAGATCCCGAACACGCTCAAGCCTCCCTTGGCGCGCGGGCAGCCTCGCGGGCGGCTCGCAAACGGCAAGGGCGAGGATAGGTCATCGTCGCGCCGGGAGCTAGCCCGGCGAACTGACGACCGAGATCGAAGATGCGGCTCTGTTTGCTGGTTCTTCGGGAACGGCTCCGCTCATTGGCTGAATTCGCCGCCGCTTCCGAAGAAGCTCACGCCCGTTTGCCCGCCATCCAGCAGCGCCTGGTTCTGGCCGTTCAAAATCGCGAAGCCGTCGCCCCGAGTGATTTGCGCATGAGGACGATTGCCGTCGGACGTGAAAGCGGCCTCTCGAACGAAAAGCTATTCTGGCTCCGGGCTATATCCTTTATCAAACATATGGTTGCCTCTTGGCGCTCGCATGTGGTACCATGATTACGTGAACTTGACCCTGCGCATCCCCGACGAGTTGGCCTCTCATTTCGCTTCGGCCGATGAGATGGAGCGACGCGCGATCGAAGCGCTGGCGCTCGATGAATTTCGGCTCGGGCATCTGACCCGCCCAGCGCTCAAGAGTCTTTTGGGCTTCGCGACGCGAGGCGAGCTCGACACGTTTCTTGTCAGTCACGGCGTAAAGGGCCGCTACACCGATAGCGACCTCGACCATGATCGGGCCGACTTGCAACGGCTCGGCCTTTGAGGCCGCATGAGGCTCGTCGCCGACGCGGGGCCGCTTCACTATCTTGTGCTGACGGGCGACATTGAGCTTCTTCCCCGTCTCTTTGCGAAAATTCTGACGCCGGAGCGCGTTCGCGACGAGCTTGCGCACGCCCAAGCGCCCGAGGCCGTTCGCGCCTGGATTGTCCTCCCGCCGCAGTGGCTTGAAATCCGTCCGGTCGAATCCGAGCGCGGCGTGGACGACCTGGAGACGCTCGACGCCGGCGAGCGCGACGTTATCGCGCTCGCCATGGCCGCAAAAGTCGACCTCTTGCTCATGGACGACCGCGACGGCGTCGCGGCGGCTCGCCGGCGCGGGTTCGCCGTCACCGGCACGTTGGGCTTGCTCGACCTCGCGGCGCGCAAGGGTCTTGTGGACCTTGCCGCCGCCTTCAAGCGGCTCAAAGGGACGAGCTTCTATTACCGCCAGGGTCTTCTCGAAGCGCTCCTGGCGCAGCATGGGGGCCGGAAGCCTTGACGGGCGAGATCATTTCAGCTCGCGCGGGCGCCGCATCGCTCCCGCTCCTTGTCGCGATCAACATTCGCAACCCGAAAACGCGTCGCGCCTATGGCGGCGCGACCGGAGAATTCCTCGCATGGTGCGAGAGTCAAGGCGTTGCGGCTCGGCGCGAGACTTGAATTCGCCAGCCCGGCGTGACAGGAAGGCCTCGCGCCCCCTCATCGTCGCCGAACTTGATCGCCCCTTCGGGGTCGTTAGAACGCCCCATGACCCCCGCCGCCCATGACCCCCGCCGCCCATGTCTCCGCCGCGATTGAAGTCCTGCAGACGCTTGAGACGCAACGCCGTCCGGCGCAGGACGCGCTCAAGGACTGGGGAACGGCGCATCGCTTCGCCGGCGCCAAGGATCGCGCCGCCATCGCGTCGCTCGTCTATGACGCGCTGAGGAAGCGCGCGTCCGCCGCCCATGTCATGGGCGAGGAGAGCCCGCGCGCGATCATGCTCGGCGCGCTACGCGAGGCGCGCGGCCTGGATCTTCCCGCGATCGAGGCGTTGTTTTCAGGCGCGGGCTACGGCCCCAGCCCGCTCACTGAAGTCGAGCGCGAGCGGCTCGCGACCGCGAGCCTCGACGGCGCCCCGGCGCACGTGGCAGGCGACTATCCGCAATGGCTCGATCCCTATCTGAGGGCCGCGCTCGGCGACGCGGCGGCCGCAGAGGGCGCGGCGCTGGCGCAGCGCGCGCCCGTGGACCTGCGTGTCAACATCCTCAAGACCACGCGCGAGCAGGCGCAAAAGAAGCTCGCGCATCTCGGCCCTGAGCCAACGCCGCTCTCGCCGCTTGGGCTTCGTATCGCGCCGGCGCTCGACAAGCGCGGGCCGGCGCTCGCCGCGGAGCCCGCCTTCGTCAAGGGCCTCGTCGAGACGCAGGACGAGAGCTCGCAGCTCGCCTCGCTCCTGTGCGCTGCCGCGCCCGGCGAGCAAATTCTCGACCTCTGCGCCGGCGGCGGCGGCAAGACGCTGGCGCTCGCGGGGCAAACCCATAATCGCGGCCAGATCTACGCCCATGACTCCGACGGACGGCGCCTCGCGCCGCTCTATGAGCGCCTGGAGCGCGCCGGCGCCCGCAATGTGCAGCTGCGCCCGCCGCGCGGCGGCGCCGACGTGCTGCAGGATCTCGAAGGCCGCTGCGACTTGGTGCTGATCGACGCGCCCTGCACCGGCACGGGAACCTGGCGGCGTCACCCCGACGCCAAATGGCGCATCGCGCCTGGCGCGCTGGAGCAGCGGCTGAAAGAACAGGCGCAGCTCCTGGAGACGGCGACGCGCTACGTGCGCCCCAATGGCCGCATCGCTTATGTCACCTGCTCGCTGCTGCTCGAAGAGAACGAGCGGCAGGTCGAGCAGTTCTGCGCCGCGCATCCGGAGTTTTTGGCGCTCTCGGGCGCGGCGACCGCCGAGCGCGCGCTGCTGCCGCAGCTCGCGCGCTTCGCCTCGACGCATGGTCCTGGCCTGCGGCTGTCCCCCGCGACATCGGGCGGCGACGGTTTTTATGTCGCGCTGCTGCAGAAGGGCGCCGTTGCTTGAGGGTCGCGGTTCTCCTATTGCTCCCGCCGCGTTCGAAGGACTCCGCATGAACGACTTTCACAACGAGATCGCCGACCGTCACGACAAGGCGCTCATCGTCGATTTCGGCTCGCAGGTGACGCAGCTCATCGCCCGCCGCGTGCGCGAGGCCGGCGTCTTTTGCGAGATCGCGCCGTTCCAGAAGGCGGAGCGAGCCTTCGCGGAAATCCGCCCCAAGGCGGTGATCCTTTCCGGCGGTCCCTGTTCGGTGACGGAGGCGGGGTCGCCGCGCGCGCCGCAGGCGATCTTCGAATCCGGCGTGCCGCTGCTGGCGATCTGCTATGGCGAGCAGCTGCTCGCCGAACAGCTCGGCGGCAAGGTCGAGGCCGGCCATCACCGCGAGTTCGGGCGCGCCGACTTGGAGGCCATAGCCGAGAGTCCGCTCTTTGACGGCGTGTGGACGCGCGGCGGGCGTCATCAGGTGTGGATGAGCCACGGCGATCGCGTGACGCGCCTGCCGCCGGGCTTCTCGGTCATCGGCCGCTCGGAGAACGCGCCCTTCGCGGCCATCGCCGACGAGGCGCGCCGCTATTACGGCGTGCAGTTCCATCTCGAAGTCGCGCATACGCCGGACGGCCCGAAGCTCATTTCGAACTTCCTGCACAAGATCGCCGGCCTCAAATCCGACTGGACGATGGCGGCCTTCCGGGGCGAGGCGATCGCGGCGATCCGCCGTCAGGTCGGCGACGAGCGCGTGCTCTGCGGGCTCTCGGGCGGGGTCGACAGCGCCGTCGCCGCGGTGTTGATCCACGAGGCGATCGGCGATGCGCTCACCTGCGTCTTCGTCGACCACGGCCTGCTGCGGCAGGGCGAAGCGGAAGAGGTCGTGCGGCTCTTTCGCGACCACTACAACATCCCGCTGCGCCACGTCGAAGCGCAGGAGACGTTTCTGGCGGCGCTCGATGGCGTCGAGGACCCCGAGGCGAAGCGCAAGACGATCGGGCGGCTCTTCGTCGAATGTTTCGAAGCCCAAGCGCGGGAGATAGCCCGCGACGGCCGCGGCGCGCCGAAATTTCTGGCGCAGGGAACGCTCTACCCGGACGTGATCGAGAGCGTGTCTTTCTCCGGGGGGCCGTCGGTGACGATCAAGTCGCACCACAATGTCGGCGGCCTGCCCGAGCGCATGAATCTCGCGCTCATCGAGCCCCTGCGCGAGCTGTTCAAGGACGAGGTTAGAAGGCTCGGACGCGAGCTCGGCCTGCCCGAGGCCTTCGTCGGACGCCACCCCTTCCCAGGACCGGGCCTCGCCATCCGCTGCCCCGGCGGCGTGACGCGCGAGAAGCTCGAAATCTTGCGCAAGGCCGACGCGGTCTATCTCGACGAGATCCGCAAGGCTGGGCTCTATGACGAGATCTGGCAGGCTTTCGCGGCGCTGCTGCCGGTGCGAAGCGTTGGCGTGATGGGCGACGGGCGCAGCTACGACTATGTGGTGGCGCTTCGCGCGGTGACGAGCAGCGACGGCATGACCGCGGACTTCTATCCCTTCGACATGGGGTTTCTGGGACGCGCCGCGACGCGCATCATCAATGAGGTGCGCGGGGTCGGGCGGGTGGTCTATGATGTGACCAGCAAGCCGCCGGGGACGATCGAGTGGGAGTGAGCGGTGCAGGGTACCCTGGAGGGCCTATATGGCCGACGCTTGTAGCCGTGATCGCCAAAGGGTTTGACGTTTCTTCAACTCGTCATCGCGTTCGAATTCGGGGAAGTCATCTCGAAGACGCTCGAGCTCCTCGAACTTAAACTCCCGCCCGCCATGCTGATTCCATGCGGCCTGGAGCGAGGTATAGGGGCTCTTTCCGAGGCCGAGCTGGAACCAAATCCGGTTCTTCTGGGTGTCCACGCGCCGGCTGCATCCAACCCACGCCTCGCCTGTTGCCGTGCAGATGATCGCATAGATGCCCCATGGAGGCTTGCGCTCCTTGTAGGCGGTGACGGCCGCCTTTCGTTCCTGCCGGTCCATGATGCCTCCTATTTTACCCGGATAATATTGACACGATTTGTTTTCCGGGTAAATATCCTGCAATGGCCAATCGGCTCGAAGACTCCAGGGAAAACATCGACGCGCGAGGGTTCGTGGCCTTTAGCGCGAATGCTTGCCTTGCCCGAGGCGACTTGGCCCAAGTTGCCTTAGCCGCCAAACAGGCGTTGCTACTTGATCCAACCGCATCCGTGACCGTGTTTGACCGCGAAACGGGGAGGGTGACCGATCTCGATCTGCGCGGGAACGAGCACGAAGTCGTCGCGCGGTACACGCCGAAGGCGTCTTCCGCCGGACATCGCGGCCGGCCGAAGCTCGGAGTGGTCGCCCGCGAGGTCACGCTCCTGCCGCGTCACTGGGACTGGCTTGCCCGTCAACCCGGCGGCGCGTCCATCACGCTGCGCAGGCTTGTCGAGGCGGCCCGGAAGGCGGACGGCGGCGCAACGAATTCCCGGGAGCGCATCGAGGCCGCCTACCGCGTCATGTCGACCATGGCCGGCGATCTTCCGGGATTCGAAGAGGGTGCTCGCGCGCTGTTTGCCGAGGATCGGAGCGGGTTCGTCGCGGCCACTGCGCAATGGCCAGCAGACATTCGCGACGAGCTGCTGCGGTTTCTCGGGGACGGTTCGTAAGCATGCACCGGGTGACGGTATTTTCCCAGGCAACGTGCGCTTCGTCGCGGCCAACAAATTTCAAGAAATCGGCCGATCGGTGTCGATAGTCGCTGAAACCGAGAAAATCGCGGATCGCCGAAATTCTCATGTGAAATCAAGAGCGCAGATTTTTGACGGATCGGGGCGATGGTGCTTTGTCCTCCGGAGAAAAAATTTCCGCTGAAAATTCAGAGTGTTACCATGACTCAGAACAATCGAGTGGGAGTGAGTTTTCATGCGCTGTCGCGCACCTTGACGCCTGAAACGGGATTGCTGCGCCGCAGCGGGTCTCAGGAGAGGGGGTGGCCGCTCACGATAGATTGTCTATGTATTTCAATAACTTAAAAATGGCAGCGACGATAGTCGAGATGCATTGTTAAATCTCGCCCGCGAAGTCACGTAACTCATTGAATAGAAAAGGGAATAAGTGGGACGTCGAGCAAGTTTGAGCCGTTGGCAGCTGATAAATCGACGGTATTTCTGACGGTCTTTTTAGAAATGTACGCCAGCCGAAACCAAAAGACAGTCAGATTGATCGGATAGCGCTGACGGTCTTTTTTCCGACCACCAACTCGTGTTTTCGAAAGCGGCAAGAGAGCGACGAGAGCATCCGACGGCTCACGTTCCGCCTGCGAATCCCCGCCAAATATGAGTTCGCCGTAGATTCATCAGGCGGGTAGCAAGGCATAAATGGTGGCTATCATTAACGCAATGATCGCGAGCAGTGAGGTCGCAAAAGCAATGGTTCGCCAAGGCTGCATGGCCTTCAGATAGACGATCGAGTGTGCGATCCGGGCGACAACAAAGATTGTGAAAATGGGAAGCGCAATCGCCGCCGTTCCGCCCGCGAAAACATAGAGCAGACCTAGCAGTAGGAATGGATAGATCATGGCCTCGGCGTTGCGATGTGCGCGCAGTAGTCGCGCGACGGCTGGCGGATCGAATTCCGACACAGAGGCGCCATAGCGTGCGCCATCCTCCGGATTGATCGCCACGCCGCTCTTGGCGCGGATTGCGCCGCTGGAAATCCAGAGCGTCAGGAGATTAAGGCATAGAACGACGCACGTGACGGCGTAGGCCACGAAGACCGGAGATACGGCAGTCCCGACTGATTGCTGTATCATCGCATTACTCTCTCGCACGCGGAACATCTGACGACGAACGGATCGGACGTCCGCCGCGGAGGCGAGCAGATATAGGCGGCGAGATTGTCGAAGGTCCTGGCCGTCCCGGTGTCGATGCCCATTTTAAGATATTGATCGAGACGCTCCGCCGAGCGGCACTCGATCCGCACCGTCAAATGTGTCCGGCCTTCAATCTCGTCGAGCATGACGCGCCCGATTGCCCCCATCGCTTCGAAGATGAGGTGACGCGGTGGTGCGATCTCGAGATAGACGCCTGCGAATTGCTTGGCGCCGGGGGAATGCCGGTTGACGAACCTGAAGGCGCCCCCCGGCCGCAGGTCGATCTCACATTCTGCCAGCGGTTCGCCAGTCGGATCCCACCAGCATGTTACATGTTCTGGCCGCGTCCATGCTTCGAAGACTTCTTCAAGAGGTGCAGAAAGCACGCGCATGACGATGATCGTGTGCGCGTCCCGGTCAACCGTGACTTCAGTGTGTGCGATTGGAAGTGTCACGCTGCTCTCCTACTCACTCATTTTCGCAAGGTGGCGATCCAGGTTGTCGAGCCTGCTTTCCCACTGCCTGCGAAAAGGCTCTATCCAGTCGGCAACGTCTTTGAGCGCCGTCGCCACCAGCTTGCGGGGCCGCCGCTGTGCGTCACGTCCGCGTTCGATGAAGCCGGCATCCTCCAGTACCTTGAGATGCTTGGAAATCGTGGGTTGGCTGAGTTCGAACGGCGCCAGCAGTTCCGAAACTGTTGCTTCGCCCGTCGCGAGGCGGGCCAGGATCGCGCGTCGCGTTGGATCGGCTAGAGCCGAGAACGCCTTGTTCAAGCGGTCAGGGGTGATGTCTTCAATTGCCATAGAGCTATATAGCTAAACGGCGATCAAAGAGTCAAGACCTCAAGTGCGAGACCTCAAGTGCGAGGTCGCCGGATGGGCCGGTAGATTACGTTGTCCGCCTTGGCCGAAATCTCTCGTGACGGTCTTTTTTCGGCTGGGCTGGTGGGTGCGCTATTCCGTGAGAATCAGAAAAATCGACCGATCGATGCCGATAGTCGCTGAAGCCGAGCTGATTTTGAATCGCCGAAATTCCCTTTTGAAATCAAGAGCGCGAATTTCTGGCGGATCGCCGAGACGGTTCTTCGGAACACGCAGAAAAAATTTGCGTCGCTAGACCAAGGCGTTACCATGTCGCAAAACAATCGAGTGGGAGTGACGGGGACCGCCGTGGAGTACGATGGATAATGCCGGATGCCAAGGCGAACCGCTGCTGAACGATAGTAGTCGATTTTTATCCGTTGACCGCCGCTCTATCATCCCGATTGTGGCTATCGTCGCTCTGCTTTGGCGGTCCAAGCGTCGATTACAGTGAGGCCGGCGGACGTGAATGCGCTGGCGTCGCGGGATGCGGCGATGAAATCGTGCGACGCGGCGATAGCGGCGAGATAGCCGTCCGGCGTAGGGAAGCCCTTTCCGGCGGCGCGCGCCTTCACCGCCAGATCGGAATAGCGGCGCGCCGCATTCGTATCGAACGCGAGGATGCGACGCCGAACATCAGCTCCGCAATCGTGACGCTGCAAAGATAGAGCGTCTTCGCCGCCCGTTCATCGAGCCAACGGCGAACGGCCGGGTCGGGACCAGGCTTCATCGGCTTGGAGACGACATTTGTGTTGAACAGGATCATTCAAGGCGCAGCGGCTCTGCGGGCTCAAAGTCTCGGGCCAGTTCGAGGGCTTCGACGTCGGCCTTGCTCAGGCCGACCTTCCGGCTCATGTCCGCCAGCGCGCTGCCAAGGCGGAGGCGACCCGCCGGGCGCACGGCGGCTTCCAGGATGTCGCGCATTTCAGCTTCCGTACTGCGGCCGTGTTGCGCTGCTCGGACCTTCAGGGCGCGATGCGTCTCTTCGGAGAGGTTGCGGATGGTGACGGCGGGCATGGCGGCGTCTCTGTATAGACTGATGGCGTTGGGCCTTACGCTTCACAAAACACCCGTGGATCGCCAAACCGTGACGAGGCCGACGCCGATCAGAGCGTCTATCGTGGCGCACCAGGGAACGTACCATTGAGGAATTGCAACCAGCCGCAGCGCCGCTCGATTATGGTGTGCGAAATCCCAGAGGCTGTGTGCGAAGTAAGCGCCGGGCAGCGACCATGGGCTAAGGATTAGCCCCAGGACGGCCGCGACGCCGAAGCCGGTGGCGACGCAAAGCTCGGTCAGCTGATCGCGAAGCGAACCACGCGCCACTGCGAAGCCGAAATAGACGCCCGCTATGATGCCGAGAAGCACCGCGGCAAGGTCGAGCGACGCGGCGCGGGGCAGAAACAAGTGCGGCGCCACGGAAAACAGTCCAAGAGCAACGGCGGTCGTGGCCCTCCATCCGGCAAATGTTGAAGAATTCTGCGTTTGCTCGCTCGCTGTCACCTGGATGCTCCGCCTAATCTGAACTCGTAAGGCAGCCTCGAAAGCCGATCGGGGCGCGTCGTTCGATGTTCGTCACGATCGTCTCACGCTTCGCTTCCCGCACGCCACGCAATTAAAAGATCGATGGCCGGGAATACGGAAGCGGCTATCGAATAAGCCATCGAGTGTCCGCTGCGTCACTTCGCGCGGACGGTCGATTTCAAGACCGCCACCGCGCCCTTGCCGAAACCGTAGCTGGTGAGGACGATGCTGAATAGCGTGTAGCCCAGATACAGGGTCGCGAACGGTCCCGCCGCGGGAGTGGTCGGATCTAGACCCGGGAAGAGCGCCATCAGCAAAAACAGGCTCGAATTGGTGAAGGCGCCGACGCCCATGGCCCAGCGGATATGCCATGGCAACGGCGCTCTCGCGCCGTAGAAGCCGAGGATTAGCGCGCTCATGATCAGAAAATCGAGATGCGCCTGGAGCACGCGTTGATATTTGCCTGGGAAGAGCGCGTGGAAAGGCGCAATATCGAAGCCCAGCCCGACAAGGCACCACGCGAGCGCCAATGCCGCGAGAAGCGACAGGCATCCGAACTGGAGCAAGATTATATTTCCTGCATGTTTGTCGTCGCTCTGCATATTTACCCCTCCCGCTCGGTTTCGACGATGATGCTCCGCCCCTGACAAAGTGGCTCGAATTGATCGATTCATGTGAGAAAGTTCAAAATAGGCTCGGCGCTAAAAGGTTCCGTTCTCGTCAATACACGTCCGCGGTCTCTTTCTCGTCGCCGATTCTTATCTCGCCGAATTGTCCCAACCCTTCGCTTCGTCCCATCACACTGGTCCCGATGAGCCAGATTTGCGTGATCCTTTTCGGAGGCTCGCCGTCGACCGAGCGCCGATAATCGGCGAAGACATTGCGCGACTCCTGGAGCCATTTGCCCAGCTCGCCACCGCCCGAACGAACCACGAGATGGGTCTCGCGGGTCGCCCACATTGGAAACGGACAACGGAAACTCTTGCCGACCGGAAGACTGGCGCTCCAAAAGTAAGTAAGATCCTGTCCATTGTCGAACTTGACTGCTATGCTGATGTAGTCATGCGCGAATATCATGTCTTCTGGAACGTCTGATGGCAGCTTGTCGAGCTTCCACTTCCATTGAAGCTTCGTTTCCGGCGTAAAGTCTCTTATGATGTCCTTCTGTAGAACTGCAATGTCGTTGCGCGTACGCAACTCTATTCGTGGCTGCGGCGCATCCTTCGCGCTGTCGCGCAGCTCGCGGAACATCTCCGCGAAGCCGAGAATGCGCCAACCCGGAGGCGCGAGCGGCGCGACGACCTCCTTTTGACGAGTCAATTCCGCGGCGGCCCAGGCGGGCGCATCGACTTGAGCAGCCAAGTGTTGGAGTTCCTGCTCTGGATTACTGCCCGGGCTCCAACGGATGAGCGCGACGCGGATCACGCCGCCGGAATCAGGATCGATCGGCGAAGAGACACCGGCGAAGGCGCCTATTTCGTCTTGCCAAAGTCCGTTCCAATGACGA
Organism: Methylocystis sp.; assembly: GCA_035319645.1. Taxonomy (GTDB): domain Bacteria; phylum Pseudomonadota; class Alphaproteobacteria; order Rhizobiales; family Beijerinckiaceae; genus Methylocystis. The sequence goes on along the minus strand of DATHCI010000047.1, from coordinate 30,923 downwards.
AGTTGCAAAGAGCCGGTAACCGTTGCGGTGAAAGTCAAAGTATCGCGCGTTCCACGAAGGATGGGTCCATCCGCGCCGACGCGCGCCCAGACCACCTGTGAAGGCTTCAGCCAGCGGTCATGGGCGCGCGATCGCCAGCTCTTCCCTTCGAGAACCCAAGTTATTCGGTCGCCGCTCCGAATCTGAAATCCCGTATCGATCCATGGCGCGACATCGGGACTGAGGTAGAGAATTTTTAGTTCCGCGACTGCGCTTCCCGCCAAGGGCGCAAGGGCGATCTTGACTTGGCTTTCAAACGCCTCATCGGCGTTTTCGTTCACCGGCAGTGCGGTCGCACGCGTTGCGAAAGCGGCGAGCAGCAAAATCGAAACAGCGACCCCGTGGCGAGCCCGCCGCCAAGCCTCCAACCACGCCTCGATCAGCGCGATGACAGGACAGGCGGCGCCCGTGACGTGGCAAGCGGCGATCGACATTTGTTATGCTCCCATAGCTTTCCGCTAAGCGAATCGGATTGCGGAGGGGCGCTGTTAAGAAGCGCGCCGCGCGCGCCAAGCGGCGTGAATGATGAGAGCGGCCGCCGCGAGAAAGCCGACCGTCGCAGCCGTGAAGCTCAACGCCGCAGGCAGCGGAAAGCTGGGCTCGGGCGGCGGAGCCGCGACGTCGACGGGCGGCTTTGCCACAAAACCCGCCCTGGCCAAGCCGAACGCGTTGAAAAACGCGCCATAGCAGCACAGCGCCAGCACCCAGCGCGGCGGCTCGACTGCATAGAGTCGGAACAGACCGGCGAAAATGAACAGGAACTGCGCCATCATCAACAGGTCGATATGCCCCTGAATCAGACGGTGGCGGTCTTGAACGAGCTGCGCGAGGCCGCCATGCGGGAAGAACAGCGTTACGCCAAGAATCCAGGCCGTGATCAGCGCGAGGACGAGCAAGAAGCTGGCGAACCCCAGCAGAAAGGGGATTCGAAGGCTTCCCGGCCCATTCCCGAAGGGAAGGATGACGATGAGCGAGAAGACGGCGAGACCGATCAGAGAAAGGAGGAGCATGCAGTCATGTCCTTTTCAGCGTGAACGCCATTGCAGCGGACATCGTGTTGAAGGCGCCTCTATAAATTGTGCGTCGCGCCATCCCCTGTGCGGATCCTGATGTCGGCGTAGCGGCACGCGCCGCGACGGCGCTGGAAGGGCGTGACCGCCAGCAGCCAGATATGGCTGACCGCCTTCGCCGGCCCGCCGATATGGGCGGCGTAATCCGCGGCGACGTCGCGCTCCAAGTCTCGCCAGGAGCCCAGACCGCTCGCGCCGGAATCGACGACCACATGAGTCTCGATGGCGTTCCAGCCTGCGAGTGGACAACGAAACACCTTGCCGGTCGGTAGCGCCGCGCTCCAGAAATAGGTGAGGTCCTGCCCGTCCTCGAATTTCACGCCGATCGAGAGATAGTCGTGGAACGGCGCTTGATCCTCCGCGACGGCGGAAGGAAGCTCGTCGATCTTCCAGCGCCAACCGAGCTTCGGGCGCGCGGAGAAGGGGAGAGCCAGCGGGCGTTCGATGATCGAGGCGGAGCCCGCGCTCTCGCAGATGATCTCACCATTCCCGGCGCGGCTGAAAACCTCGGCGCCGCCGCCGAGACTGAAGTAATCCGACCAGCCTTCCGGCAGCTTGCGTCCGCGTTTCAGCCGCGCGATCTCCGCCGCGAGAAGCCCGTCGACGTCGCCATGCGCGGCGAGGCTCGCAAGTCCAGCGGCGGCGTCTCCCCTCCACAGGAGCGCGACGCCTACGATCTTGGCTTCCTGCTTTCGGTACTCGTCTTCCGGGGTCCAGAGCTTCCCGTCCTCGTCGGAGAATTGCGCGGCCGCGCGGGCGACCTCGAGCGGGCCGTCGTGCGCGGCGGTCATCGTGCCCATGTCCGTCCCGGGGCTCCAGATCGGACGGCGCCCGCGCGTGCGTGCGTGGAAGACGAGGCCGGGACCGAACCACAGGTCGAGTTGGCGCGCGATCCACATGCGCCCGGTGACAAGAAAAGTGATCTGCTGACCCTTCACAGCCTGCAGGCCGAGGTCGATCCACGGCAGGTCGGCGCCATTGATCTCGAACAGGCGGTAGGCCGCGAGCTCAGGCGAATTCGCTCGTGCGACGAGGTCCGTGACGCCTTTCTTGAAGTCCTCGGGCAGCGGATCGCTTCGCTCCGCAGCAAACGCGTCTCTCGAAGCGCTGCCGGCAAACGGCAGCACCGCGCCGAGAACGGCCGCGCGGCGCAACATGTCGCGCCTGGAGAGTCCGTTGCGCGCCGCCCCAGCCGAAGGGAAAGGATGCAGACAGTGGAGACACATTCGTTTTTTCCCTGATCTTCCGCCGAAAAAGACAGGAGGCTCCTCGATTCACCGGAAACTTCTATCCGCGAACTCCATAGCCAATGGCTCCAGTCACGGCTTGGGCGCGGATCACGATCTAGGCTGGGCAATTTGCCCGTGAAGGTTTGCGCGCCCCGCATTAGCGGCGCTCTTGCGCCGTTTTTCTCGAACTTCCAGACCGCAATGCCGAGCTTTCCGGCCTTGTCGCCGAGGGTGTCCTGGATGCCGGCGCCGGCGAGTGAAGGACGCCGATCGGCGGCGTTTCCAGCATCGCGTCGCTGCGCTTGATGGCGTCGCCTTGGCGTGCTTCGTCCGATCGGGCATGAAGGCGAACTGCGGGACTTTGCGATTGCCGATCCATTTGGCGGCGATCAGCTCGGCGCCCTGAAGCGACCCGCCGTGCAGCAGCCCCATACTGGGGTGTTTGGCGTGAACCTGACCAAGCTTGTCCCAGGGCAGCCGGCAATCTTCGAAGTCGAGACCGCCAGTCAGAGCCACTTTTGGCCCCGCTAGCAAAAGCGCCTCTTTGTCCGCGCGCTTCTTTGCGGCGAGGTAGTCGCGGCAGTCGATCGCCGCCGCGGTCAGTTGGCGATGGTGAAGCGCGTCTTGGGGTCCTGCGCCGGCCGTTCGTCATCGTCGGAAATCTCGACTGACCGGTCATCCGACTGGACTCGATGTGCTGCGCCGCGCTTTCAGCTCGAAGCTCACGCCAAAGGCGCCCGCCTCGTTTTCCGCAACCCCCGCCGCGGTTAATGCCGCCTTTACCCTTCCTTTCCTAGCTTCCTTCATAATCTCCGCAATTGTGTTCTTCGCGGATACGGGCCTCAAGAATGACGCGCAGAGAGATCCTCAGTCTCGCCAACGACCCTTTTCGCGAGTTCACGCGTCGGCGGCTTGTCGAGCTCGCGGGCGTCGCAATTCTCGCCTTCAGCGGCGCCCTGACGCTGGCGCTGTTCTCCTGGTCGGCGCGCGATCCCTCGCTCAACCATGCGACCGACGCGCGCGTGCACAACTATTTGGGCCTGCCAGGCGCCGTCGTCGCCGATCTGCTCATGCAACTGCTCGGCGTCGGCGGGGTAGTCGCGGCCATGCTGCCGCTCGCGGCGCTCGGCCTGCGGCTGCTCGCGCATCGCGCCGGCAATCGCGCGAGCCTGCGAATCCTGCTCTGGCTGGGCGGCGTGCTCTGCGCGGCGGCCGCGGCGTCGCTCTTTCCTGTCACCGATCGCTGGCCGTTGCCGACGGGCCTGGGCGGAATCATCGGCGACGCGCTTCTCGCTTTGCCGCGGGCGCTCTTTGGCGGCAATCGCCTTGTGCTCGCGGGCGTCGGCGTCGCTGCGATGCTCGGCGCCATCATCATGCTGACGGGCGCCGCGGGCTACGGCTTCGAGTCCGAAGACGATCTGCGCGACGCGCAGCGCCGCCTCGCCCAGGCCGACCGCCCCCTGGCGCGCGTGAATCCCGAAGAGGAGGGCGAGGACGACGCCGGCGAGCCCGGCTACGCCATCATCGCGCTCGGCGCATTGCTGCACGCCGCTCTCACGTCCAAGGCGCTGGCCAAACGGGGCTTCGCCGTGCTCTTCCGTCGCGGGCGCGCCGCGCCGGCGCCGCGCCAGGCCGCGCTCTCGGGCGTCGCGCGGCGCGAGCCGGTCTTCGAGGATCACGACGCCTCTGCCGCGCCCGCCGCGCCGCGCCCCTCGCGCCTTGCGCCGCAAGCCGAGCCCGCGCCTCGCGCGCAGGTCGGGTCGCCTGTCCCCGCCAAGCGCGCGCCGCGCGAGCGCGCCCCCGCGCCCGGCAACAGCGCGTATGAATATCCCGAGCTCGAGCTCCTCGCCGAGCCCAAGAAGCCCGCGGGCCAAAAGATCTCCCAGGAGGTTTTGGAGCAGAACGCCCGCGCGCTCGAGGGCGTGCTGGACGACTTCTCCGTGCGCGGCGAGATCATCAACATGCGCCCGGGACCGGTGGTCACGCTCTACGAGCTCGAGCCCGCGCCCGGCATAAAATCCTCGCGCGTCATCGGCCTCGCCGACGACATCGCCCGCTCCATGTCGGCGATCTCCGCCCGCGTCGCCGTCGTGCCGGGGCGCAACGCCATCGGCATCGAGCTGCCGAACCAGCGCCGCGAGACCGTCTATCTGCGCGAGCTGCTCGCCTGCGAGGATTTTATCGCGACGAAGCACCGCCTCGCGATCGCGCTCGGCAAGACGATCGGCGGCGATCCGGTCATCGTCGATCTTGCGCGCATGCCGCATCTGCTCGTCGCCGGCACGACCGGCTCGGGCAAGTCGGTCGCGATCAACACGATGATCCTGTCGCTGCTCTATCGCTTAAAGCCCGACGAGTGCCGCCTCATCATGGTCGACCCCAAGATGCTGGAGCTCTCCGTCTACGACAACATCCCGCACTTGCTCACGCCCGTCGTGACCGACCCCAAGAAGGCGGTCGTGGCGCTCAAATGGGCGGTGCGCGAGATGGAGGACCGCTATCGCAAGATGTCGAAGGTGGGCGTGCGCAACATCGACGGTTTTAACGCGCGCGTGCTGGAGGCGCGCGCGAAGGGCGAGGTCATCACGCGCACGGTGCAGACGGGCTTCGACGCCGAGACGGGCGAGGCGATCTTCGAGAGCGAGGAGATGGATCTCGCGCCGCTGCCCTTCATCGTCGTCGTCGTCGACGAGATGGCCGACCTCATGCTCGTCGCCGGCAAGGACATCGAAGGCGCGATCCAGCGCCTCGCGCAAATGGCGCGCGCCGCAGGCATCCACCTCATCATGGCGACGCAGCGTCCCTCGGTCGACGTCATCACCGGCACGATCAAGGCGAATTTCCCGACGCGCATCTCGTTCCAGGTGACGAGCAAGATCGACAGCCGCACGATCCTCGGCGAGCAGGGCGCCGAGCAGCTGCTCGGGCAGGGCGACATGCTCTATATGGCCGGCGGCGGGCGCATCTCACGCGTGCACGGACCCTTCGTTTCCGACGCCGAGGTCGAGAAGGTCGTCGCGCATCTCAAGGCGCAGGGCCAGCCGCAATATCTCGACGCGATTACTTCCGAGGACGATGGCGAGGGCGGAGAAGAAGACGCGCCGCTCGCGAGCTCTGGCTCGATGGACGAGGAGGAGGCGGGGAGCCTTTACGACCGCGCGGTGGCGATCGTGCTGCGCGACCGGAAGGTCTCGACGAGCTACATCCAGCGGCGGCTATCCGTCGGCTACAACAAGGCGGCCTCGCTCGTCGAGCAGATGGAGAAGCAGGGCGTCGTGAGCCCGCCGAACCACTCGGGCAAGCGCGAAATTTTGGTCGGCGGCGGCGTGGATCGCGGCGCGTTCGATGTCGAGGCGGCGGAGTAAAGCCGTCCCTTTTTCCGCTTGCGGGAGAAGGCGGCTCAGAGCGGAGGGAACTGGACAGCGACGTGGAGCTTTCCGACGTAACGGTATTGGATAGCTTGTGACGCTCACCGCCACTAGTGCAGAAACAGCTTGCCAAAGATCAGCGCCTGAAACGCGAGGACAAATCCCATCATCCATTGCAGCAGCGCATTTCGACCTTCGAGGCCGGCAATCTTCGAGTCAAGGCGGCGATCCACAGCGTCCAGGTCTGCTTTTGAGGCGGCTCGAGATTCTGCGATTTGCAAGCTCAATCTGTGTTCGGCCCCTTCGACGTCGGCCTTCATCGCGGACTGCGTGTCGACCAATTCGGCGATCGCGGTCACTTGCTCCGCTGAGAAGCCGGCGCTTTGGAGCTTGAGGATAGCCGATGCGCTCACGTTTTCTGTCCGACGAAGGGGACAGTCCTCGCCCACTCAAATGATCGCAAAGATTCAAGCGAGCAACTGAACAACCACGCGCGTGCGGGAATCGTCGCCCGTCTTGCGGATCGCGGTGCGTTTGACCTGGATGCGGCTGGACACCCGCCTATCCCGCCAGCGCGCCGCCCGCCAGCGCCCCCAGCGCCACGACGGCCCAGGCTGGCGTTTTCCACATCTGCAGCAGCAGCAAGGCCGCGAGCGCGAGCGCGAAGTCGAGCGGAGTCAGGATCGCGCTGGTCCACACGGGATCATAAAACGCCGCGGCGAGCAGGCCGACGACCGCGGCGTTGACGCCCTTGAGCGCCGACTGCGCCGCCGCCTTCGCGCGCAGTTCCTCCCAGAACGGCGCCACGCCGACGAGCAGCAGGAACGACGGCAGATAGATGGCGAAGAGGCAGAGGAGCGCGCCGGTGAGGCCGTTCGGCGCAGGCTGCATCGCCGCGCCGAGATAGGCGGCGAAAGTGAAGAGCGGCCCGGGGACGGCCTGCGCCGCGCCATAGCCGGCGAGGAAGGCGTCCTGCGCAATGAAGCCCGGCGGCACGAGCGCTTGCTGGAGCAGCGGCAGCACGACGTGTCCGCCGCCGAAGACGAGCGCGCCGGAGCGGAAGAAGCTCGCGAACAGCGCCATCGCATGGCTGCCGCCGAGCTGTGTCGGCGCGAGGAGCAGGACAACGAAAGCCGTCAACGCGGCGAGGGCGACGGAGCGCGGAATCCGGAACGCCATCGGCGTCGCCGACACTGCGGTCTCTGCAGTCGGAATCCACAGGCGCCCCAGCAGCGCGCCGCAGCCGATCGCCGTGAGCTGGCTGACGGTCGAAGGCGCGATCAGCACGAAAGCGGCGGAGGCGACCGCGAGCGTCGCGCGCGTGCGATCCGCGCACAGGGTTTGCGCCATGCTCCAGATCGCCTGCGCCACCACCGCGACCGCGACGACTTTCAGCCCGTGCAGCGCGCCGCTTTGCGCAGCGCCGAGCGCCGAAACGCCGAGCGCAAAGAGATAGAGCAGCGCGGCCGAAGGCGCCGTGAAGCCGATCCAGGCGGCCGCTGCGCCCGGCCAGCGCGCCCGCGCGAAGCCGATGAGCATCGCGACCTGGCTGCTCGCCGGTCCCGGCAGGAACTGACAGAGCGCAACGATGTCGGCGAAGGCGGCTTCATCGATCCACTTGCGCCGCTCGACCAGCTCGGCGCGGAAGAATCCCAGATGCGCGACCGGGCCGCCGAAGGAGCTCGTCCCGAGCCGCAGAAAGACGAGCAGAACCTCAGCGAATCCATCGCTCATGCGCCGCACTCTCCTCGGCGATCTTTGGAGATCAAGCGTCGCCTGGTCAGCCTCCCGCCAGGAGCTTCATCGCGACTTCGTGCAGGCGCCTGTCGCCGGCGGCGAGGATGCTGCCGCCCTTCGCCGCGCTCTCGCCGCTCCAGCTGCTGATGACGCCGCCGGCGCCTTCGACGATTGGGATCAGCGCCATGACGTCGTATGGGTTGAGCCCCGTCTCGATGACGAGGTCAACATGGCCGGCGGCAAGCGCGCAATAGGCGTAGCAGTCGCCGCCATAACGGGACAACCGCGCCTCGCGCTCGACGCGCCGGAAGTTTTCGAGCAGTCCCGGGTCGATGAGCAGCGGCGACGTCGTCATCAGCGTCGCCTGCGAGAGGGAGTCGCAACGTCGGCTCGTGAGCTTGCGGCGCTCCAGCTCGCCGTCGCCGTGCCGCCGCCCGCGCCAAAACGCGGCGCGACCGTCGCCAAAGAATCGTTCCCGCGTAAACGGTTGGTTCATGAGGCCATAGACCGGCGCGCCGTTATGCGTGAGCCCGATCAGCGTGCCCCAGGTCGGAAAGCCGCACAGAAAGCTCTTCGTGCCGTCGATCGGGTCGAGCACCCAGACATATTCGGCGCCCTCGCCATGAGCGCCGAACTCCTCGCCGATGACGCCGTGGTTCGGGAACGTCTTTTCGATGAGCCGCCGCATCGCGGTCTCGGCGGCGTGATCGGCCTCGGTCACGGGATCGAAGGCGCCGCCGCCGGCCTTGTCCACGGGCTTCAGCGCCGTTCGGAAGAAGGGCAGCAGCGCCTCGCCCGAAACGTCGGCCAGGCGCTCGACGAACTTTTCGAAGTCCACCGCGGTCATGGCCCTGCTGCTCCGTTGGGGTTCAAGTCGTCATTCGGCCGCGAAGCGCGAGGGCTGCGCAGCCTCGCGTCGGCGCAGCTCCTGGGCGAGATCCGCGAGCGCCGCGCCTATGTGCTCTGCGACGACCGCGAAGCGCGCATTGGGCGTGAGCGTCGCCTCGTCGACATAAAGATCGCGGGAGACCTCGATCTGCATGGCGTGCCGACCGACGGCGGGCTTGCCGTAGTGCTCGGTGATGAAGCCGCCGGCATAGGGACGGTTGCGCTGCACGACATAGCTGAAGCCGACGAGGCGCGAAACGACGATGTCGACCAGGCGGGGGTCGCAGCTCGAGCCGAATCGGTCGCCGATGACGAAATCGACCCCGCGCTTCTCCGACTTCGGGCCGAGCTTCGGGTCGTGTGTGACGAGCCGCGGCATCGAATGACAGTCGACGAGCACGGCGACGCCGAAGGTCGCGACCGCCTGCTCCATGAGGGCGGCGAGAGCCGCGTGGTACGGCCTATAGATGCGCTCGACGCGTTCCAGCGCCTCCGCAACAGGCAGCTTATGCGCATAGATCTCCCGGGCGTCGGAGACGACCCGGGGGAGGGTGCCGAGACCCGCCGCGACGCGAAGCGAGCGCGTGTTGGCGTAATCGGGCAGGGGCTCAGAAAACATGCGCGGATCGAGCTCATAGGGCTCGCGGTTGAGATCGAGATAGGCGCGCGGATAGGCGGCGCGCAGCATCGGGGCGCCGAGCGCCTCCGCGCAGCGAAACAGCCTGTCGGCGCAGGCGTCTTCGGAGCGCCGCAGGGTGAAGGCGTCGAGACGCGTCTGCGCGAGAAAGCTCTTCGGGTAGAAGTCGCCCGAGTGCGGCGACGAAAACACCAGCGCGCTGGTCAGCTCGTCCGGCGTCGAAAGCTCAAACGGATCGCGAAACTCTTGTGCATCCCGCGCCGCGGCGCGGCCTGCCGTCTCGCTCCTGTGATCCTCGCGATTCATCATCCGACGCCTTGCAAATTTTCCAGGCTGGGTCAAATTTGCATCAGGGGAGTCCGCGGTGGTGGTCCTGCCGTTCGTGCCCACGAACGTAGTTCGCACGAGCGGCGAGAGCATCGGTTTCACGCGAAATTTACGAAGATTCTGCTTGATGGTCCGTGGAGAACGAGAGGATGCGATGACCGATCAGCCCGCCGCCAGAATTCTGCTCGCCGAAGACGATAATGACATGCGCCGCTTTCTGGTCAAGGCTTTGCAGCATGCGGGCTTTTCCGTAACTTCGTTCGACAACGGCCTCGCCGCCTATGATCAGCTGCGCGTGGAGCCGTTCGAGCTGCTGCTGACCGACATCGTCATGCCGGAGATGGACGGCATCGAACTCGCGCGCCGCGCGACCGAGCTCGATCCCGACATCAAGGTGATGTTCATCACGGGCTTCGCCGCCGTGGCGCTGAACCCCGACAACCACGCGCCGAGCCAGGCGAAGATCCTCTCGAAGCCGTTCCATTTGCGCGATCTCGTTAACGAGGTGCAGCGGCTGCTCGCGGCGTGAGGCGGTTGAAGGGTTTCGTCGCGAGGAGACGAACTCGAAAGAGACGCCTTTGAGGAAGGCGCGCCGCCATTTCGAATCGTTACTTGACGAATTTGATGGCCGCGAAGATGAAGCCCGCCAGAGCGACCTGGGTCACGACCAGCCACCGCAGAATAGCGACCTTGAGGATCGCTGCGGAGGTTTCGATCTTGGCCTCCAGCCGCGTCTCGACCTCTCGGATGGTTGCTCCCAGCCGCGTCTCGACGTCTTTGATATTTGCTCCCAGCCGCGTCTCGACGTCCTTGATGTTTGCCCCCAGCCGCGTCTCGACGTCATTCAAGTCCCGGGTGGACGCCAATTCCGAAGAGTCGATCTCGCGCAGCGCCTCGACCACTCCCGTGGCCTGCTCCTCCGCAAAGCCCCGTTTGCGCAAAATTTGCGCTGCCGCCAGCGTGTCGATCCTCAGCGCGCTCATCGAATTTCTCTTGTTCCAGCGTGAACAGTATCGCGCTTCGCGAGGGCGCCCGCAAGAGCGAAGCCGCCGGGCGAATTCAGGTCCGGACGCGGTTGTTTCGACGCCCGTCGCCGACCGGCTTGCCGGCGTCGCGGCCATGGGGTAAGAGCGGGCCTCAAAGCTTCGAAGCCCGACGCTCCCGCGCCAACGGCCGCGGGAGCGTTCGCGTTTTCCCACTTCCGAGACGCCACGATGAAGAAAGACATCCACCCCGCCTATCACATGATCAAGGTGGTCATGACCGACGGGACCGAATATTTCACGCGCTCCACCTGGGGTTCCGAAGGCGACGTCATGCATCTCGACATCGACTCGAAGACGCATCCGGCCTGGACTGGAGGCTCGCAGCAGCTCCTCGACCGCGGCGGACGCCTCTCGCGCTTCAACTCGCGTTTCGCCGGCCTTTCCTTCGGCAAGAAGTAGGCGGTTCAGAACAGCGAGCCCTGCGTCTCGTCCGCCGCGCGTTGCGAGCGCCCGCGGCGCGGCTTTGCGTCGGCGCCGCCCTCCGCCTGCGCGAGAACTTTGCCATCGGCGAATTCGAGCTCGAGTTTCTGGCCGGGGCTCACGGCGCCAGCGGCGCGGATTAGCCCGCCCGTCGTGTCGCGCACGAGCGCGAAGCCGCGCTGCAGCGCCGCGCCGGGGCCTAGCGAGCGGCGCAGCTGCTCGAGCTGCTCGAGCTTCGCCCGCAGACCCGGGATCAGGCTCGCCTGCGCGCGTTGCAGCCGCGCGGTCGCCGTCTCCAGTCGCCGCCGGGCGCTGAGGTTCTCATGGCGCGCCAGCGCCGCGCGGGCCCTCAAACCCTGTTTCAAGCGCGCGCTAAAGCCGCTGAGGCGCTCCTTCGTGCGCGCGAGCTCCGCCTGAGGGGAGTGGCGCGCCAGCGCCTGCGCGGCCTTGGCGAGCCGCAGGCGCCGCGCGCCGGCGCCCGTCCGGATCGCGGCGCGAAAGCGCTCCTGCGCGAGATCGCGCCGCTGGCGCGGCGTCGCCAGCGCCTCGTCGGGCGAGCCTAAGAGCCTTGCGGCGACGGACAGGCGCAGCGCCGCCTGCTGCAGGCGCCGTCCTTCTGCCCCCCGCAGCCGGCCGCCCAGCGCCACCGTCGCCTCCATGAGCTCGCGGCGCACGGGCGCGGCCTTCTCGGCGGCGGCTGTCGGCGTCGGCGCGCGCAAGTCCGCGGCGAAGTCGATGAGCGTCGTGTCGGTCTCGTGACCAATCGCGGCGATGAGCGGGATCGCGCTTGCGGCCGCGGCGCGCACGACGATCTCCTCGTTAAATCCCCAAAGGTCCTCGAGCGAGCCGCCGCCGCGCGCGACGATCAGCACGTCGGGCCGCGGGATGGGGCCGCCCGGATGAAGCGCGTTGAAGCCTTCGATCGCCGCGGCGACCTCCCTGGCGCAGGAGTCCCCCTGCACGCGCACCGGCCAGACGAGCACGCGGCGCGGGAAGCGCTCGGCGAGCCGGTGCAGGATGTCTCGGATCACCGCCCCGGTCGGCGAGGTCACGACGCCGACGACCGCAGGCAGATAGGGCAGGGGACGCTTGCGGTCGAGATCGAACAGGCCTTCAGCGGCCAGGCGCTTGCGGCGCTCGTCGAGCAGGGCCATGAGCGCGCCGACGCCCGCGGGCTCGATCGCCTCGACGACGATCTGATAGGCGCTCTTGCCGGGAAAGGTCGTGAGCCGTCCCGTGGCGACGACTTCGAGGCCCTCTTCGAGCTTTGTCTTCAGCCGCGCGAATGTCCCCTTCCAGACCACTGCGTCCAGGCGCGCGCCCTCGTCCTTGAGACAGAAGTAGGCGTGGCCGGAGGCGTGCGGTCCTCGGTAATTGCTGATCTCGCCGCGCACGCGCACGAGGCCGAAGCGGTCCTCGATCGTGCGCTTCAGCGCCGCCGCGAGCTCGGAGACGCGTAGCTCAGGGGCGTTGCCGCCGGTGGTCGGGAGAAGGGACTCGTTTTGCGCCATGGCGGTCATATGCGCGAATTCGCGCCGCCGCTCCAGCGTCAAAAGAAGAGGCGCGAGACGGGGGTCGCCTCGCGCCTGGTCTTTGAGAAGGCCCTCGCGATCTCAGTATTTCGCCACGACGGGGGGTAGCGCCGGCGGCGGCGGCGGGCCGCCGAGGAGATAGCGGAAGCCTACTCGAATGTCGTTCGAGGCGAGGTAGAAGGAGTGACGCTCCTGGAAGCAGCCTTGTGGATTGAGGCACTGGATCGGATTGCTGCCGATGTTGCCCATGTCGAGATAGCGATAGGCGACCTCGAGCTTGAGGTTAGGCGTCACGCTCAGGCCGACGCCGGCGGTGACCGACCAGGCGAAGTTCGTGGTGTATTTGTCAGCTGCGGTCCCAAAGCCCAGTCCGGAATCGGTCAGGCCGGCGAATTTGTGGTTCACGAAGCCGACGCCGGCGCCGACGAATGGGGTGACGCCGCACCAATGGCCGAGATCGATGTAGCCGTTGGCCAGGACGACGAGGGAGCTGACGCCGGCCGTATAGTAGTCAGCGCCGAGAAAACCGGGGTACCAATCGGAGCCGGGAATGGCGGCGAGAAGGCCGGCGCGATAATTGGCCTCGGTCCGATATTCGGCGGTGAGATCGCCGCGAAGCCAGTTGTTGAACTGGTAGCCGAAGCCGGCGCCCGCAAAAGCCTGGTCGCCAATGGCGTCATAGGCCGGAACGACCAGCGTGCCGGCGAGCGGATTACCCAGCTCGTCATAAGGCTGCAGCGTCGACTTCCAGCCGCTGATCTGGACCGCGCCGACGCCCGCGTCGCCGCGCAGATACCATCCGCCAAACTCCGCCGGCGGCGGCGCCTCGATCGGCGGCGGCGGCGGCAACAGGTCGGCGGCCCTGGCGCCGCCTGTCGCGCTGGCCGCTGCGAGCGTTGCAATGATGAGGGTATTCCCCTTGACCATGATGTTTGTTCCCTCGCTCGAAAGGGCCGCAACGCGAACCCACGCCAAATTGGCGTCGGAAGAGAGGATGCACGCAAAAATTTAAAGCGCAGTTAACCTTACGTGATAACCTTGACCGATCGAGAATCGAACGCACAGACTCGATCGGTGACTTGGCGTCGGAAGAAGAATTGCTTGCGGGAGGGGGAAAGTTTGTAAGAGCGCCGCGCGAATGCTAACTATTTTCAAACTCTAGGCTGTCGCCGCGCGCAAGGCGCTCGGCTCTGCGGATCTGGAAGGGTGATGACGGCGGATGGGCGAGCCGACGATCCGGCTGAGCCGGGAAGATTTCGACACGGCGGCGGAAGAACGGCGGCTTATCGCCGGGCGGACCGACATTGGCGCCATCGTCGCCTTCACCGGACTGTGCCGCGATGAGGGCGGAGCTCTCGCGGCGCTTGAGCTTGAGCATTATCCGGAAATGGCCGAGAGCGAACTCGGGAGCATCGCAAGGGAGGCGCTGACGCGCTGGTCGCTGGACGGCCTGACGATCATCCATCGCTATGGAACGATCAGACCGGGCGAAAGGATCGTGCTGGTGCTCGCCGCCGCCAAGGGCCGCGCAGACGCCTTCGCCGCCGCCCAATTTGTGATGGATTATCTCAAGACGAGGGCGCCGTTCTGGAAGAAAGAGCTGCGCGTCGATGGCGCCGAAGGGAGCTGGGTCGAGGCCAAGGCTTCCGACGAGGAGGCGGCCAGGGCCTGGCGCCAGCCGTAAGCCGTCAAAGCTGTCGCCAAGGCGCAGCATGGCCCACGAGAAAGGCGTGCAGCGCGCCCGCGGCGATCGAGAGCACCAAGGCCGCTAGCGTAAGCATGTCTGCGGTCTCCTTGGGGCATTTCAGCATGCGCGGCAGGCCGTGATAGAAAATATAGACGCCGTAGAAACCCAGCACGTCGAGCCAGCGCAGACCCGGAACGAAGCTGAAGAGCTCCGCAAGCCAGGCGGGCGTCAGGGAGTAGGCGACGAGGGCCAGCGCCCGTCTGTCGCTGGACTCGCCATCGAAATGCGGGGCGATGCTCGAAAGCACGAAGGCGACGACGAAGATGAGGGGCAGGCTCAGCGCATACTGCAGAGCGGCGCGAAGCAGTCCCGCGGTCAGCGATAGCTCGCTCAAGTGGCCCGCGTGTCCGAAGCCGAACAATCGACCGCCGAGGAAACCAGCGAAAGGCGGAATGAGCGCGAGAATGGCGATATAATCGCGATAGAGCGCTGCGACGCTCTTGTTCTCCGCGGCGATGGCGATCCATTCGGCGTCCGGGTTGAGAATGACGCCTTTGATTCGCTTGAGAATCTTCATCGGGGCCCTCGTAGCCTGACGGCCCCAGAATATTGAGCGCCGCGCGCCGGCGAGGCAAGTCCCTCGGGCAAAGTCCCTCGCATGGCGCGCCCTTGCCGGGAGCGGCGCGCCGTGCGAGGGAAGGCCGCCTCGCAAGACCTGGAGAGAGCATGAAGAAGCTGCTCGAATATGTATGGCCGGTCGTCGGCGGCCTCGCCGTGATCGTCTCTCTCTATTTTCTCTACCGCGAGTTTGAGCACGAGTCGGTCGGATTCGCGGATGTCTGGACCGCATTGAAGGCCATTCCGCCGACCCATTATGCGCTTGGGGCCGCCTCCTCCTTGCTCGCCTATGCGGCTCTCGCCTGGTACGACCGCATCGCGCTCGACCATCTCGAGGTCAGGCACATCTCCTGGCCCTTCATCTCGCTGTGCTCTTTCACGACCTATGCGCTGTCTCACAACATTGGGGCCAGCGTGTTTTCCGGGGCGGTGGTCCGCTATCGCGCCTATTCGACCAAGGGCCTCACCGCAGCGCAGGTGGCGGTGCTCGTGGTGCTGTGCTCCTACACCTTCGGTTTTGGCAATGTGCTGCTCGGCGGTCTGCTCCTGACCTTCGACCCAGGTCTGATCGAGCGGCTGTCAGGCTTTCTGCCGGACGTATTCACCCACCCGTCGGCGGCGCGGGGAATAGGCCTTGCCTGCCTCGGCGGCGTCGCCGTCTATGTGGTCGGCTCATTGCTTCACTTCCCGCCTTTCCGGATCCGCCGGTTCGAAATCATTTATCCGCGTCCGAGGGTCATGGTGCAGCAGCTCTTTGCGGCGCCGCTCGAGCTGATCGGCGCCGCGGCGATCATCTATTTCGCGCTTCCGGACTCGGCGAACCCCGGCTACCTGCCGGTTCTGGGGACGTTCATCCTGTCCTTCTCGGCCGCGCTGGTTTCGCACGCGCCGGGGGGGCTCGGCGTCTTCGAGCTGCTGTTCATCACGCTGACGCCGGGCGCCTCGCGCGCCGAGATCGCCGCGGCGCTGCTGGTCTGGCGGCTCTTCTACCTGATCGTCCCGCTGCTGATGGGGCTCGTGGTCGTGGTGATCTTCGAGCGCGGGCAGTTGGGCGCAGCGGCGCGACGCAAGAGCGCCGAGAGCGTGAGCGCGTCCCTCGGCGACGAAAAGGCTGGATCTGCGTGAAGGAGGTCGGGCCGCGGTTCTCGACGCGTTCGTCAGGCCCGATACTGCTGGAGGCGCGTCGTCCGCAAGCCGGCGAGGCCGTGCTGATCGATGGACATCTGCCAGCTCAGGAATTCGTCGACGGTCAGCGCGTAGCGGCTGCACGCCTCGTCGAGCGACAGAAGCCCGCCGCGCACTGCGGCGACGACCTCCGCCTTGCGGCGGATCACCCACCTGCGAGTGGTGACGGGCGGCAGATCGGCGATCGTCAACGGACTGCCATCGGGACCGATGACGTATTTGACGCGCGGACGATAGGTGTCGGTCATAACTTTACTCACGCACTCGGACACTTGCTATCGTTCTTATAGCTCCTCAACTTTAAAAATGGCCTAAGCGAATGCCGCAGAAATGGCTACATTTATCAATAGATTTTTAGTGAATGGCGATGGAGATGGTTGGCGACGGTTAATCTGCCGTTGAGGTATCATGAAACTGGGTAACAGGCGGCGACGGCGCACTTCGACACAAACATGAAGCGAGGTCGAGCCTGCTCGTTTTCCGTGAAGGAAACAACGTCGATGAATAAACCCAAGAGTCCGATCGCATTCATGCTCGCGTCCACCTGTCATGGCGCGCTTATTCTCAACCGATTCGACTATCATCGTAACCCAGATGGTTCAGCTTTCGGCGTTGGCTTCGAAATCCTCAGGGACGGACAATATGCTCCCCATGAGATCTCGGTCATCTTGCAGTTGTTGGATTTGCGTCGCAAGTATTTCGGCGACGGGGTGACGGCCGTCGACTGCGGCGCCAACATCGGCGTCCACAGCATCGAAATGGCCAAGCGCATGGCGGAATGGGGCCGCGTTGTCGCTTTCGAAGCCCAGGAGCGCGTCTATTATGCGCTCGCGGGCAATATCGCGCTGAACAACTGCTTCAACGCCAGGGCTGTTCACGCGGCTGTCACCGACGCCTGCGGGTCGATGCGGATCCCGACGCCTGACTATTTCCAGCCGGCGAGCTTCGGGAGCCTCGAGCTGAGGAAGCGCGAGAGCCCGGAGTTCATCGGGCAAACGATCAGCTACGCCGAACCGGACATGGTGGAGGTCGCCGGCTTGACGATCGATTCGCTGGAGCTCGGCCGCATCGACTTCCTGAAGATCGACGTCGAAGGCATGGAGATGGAGGTCCTGGCCGGCGCGGCAAGTTCGATCGCCGCCAACAAGCCCGCCATGCTCATCGAATACATCAAGGTCGATCAGTCGCAGCTCCGGCAGTGGCTGGGGCAGCAAGGCTATGCCGTGGCGCAGGTGGGGATCAATTTCTTGGCGATCCACGAGAGCGACCCGAGTCTCGCGCAGTTGCAAGGCTCCTCTTTCACGGTCTGACAAGGCGGCGGTTAAGCTCTGCATAAAGATGTATGAGACAGAGTCGTCCTGAGCGGCGCAAGCTTCTCGCACGGACCGCTACAAATTGTCTCATGACATCCATTGCCCTGATCTTGCGGGAGAAGAGCGCAGTCGATTTTCGGCTGCGCTCTTGTGACGCAGCGTTCCATCATTGAGCAACATCCGCAAATGCTTCAGATTTGAAAAACGGTATAGGCCGCTAAACCTCAGGCGGGAGAGTTAAATTGCAAAATCGGCGAGAAATAGCCGCCCACATCAAGGTCGCCGGCCTCATGGGCATCCTGGTGCTTCTCTCGACGGTGGCGGAGGCGTTCTATCTTCATCACAGCGCTGAGGTCTCGCAGATTCCCTCTTCGAGCAGCCGCTGAGAAGACTTGGCCGAACCCGCCACGCCGTTCACCCTGACCCTTCTCGCTTGCGGGGAAGAGGGAATCTGGGCGTCAGAACTCGCCCCCGCTCGCATCGTCGCCGGGAGGCGGCTTCCCCGAAGCCGTAGCCCCGACCGGCTCCGGGCGCTTGAACAGGGGCGTCCAGGCGAGGCCGGCCACGATGCCGCCGACATGAGCGACGAAAGCGACATGCGTCTGCTCGACGAAAATGAGGTCGTAGAACTGCAACAGGATCCAACCTCCGACAAGCAGCCAGGCCTGAGCGTGAAACGACGTCAGCAAGCCTCCGGACAGGCCTGACAGCGCGGAGCGCGCATAGAGGAGCAGATAGGCGGCGCAAACTCCAGAGATCGCGCCGGAGGCCCCGATATAGGGCGTCACGGACTGTGGAGCGGCATAGGCGAGCACAAGCGCCGCCGCGACACCGCAGGAGAGATAGAACAAAAGGAAAAAAAACGAGTCCATCGCAGCCTCGACAGCTGAGCCGAATATGAACAGAAACGCCATATTGCTGAAAATATGTAGAAGGCCGGAGTGCAGGAACATGGAGGTGAGCAGGGTCAACGCCGCCGGCGCATGCGGGATGCGCAGTTCGGCTTCACCGAACAGAACGCGCGGAATGAGGCCGAAGCCTCGCTTGATCGCCAGAGGATCGCCGAAAATATGGCTTTCGATCAGGCAGAAGACGATAAGGTTCAGCGCGATCAGGACGTTTGTCGCAGACCAGACGGATTGTCGCGGATGATCCCCTTCGTCTGGGCGCGTCCCTGCGGCGTCGAGCGGATCCAATTCCTTCATGGGCTTTCCGTGGACGGCCTCATCGCGAAAAAATAGGCTTGCAGCTGGCGAAGCCCATGAGTGAAAAGATCATCGCCCCGGAAATATCGCGAGCGCCGCCCCGTCTCGATGGCGATGAGGGCGGCGCCGGCTTTAGTGGGCGAACGCCTTGACGATCGACTCGACTGTCTTCTTGGCGTCGCCGAACAGCATCATCGTGTTCGGGCGGAAGAACAGCTCATTCTCGACGCCGGCATAGCCCGAGCCCATGCCGCGCTTCAGAAACAGCACCGTCTTCGCTCTTTCGACGTCGAGGATCGGCATGCCGTAGATCGCCGATTGCGGGTCGGTCTTTGCGGCGGGATTGGTCACGTCATTGGCGCCGATGACAAAGGCGACGTCCGCTTGGGCGAACTCCGAATTGATGTCCTCGAGCTCGAAGACCTCGTCATAGGGCACGTTCGCCTCGGCGAGCAGCACATTCATGTGGCCGGGCATGCGCCCTGCGACCGGATGGACGGCGTAGCTGATCTCGACGCCTTCCTTCTTGAGGATGTCGGCCATCTCGCGCAGCGCATGCTGGGCCTGCGCCACGGCCATGCCATAGCCCGGCACGACAATGACCTTGCCCGCGTTCTTCATGATGTAGGCCGCGTCGTCCGCGGAGCCCTGCTTGACCGACCGGGTCTCCTTGCCTCCAGTCGCGACAACGGACTCGCCGCCGAAGCCGCCGAGGATGACGGAGATGAAGGAGCGGTTCATCCCCTTGCACATGATGTAGGAGAGGATCGCGCCCGAGGAGCCGACCAGCGCCCCGGTGATGATGAGCGCGAGATTGCCGAGCGTGAAGCCGATGCCCGCCGCGGCCCACCCCGAATAGGAGTTAAGCATCGACACGACCACCGGCATGTCCGCGCCGCCGATCGGAATGATCAGCGTCACGCCGAGCACAAGCGACAGCACGATCAGCGAGAACAGCCAGAAGCCGCTCTCCGTGCCGACGAAGAGCGCGATGCAGACGAGCATGCCGACGCCGAGCAGAATGTTGATCGTGTGGCGCTCCGGCAGCAGGATCGGCTTGCCGGACATGCGCTCGGAGAGCTTCAGGAAGGCGATGACCGAGCCCGTGAAGGTGATGGCGCCGATCGCCGCGCCGAGCGACATCTCGAACAGGCTGCCGCCCTCGATATCTCCAGGACGCCCGATGCCGAAGGCTTGCGGCGCGTTGAAGGCGCTGCCGGCGACGAGCACGGCGGCGAGGCCGACGAGCGAGTGGAAGAAGGCGACGAGCTCGGGCATCGCCGTCATCGGAATGCGGCGGGCGACCACCGCGCCGACGCCGCCGCCGATCCCGACGCCGACGACGATGAGCAGCAGGCTCCCGAGGCTCGGAATATGCAGCAGCAGCGTCGTCGCCACCGCGAGCGCCATGCCGATCATGCCGTACTGGTTGCCCTGCCGCGAGCTCGCCGGCGACGACAGGCCGCGCAACGCCAGAATGAACAATATGCCCGAAGCGAGATAGAGGAGGGCTGTGAGATTGACGCTCATTGCCGTCAGCCCTTCTTCTTATACATGCCGAGCATGCGTTCGGTGACGAGGAAGCCGCCGAAGATGTTGACGCTCGCGAGCGTCAGCGCGACGAAGCCGAAGACGACCGCGAGCCCCGATCCCCCCGAGGAGTCGACCGCGACCGAGAGCAGCGCGCCGACGACGATGACGGACGAGATGGCGTTCGTGACCGACATCAGCGGCGTGTGCAGCGCCGGCGTCACCGACCAGACGACATAATAGCCGACGAAGACGGCCATGACGAAGATCGCGAGACGAAACACAACGGGGTCGATCGCGCCCCCGCCAATTCCGTGCGCGGTCGCGGCGGCAGCGGCGGCCGCGAGCTGGTCGGAATAGGCCTGCGCCTGTTCGGCGAGGTGGCGCGCGGCCTCCGCCGCGGCTCGCGCCTGTTCCAGCACTTGCTGTGTCGAGTCGGCCATCGCGTGAGCCCCTTCTCGTTATCTTGCGCTAAGCGGGATGCGTCAGGCCTTGGCCTGGAAGCGCGGGTCGATCACCGCGCCGTCGCGGGTGAGGCAGGTCGCCTTGACGAGTTCGTCGTCCCATTGAATTGCGAGCTGCTTCGTCTCCTTGGAGATAAGCGTCTCGACGAAGGCGAGCAGGTTCCTGGCGTAAAGGCTCGAGGACGTCGACGCCAAGCGTCCCGCGAGGTTCAGCGCGCCGACGATCTTCACGCCGCTGTCGACGACGGTCCCGCCCGGCTTCGTCAATTCGCAATTGCCGCCGCGCTCGGCCGCCAAGTCGATGATCACCGAGCCCGGACGCAACGTCCGCAGCTGGGCCGCGGAAATGAGCTTGGGCGCCGGGCGTCCGGGAATCAGGGCCGTCGTGATCACGATGTCCTGCTTGGCGATATGCGAGCTGACGAGCTCGGCCTGCGCCGCCTGGTATTCTGCCGACATCTCTTTGGCGTAGCCGCCCGAAGTCTCGGCCTGCTTGAATTCCTCGTTCTCGACGGCGATGAATTTCGCGCCGAGCGATTCGACCTGCTCCTTGGTCGCAGGGCGCACGTCGGTCGCTGAGACGATCGCGCCGAGACGTCGCGCCGTGGCGATGGCCTGCAGGCCGGCGACGCCGACGCCCATGATGAACACGCGCGCCGCCGGCACGGTGCCCGCGGGCGTCATCATCATCGGCAAAGCGCGGCCATATTCGGCGGCGGCGTCGATGACGGCGCGATAGCCGGCGATATTCGCCTGCGACGAGAGCACGTCCATGACCTGCGCGCGCGTGATGCGCGGCAGCAGCTCCATGGCGAAGGCCGCGACATTGGCTTTCGCGAGGTCGGCGATCGCCGCCTCATTGCCGAAAGGATCGAGGATCGAGATGACGGCGGCGTTGTGCTTCGCGCCGGCGACTTCGGCGCCAGAAGGTCTGCGCACGCGCAGAATAATGTCGGCGCCGGCCGCCGTCGCGCGCCCGTCGGGCTCGATCTTGGCTCCGGCGCCGGCGTAGTCCGCGTCGGAGATCCCGGCGCCAGCGCCGGCGCCCGCCTGCACGGCGACTTCCGCGCCGAGCCCCGAGAACTTCTTGACGGTCTCCGGCGTCGCGGCGACGCGCGGCTCGGATTTATCGCTTTCCGCGAGAACGGCAATGCGCATTCGCTCAGTCTCCGCAAGCGCCAACACGCCGTCGGCGCCGCGGTCGACCGCGGCGGCCCCCGGCCAGGATCGAACGGCGCTTAGCGCGCCAGAAGGAAGTAGAGGAGAAGCAGGGTTGCGGCGGTGCCCGCGCCGATGATGATCAGGAACCGGATGAACGCGTGATAGGTCTTCAGGTGCTCTTCATAGTCTGCGTTCATGGTCTCGCCGCCTTGGTGCGCTCCGCCGGACATCTCAATCCCCCCAACACTTGCGCCGCATTCCAATCGTCGGGCGGCATCGTAGACGAGCTTGCCCATTCCTGCAACAGGCTGAAGCCGGGCGTTTGGCCGCAAGCAGCGCCTCGGCGCCGCTCCCGTTGAAACGCCGCTGCGCAGCGCCATGTGAGCTGAAAAGCGTCGATTCGATCCCCGAGTCGCACGCGGAGGCGGGAGGAAGCCCATGGCCGCGGACAACGCAACAGCGCCGCAGTCTCGCGCGGAAGTGCGCGAGGTGGTCGGCGTTTTCGACGATCTCTCCTCTTTGCAGTCGGCGATTGACGATCTGATGACGGACGGCTTCGACCGTTCCGAGATCAGCCTGCTCGCCGAGGACGACGCGGTGCGCCAGAAGAAGGGCGCCGCCGGCGCGACGGAGCTCGAGGACGACGACCGTGCGCCGCGCGTCGCTTATGTCGAGGGCGAGTCGCTCAGCGAAGGCAAGGCGCTGCTCGTCGGCGGGCTCTTCTATGTGGGCGCTTTCGTCGGGGCGGGGGCTTTGGCGGGCCGCATGTTCGACAGCCCGATCCTCGCGGGCGCCCTGACGGGCGGCTTCGCTGCGCTCGTCGGGCTGGCGTTGAGCAAGCTCATCGGCGACCGCCAAGCGCGCTGGGCGCGCGCGCAGCTGGAGCGCGGCGGCCTGCTGCTCTGGGCCAGGGCCTGGACCGAGGAGCGCGAGCGGGAAGCCATGGAGGTCATGAAGCGCAACGGCGGCCGCCACGTGCATGTGCATGCGGTGACCGCGTAGGCTTCAGGGGACCAGCGCATCGAGCTCGGGCAGGAGCAGCACGCTCTCCTGCTCGCGCGGATCTGTGCGCGCGACCACGGCGACCGCGGGCTCGCTTCCGGTGTTGACGGGCAGGTGCGGGACATTTGCGCCGATGTAGACGAAGTCGCCGGCATGTGAGACGATTTTGTGCTCCAGCCGCTCTCCATAGTGCGTCGTAGCCTGCCCGCTGATCATATAGATGGCGGTCTCGTGCGAGACGTGCTTGTGCGCCTTGGCGCGCCCGCCGGGCGGGATCGTCAGCAGCTCTAGATAGATGCCTTTGGCGCCGACGCTCTCAGCCGAAATCCCCGGCTTGAAGGTCAGGCCCTGCTTGCCGGTGACTGAATCGCAGGCGCGGATGTGACCGCAGGCCGGACGCTCAGCGAGTTCGATGGTGGAAGACATGGTTCGTTCCTTTCAAGGCCGTTTAGCTAGCAGGGCCTCCGCCCGCCGCCAGGCCTTCTCCTTGCGACCATGACGGAATCGCGTTTTGCGACGCGACCTCAGGCGCGGCCTCGGCCTTGCCTTTCGCGCCGGCGCTCGCCATGAATGTTGCGTGAGAATTGGAGTTGCTGGTCACGGACGGGCCAATGAGCCGCCGCCAAAACCATGTTATTGTCGAGAAAGAGGGAAAAGACGATGGCTTCGGTCGCTTTCGACACTTTGAAATTCGCCAAGCGGCTTGAGCCCGCGGGCGTGTCGGCCAGCCAAGCCGAGGCGACAGCCGAAGCCTTCGCGGAGGCGACGAGCCAGGAGCTTGCGACGAAAGCCGACCTGGCGCTTCTGGAAGCGCGGCTTTCCGCAAAGATCGAGGCGGTTGACGCGAAGTTTGGGGCGATGGAGACGAAGTTCGGCGCGCTGGAGACGAAGTTCGGCGCGCTGGAGACGAAGCTCGGCGCGCTGGAAACGGGTGTCGAGCTCAAGCTCGGCGCGCTGGAGACCGGTGTCGAGCTCAAGCTCGGCGCGCTTGAGACGGGTCTGGACCTCAAGCTCGGCGCGCTGGAGACGCGCATCGTGCTCAAGCTCGGCTTCCTCGTCGTGGCGATCCTCGTCGGGATCGAGGCGTTCAACCGGTATTTCCCGCCCGCACATTGACGGCATCGGACGGAAAACCAGCAACTTCTGTTTGGACGTCTGCTCTCCTGTCGCCTACTTCAATTTGAAGCGCGTCAAGAGATGGTAACCGGCCAGCCCGCCGACCACCGCGCCAAGGACCGCCGTCAGCACGCCGGCGACGCCGGCGCCGACCAGGCCGCCGAGCACAGCCCCGGCGCCTGCAAGAATGTATTGGTTCTGCTTCTGTTTCGGCAATTCGGGCGTGTTGGTCATGGCGGTTGCCCTTCCTTTGGCTCGGCTTTGTGGGAAACGCCCGAGCGCGCCAATTGGTTCGAGCCCTCTTGCGAACTTTGTTCGAGGCTCGGGAACCGCTGCTGGTCCAAACTTGAATCTTCGACCGCCCTCCTGTAGCTCGGCCACGACAAGCGGAGCGCCCATGAAACTCCCCAACCAATTCTATCGTCCTCTGGCCATCGGCGCGCCGGCGCCGCTCAGAGAGCTTCCCGTCAAGGTCGAGCGCATGATCCACTTCGTGCCGCCGCACCTGGAAAAAATGCGCGCCAAGGTTCCCGAGATCGCTCGCCAAGTCGACGTCGTGCTCGGCAATCTCGAGGACGCCATTCCGTCGGACGCCAAGGAGGCGGCGCGCAAGGGCTTCATCGAGCTGGCGCGCGCGACCGATTTCGGGGCTACGGGCCTGTGGACGCGCATGAATGCGCTGAACTCGCCCTGGGCGCTCGACGACATGATCGAGATCGTCGGCGCCGTGGGCGACAAGCTCGACGTCGTCATGCTCCCCAAGGTCGAAGGCCCCTGGGACATCGCCTATCTCGACCAGCTTCTCGCCCAGCTGGAGGCGCGGAACAAGGTCAGGAAGCCGATCCTCATTCACGCGATCCTGGAGACGGCGGAGGGCGTCAAGAATGTCGACGCCATCGCGAGCGCTTCGCCGCGCATGCATGGCGTCAGCCTCGGCCCCGCCGATCTTGCGGCCTCGCGCGCGATGAAGACGACGCGCGTCGGCGGCGGCCACCCCGACTATCGCGTCATTGCCGACGCCGCGGGCGACGCGCCGCGCCCGAGCTATCAGCAGGATCTCTGGCACTATACGATCGCCAAGATGGTCGACGCCTGCGCCTCCGCCGGCATCAAGGCCTTTTACGGCCCCTTTGGCGACTTCTCGGACGCGGCGGCCTGCGAGTCCCAGTTCCGCAACGCCTTTCTGCTCGGTTGCGCCGGCGCCTGGTCGCTGCACCCGTCGCAGATCGCCATCGCAAAGAAGGTTTTTTCGCCCGATCCGGCCGAGGTCGCCTTCGCGAAGCGCGTGCTGGAGGCCATGCCCGACGGCGCCGGCGCGGTCATGATCGACGGGCGCATGCAGGACGATGCGACCTGGAAGCAGGCCAAGGTCATCGTCGACCTCGCGCGCCAGGTGGCCGCGAGCGACCCGGAATTTGGGAAGGCCTACGGGCTCTGATGGCGCGCGCGTCCACGGGTCCGAAATCCGCATCGCCGTGCGCGCCCGATTCGTCAGAGCGGAGTGCGGACTACGGAAAAGTGGAGTCGGGAGGTTTGATAACCGGCGCTTATCGAAGATGCCACTGAGGCTGGCCCTTATCAAATCCCGCTATACTTACTTGAAAAGCATTATCGAAACGGTCGGCAGCGTGTGGGCGATCGATGGGGCGCCCGAGCGCGTTCAACCTGAAGGTTCAGCTGAAGATGGCGGCGATGAGGGGCCTCGGCGCCTTTTTAACGTAATCTTTTTCAAGAGCGGACGAGGACGCCGGGCGGATCGTGATCACTCTTTCAGCTTCGACGTAATTTTCGGATAAGTCCACGCTTCGCTTTAGAGAGACGCAAAGGCTTTGCCCGTCACCATATCACAGCCCCAAAGTCCATGTTTTTCCTGGTAGAAACGGCATTGCGGCCTCTCTTGCCTACGCCCGCCGCCATGGCGGAGGGCCGGGTCCTGTGCTAGAGCGATTCCGCCCCTCAACAAGGACGCGAACCGCTCGATGAACGATTACATTCGCGAGGCGCAAGGCGACCTCCTTCTCGACCGCAAAGACGCCGAGGCCTCGCGGCCGGCGCCTGCGATCCTGCGCGGCAAGGCGCGACCCGACCTGCTGCGCGACGAACTGCTCAGCGAAATATTCGCGGCGACGGTCGAGCGGTCGCCCTCCGCCTTGTGCCTCACCACTCTCGAGCGCCGCTACAGCTATCGCGAGGTGGACGCGCTGGCGATGACGATCGCGCAAGGACTCGTCGAGCGGGGCGTCGGGCCGGGCGACGTCGTGGGTCTGTGGATGGCGCGGGGGCCAGAACTGCTCGTCGCGCAGATCGCCATCGCCAAGACTGGAGCGGCCTGGCTTCCCTTCGACGCCGACGCGCCGGTGGACCGGATCGCGGTCTGTCTTGCCGACGCCGGCGCCAAGGGCCTCGTCACCTCCGAGGCCTTCGCGGCCAAGGCGCAGGGCGACATTCCGTTCCCGCTCTGGGTCGACGAGCAGATCGCCTCGCTCGGCGACGCGCCTCTGCCCAACCCGCGCGAACGCGGCGCGTCGCCGGACGCGCCCGCTTATGTCATCTACACCTCGGGCTCGACGGGCACGCCCAAGGGCATCGTGATCTCGAATCGCAACATCTGCCATTATCTGCGGTCCTCGAACGAGGTCTATCAGCTGACCTCCTCGGACGTCATGTTCCAGGGCGGCTCAGTCGCCTTCGACCTGTCCATGGAGGAGATCTGGATCCCCTATCTCGTCGGCGCGACTCTGTTCGTCGCGACGCCCGAGATTCTCGGCGAGACCGAGGAGCTTCCAGACATCATGGAGGAGGCGAAGGTCACCGTGCTCGACACGGTGCCGACGCTGCTCTCCGTGCTGCCGCGCGACATCGAGACGTTGCGCACGATCATTCTCGGCGGCGAGGCCTGCCCTCCTTCCGTGGCGGAGCGCTGGACGCGCATCGGCCGCACGATCTTCAACGGCTATGGGCCAACCGAGTCGACGGTCGTTGCGACGATCGCCGAGGTATGGCCGAAAGAGCAGGTCACGATCGGCAAGCCGATCCCGAACTACACCTGCTATGTCGTCGACGAATCGCTTGGGCTCGTCGGCCCCAATGTCGAGGGCGAGCTCCTGATCGGCGGACCGGGCGTCGCGCGCGGCTATCTCAAGCGCGAGGCGCTGACGGCGGAAAAATTCATCGCCAATCCCTTCGATCCGAACGGCGCGGACCCGATCCTCTACCGCTCGGGCGACGCGGTGGCGCTCAACGACGCCGGCAATCTCCTGTTTCGCGGTCGCATCGACGACCAGATCAAGATCCGCGGCTTTCGCGTCGAGCTCGGCGAGATCGAGGCGGCGCTGACCAACCTGCCGGGCGTGCGCGCAGCGGCGGTGGCCCTGCGCAACGAGCGCGGCCTCGACGAGCTCGTCGCCTTCATCACGCATCAGAGCGATGCGCTCGAGCCACAAGAGCTGCGGGCGCGGCTGCGCGAGACGCTGCCGCCCTACATGGTTCCGGCGCGCTATGAGTTCGTCGAGTCGCTGCCGACGCTCTCTTCGGGCAAGGTCGATCGCAAGGCGCTGAAGCGCATCGAGCTCAAGGCCCCTGCGGGCGTCGACGAAGAGCAGGAGACGCCGCGCGATGCGATCGAAGCGAAGCTGCTCGAGGCGGCGAAGCGCGTGCTGCCGCCGGGCGCGATCCCTTTCGACGCGGACTTCTTCACCGACCTCGGCGGCCACTCGCTGCTCGCCGCGCGTTTCGTCGGGGCGGTGCGCGAGACGCCGGCGCTCGCCTCCGTCACGCTGCATGATCTTTACAAGCATCGCACGCTGCGCGCTCTCGCCGCGCATCTCGCCGGCAAGGCCGAGCTCAACGCGCCAGCGCGTGATCTGTCGTTCACGCCGCCGCCGCTCTTGCGACGCTTTCTTTGCGGATTGGCGCAGGCCGCCGTGCTGCCCTTCATCCTGGCGATCGTAACGGCGCAATGGCTCGGCGTCTTCGTCTCCTACCTGCTGCTCACCGCGGAGGACGCGACGCTTCTCGAAGAGTCGGCGACTTTGTTCGCCGTCTACACGGGCGTCAATCTTGCGACCTTCGCCGTGTCGATCCTGGGCAAGTGGCTCGTCATCGGGCGCATCAAGCCCGGGCGCTATCCACTATGGGGCGTCTATTATTTCCGCTGGTGGCTGGCGGTGCGTCTGATGGCGCTCACGCACGTCAAGTGGTTCCAAGTCTCGCCGCTGATGAATTTCTATCTGACGCTGCTCGGCGCAAAGATCGGCAAGGATGCGCAGATCAGCGAGCTCGACATCGGCGCGATCGATCTCGTCACCATCGGCGCGGGCGCGTCGGTCGGCGGCAAGGTAAACCTCGCCAATGCCCGCGTCATCGGCAACGAGCTCATCATCGGGCGCATCGACATCGGGGCCGACGCCTATATCGGCTCCTCCTGCGTCATCGAGGAGGACGTCGTGATCGGCGAGGGCGCCGCGCTGGAAGACCTGACATCGGCGCCCGCCGGGCTGCGCATCGGCGCGCATGAGGTCTGGAACGGCTCTCCGGCGCGCAAGACCGGCATGGTGGACGACTCGCAGCTCGACCCGCAGGCCGAGGCCGGCCCTGCGCGCCGCTTCGTCATGACCGCGCTCTTTGCGGCTCTCGTGCTCACGATCCCGCCGCTCGGCCTGCTGCCGATTTTCCCCGCGTTCGCCTTGTTCGACAAGCTCGACCAGTGGCTCGGGATCGCCGAGTCCGCCCACTTCTATTACCTGGTCGCGATCCCGCTGTTCGCCTGGCCGACGGCCTTCGTGCTGGTGCTCGTCACCGTGGCGTTCATCGTCGCCTTCCGCTGGGTCATCATGCCGACGCGCGTGCGCGCGGGCGCCTATTCGATCTGGTCTTCCTTCTATCTGCGCAAATGGGCGGTCGCCCTTGCGACCGAGATCACGCTCGAGACCCTGTCGTCGCTGTTCGCGACCGTCTACATGCGCAGCTGGTATCGGCTCATGGGCGCGCGCATCGGCAAGGACTCGGAAATTTCGACCAACCTCGCCGGGCGCTATGACATCGTCGAGATTGGCGAGAAATGCTTCATCGCCGACGAGGTCGTGCTCGGCGACGAGGACGTGAGGCGCGGCTGGATGTATCTGAAGCCCGTCAAGACGGGGGACCGGGTCTTCATCGGCAATGACGGCGTGGTTCCGCCGGGCGCGGAGATTCCCGACGGCGCGCTGATCGGCATCAAGTCGAAGCCGCCCGCCAATGACGCGCTGTCGCCCGGCGACACCTGGTTCGGCTCGCCGCCGATCAAGCTGCCGGTGCGCCAGAAATTCGACGGCGGCGGCGCCGCCTGGACCTACGAACCTCCGTCCTGGAAGAAATTCGCCCGCGCCGTCTACGAGGCGGTCAACGTGTCCTTTCCGATCATGCTGTTCATGACCTTCGGAACCTGGGCGGTCGAGAGCTTCGGGCAGCTGCTCGTCGATGGCGAATATACGGCGGTCGCCGAGCTCTTCCTCCTGGAGTCGGTGCTGATTTCGGTCGTGATGACGCTCGTTGTCGTCGCGTTCAAATGGGTGACCATGGGCCGCTACGAGCCGCAGGTGAAGCCGATGTGGTCGTTCTGGGCCATGCGCACCGAGGCCTGCGCCGTGCTTTATTGGGGCCTCGCCGGAAAGGTGCTGCTCGAGCATCTGCGCGGCACGCCTTTCCTTCCCTGGGTGCTGCGCCTGTTCGGCTCAAAATTCGGCCAGGGCGTGTTCATGGACATGACCGACATCACCGAATTCGACTGCGTCCGTGTCGGCGATTTCTGCGCGCTCAATGCGCTCTGCGCGCTCCAGACCCATCTTTATGAAGATCGCGTCATGAAGGTCGGGCGCGTGCGCCTTGGCGATGGCGTGAGCGTCGGCGCCGGCTCGACCGTGCTCTACGATACGCATGTCGGCGACTTCGTGAGGCTCGGGCCGCTGACCGTGGTCATGAAAGGCGAGAGCCTGCCGCCGAATTCCGAGTGGGTCGGCGCGCCGGCGGTGCCAGGCGGCTCGTGAAGCTCCGGCCGGCCTTATGCGAGGGCTGGCTTCCGCCCAACGTCGCGAAACGCCCTTCACCCTGCGCGGGCGGGCGTGCGATCGCCCAGGTCGCGCGCATGGATCTGCGCTTCGACCCGCGCCAGATTGAGGAAATAGGCGAGCATCGGGAGACCGGCTTCGCTGGCGAGGGACGCGAGCGCGGCCGTCATCTCGGCGATATAGGACGCCAGAGCCGCGGGGTCCTCTTCCTTCTCCCGCGGCGCTTGGAGCGACTCGTCCTCGAATTTCATTGCCGTGGCCTGCGCCACGGCTTTGGCGCGCCGAACCATTTCCTGAACTCCTCGGGGCGGATTTTGCCTTTTCTCAGCGATGCTTGCCGGTGTAGAACTATCTATCTAACAACCTGTGGTTGTCAATGCAAAGTTGAGTTGTGGCGCCCTTCTGGGGCGTGCGAGCGCGCGGATGCGGAACGAAGGAGGGTTGGAAGCGCCTTCAACGGGTCGGGACGGGATTGCCGCTGCGGTAGTCGTAAAAGCCGCGCTGCGTCTTGCGTCCGAGCCAGCCTGCCTCGACATATTTCACAAGCAGCGGGCAGGGGCGGTATTTCGAGTCCGCCAGCCCTTCATGGAGCACCTGCATCACCGAGAGGCATACGTCCAGACCGATGAAGTCGGCAAGCTCCAGCGGCCCCATGGGGTGGTTGGCGCCGAGCTTCATGGCCGTGTCGATCGCCTCGACGGAGCCGACGCCCTCATAGAGCGTGTAGATGGCTTCGTTGATCATCGGCAGGAGGATGCGGTTGACGATGAAGGCCGGGAAGTCCTCGGCGACGGTGACGGTCTTGCCGAGCCGCTGGATGAAGCGCCGCGCGTCCTCAAAAGTGCGGTCGTCGGTGGCGATGCCGCGAATCACCTCGACGAGCTGCATCTTCGGCACGGGATTCATGAAGTGAATCCCGATGAAGCGCTCCGGCCGGCCGGAGACGGCGGCGAGCCTTGTGATCGATATCGAGGACGTGTTGGTGGCGATGATCGCGTCGGGCCTCATGCCCTTGGCGACCTCGGTCAGGATGGAGCGCTTGAGCTCCTCGTTCTCGGAGGCCGCCTCGATCGCGAGATCGACGTCGCCGAAATCGGCGAGGGAAACGGCCGGCTTGATCCGCGCGAGCGCCGCCTGGCAAGCGCCAGCCTCGATGTTGCCTTTCTCGACGGACTTCTGCAGCCGCTTCGTGATGTCGCCGACGGCCGCGGCGATCCGCCCGTCGCTCACGTCGTTCAACGCCACGTCGTAGCCGGCGAGCGCGGACACCTGTGCGATGCCTCGGCCCATCTGACCTGCGCCGAT
>DATHCI010000046.1:0-5675 GCA_035319645.1 Methylocystis sp. | reverse complement strand
GCAGATGCGCGGCGTGGGGCGAGAGCGACATGCTCTCCTGACCGCCGGCGACGACGATCTGCGCGTCGCCCGCCTGGATCTGCTGGGCTGCGAGCGCCACGGCGCGAAGTCCCGAGCCGCAGACCTGGTTGACGCCGAAAGCGGTGGCGCTGTCGGGGATGCCGGCCTTGATCGCCGCCTGGCGCGCCGGGTTCTGGCCCTGCGCCGCCGTCAGCACCTGGCCGAGGATCACCTCGCAGACCTCGGCGGGGGCGACCGAGGCGCGCTCCAACGCGGCCTTGACCGCGGCGGCGCCGAGGTCATGCGCCGGCACGCCGGCGAGCGAGCCGTTGAAGGATCCGACGGCGGTGCGCGCCGCGGACACGATCACGATTTCGGTCGTCATGTCGATCTCCTGGGTGAATTTGGGCCTTCGGGGAGGCCGGGGACGCGCGGACGCGCCGCCTCCGGGACGGGTAGAGGCCGCCCCGCCGTTAAGCACGGATTGGAGCGAAGCGAAAGCCGATGCGACGAAAATATTGCCGCAGGGCCGGTTTTAAGCTTATCGTTGCGGCAATCTCGCCTCTTTCCGAGGCGAAATTTCCGGCCAAGCCGAGAATCGCAAGGCGGCGCGCGACGATGACAACCGAGAAAAAGCCAACGATCATCAAGAAATACGCGAACCGCCGCCTCTATGACACCGGCACCAGCACCTATGTGACGCTCGAAGATCTCGCCTCGATGGTCAAGCGCGGCGAGGACTTCGTGGTCAGCGACGCCAAGACCGGCGAGGACATCACGCGCCCCGTGCTGACCCAGATCATCTTCGAGCAGGAGGGCAAGGACGGTCAGGCCCTGCTGCCGATCTCCTTCCTGCGCCAGCTCATCCGCTTCTATGGCGATTCAATGCAGATGCTGGTGCCGAGCTATCTGGAGTTCTCGCTCGACAAGTTCACCCGCGACCAGCAGAAATTCCGCGAGCAATTCTCCTCGGCGCTGGGCTCCGGCCCCTTCAGCGACCAGGCGCGGGCGGCCTTCGCCGCCGTCGAGGAGCAGGCGCGCACCAATATGGCGGTGTTTCGCCAGGCGTTGAGAATTTTCAACCCCTTCGGCGTCGAGATAGAGGGAACGACCGGCCCGACCCACGCTGAAGAGGGCGCGGCGAAATCCAGCACCGAGGTCGAGGATCTGAAGCGTCAGGTCGAGGAGCTCAACAAGCGCATCGACAAGATTTCGGGCGCCTGAGCGCCCTTACGCGACTCCGCCCGCGCGCGCCAGAGCTTCTGCGAGCATGCGGGTCTCAGTCCAGTCGAGCGCAATCTCGGAAAACCCTTCGGCCGTGACCGCGAGCCCATTGTCGCCGACGCGCGCGTCAAAATCCTGGTCGCTCGCGATCGGACTCATATAGACCTGCCGCTCCGAACTCGCCCCGCGCGCGACCGCCGCCAGGGCGCGCGCGACGATCGACGCCTCCTCGCGCGTGAACCGCCGCATCGGTTGGGGCGGCAGCGACAGCGCGACCAGGGCGCCGAAGGCTGCATGCGGAGTCGACGAAATGGTGAAGCTTTCGGACATTTTTTGCCGTCCTTCGCGCCACGGAAGTTCCGCCGACCGCGCAACCTCCTGAATTGACTGGTCCCAAGGGGTCTTCCGATCCCGGCGCGTTTCTTGAATGCGCGGCGCGGAGGTCGCCCCATGACGCGCATCGAAAACAAATTCCGTGCCTCGCGTTGCGAGTCTCGCCCATGCTGAGCCTCGAGCAGGAGGGTCTGCCGGCGCATATCGTCGCCTATCACCGGCGAACCAAGCACCAGCCGACGCGCTATGCCTTGGGGCCCGCCTTTCTCGACGGGCAGTCCCAGCCTTGCCCCTACCGCCGCTTCGAGGGCGCGCGGCTCGTCGAGCTGCCGCTGCGGGACCGCGAGCCGACCGCCCCGTTTCCCGGGCCGGCGAGCGCCGTCGCGCCGATCTCGGCCCGGTCTCTGGGGCTGTTCTTCGAGCTCGCCTTCGGGCTCAGCGCCTGGAAGAGCTATGAGGGCTCGCTCTGGGCGCTGCGCAACAATCCGTCCTCGGGCAATCTTCACCCGACCGAGGCCTATGCGCTGCTCAATGCAGGCGACCTCGGCGCCAGCGCGGCGCTCTTTCACTATGCGCCGGTCGAGCACGCGCTCGAGGAGCGAGCGACTTTCGAGGCCGCGCAAGTCCTTCCCGCAGGCGGCTTCCTGCTCGGCCTGAGCGCGGTGCATTGGCGCGAGAGCTGGAAATATGGCGAGCGCGCCTTCCGCTACTGTCAGCTCGACGCCGGCCATGCGATCGGCGCCGCCGCGCAGGCGGCCGCCGCTCTGGGCTGGCGGGCGCAGGTCCTTCCCGAGCCCGGAGACGACGAGGTCGCGGTCCTGCTCGGGCTCGACCGTGACGACGCCTGGCGCCGCCGCGAGGAGGAGCATCCCGACGCGCTGCTCTGGATCGGGGCTGGCCCGGTCCCTTCGATCGATGTGCTCGCGCTGGCGCAGGCGCCGCGTCGCTGGCAGGGCGCGGCCAATCGGTTGAGCGAGGACCACGACGCCTGGCCCGCGGTCGATCGCGCCGCGCGGCTCTGCCACAAGCCGCGCGGCCCGGCTCCTGCTCAAGGCGCTGAGCGAGCGCCGCGGGCGGTGAGAACCGCGCCCGAAATCGGCGAAGTCGTGCGGCGGCGGCGCAGCGCCCAGCGCATGGATGGCGTCGCGGTTCTGCCGCGTGAAGCTTTCGCGGCCATGCTGCGGGCGACCTTGCCCGGCGTCCCCCCGCTGCTCGCGAGCTTTCCCTGGCCGGCGCGATTGACGCTGCTGCTCTTTGTGCATCGCGTCGATGGGCTGGATCCCGGCCTCTATCTGTTGCAGCGCGACGCGGAGGCGGCGAGGCGTCTCGCGGCGAGCTCGGCGACGGATTTCGCCTGGGCGCCCGTCGGTCTCGAAGACCTCGACCTTTTTCTCCTGCGCGAGGGACCCTGCGAGCGCGAGGCGGCCAAGTTCTCCTGCCTTCAGCCGATCGCCGGCAAGGGCTGTTTCGCCGTCGCCATGCTCGCCGACTTCGACCGAGCGCTCGCTGAGGACGGCGCCTTCGCCTATCGCCGCCTGCATTGGGAGGCCGGGCTCACCGGTCAGGCGCTCTATCTCGAGGCGACCGCCGCGGGGCTTTCCGGAACCGGGATCGGCTGCTTCTTCGACGACGAGGTCCATGCGCTCATGGGTCTCGCCGCGGATCAAACGCAATTCCAGGACGTCTATCATTTCACCGTCGGCGCGAGCGTCGAGGACGTTCGGCTGATCAGCCTCCCGGCCTATTCCGACGAAAGGCGAACACGACCGTGAACATCCAGATCGACAAGCCCCACGTCGAGGCGCTGATCTCGCGCTTTCCCTCCCACGCCGGGCTTTCGGCGCAGCTACGCTTCGGCGACCGCGTCGAGATCGACCTCTCGCATCTGTCAGGCGACGAGCTCGACTTTCTCGAGGACCTCTATAAGCAGGCGGGGCCGGAGCTCAAGGCGCGCGCCGCCCAGATCTCTACGCTGCGCTCGGCCTTCGCGGAAGCGGGAGCGCGCTTCGAGGCCGCGGAGCTCGAGGACGCCCTGCCGGCGCTCGTGCGCTTCATAACGGCCGGCGCGCAACGCGGCTGGCTCTTCTCGGCGAGCGTCGCGGCGAAGCCATTGCCCTATGTCGTGACCCGCATCGACTATGTGGCGGCGTCGAACGACGAGGCCGGCAAGATCCTCATCGAGATCAAGGCCAACGCCAAGGGGACGCTGCAGACCAATCTCATCCGCATCATGGCCGCCGATATCGCCGGACGCACGATCGCCGAGGCCCTGGCCGCCAAGGGCTTTTTGCGCGAGACGAAGGTCTTGATCGAAGCCTTCGACCAGGCGAGCGAGACCTATTTCGACTGGCGTCAGCGTTACGGCGTGCAGTTCTCCGGAAAAGGAACGGGCTTTCACGCCGAGGATCCCAACGCGACTCATCGCGACACCGACTGGTCGCGCAAGGACGTCGTGGTGCTGTCGACGAGCGGCGGCGAGGCGCGGCTCGTCAATGACGAGGCGGTGCTCGCCGCGCGCAGCCTGACGCTCGAAGCGCCGGGCGACGTGCTCGCCCACTTCCTGAAGAAGGCCGGCAAGAGCAACAACTTCTCATGCGAGGACGAGATCGCCGAGCTGCGCGAGCGGTTCCCGCCGGGGCTCTTCACGCAGATCCCTGTGCACCCTTACATCCTGATGTTCCATCTCGACCTGCATCATCACGTCTGGGTGCATGTCGACGAGATGCGGCCCTATCGATATCAGCCGCAGCTCAAGCAGAAGCTGGTGCTGCCGCAGGAGCAGACCGACCTCATCGACATCCTGACCGCCGAGATGGACGTGCTCATGGACGACATCGTCCAGGGCAAGTCCGGCGGCACCACCGTGCTGTGCGCCGGGCCGCCCGGCGTCGGCAAAACATTGACTGCAGAGGTCTATTCCGAGATCATCCAAAGACCGCTCTATCGCGTCCACTCGGGACAGCTCGGCCTCAATGTCGGGACGATGGAGACGGCGCTGAAGGACATATTGACCCGCGCGCAGCGCTGGGGCGCGGTCATGCTCATCGACGAGGCGGACGTCTATATCAAGCGCCGCGACGACAACATCGCCATGAACGCGGTCGTCGGCGTGTTTCTGCGCGTGCTCGAATATTTCAATGGCCTGCTGTTCCTGACGACGAACCGGGTCGACGACATCGACGAGGCGATCGTCTCGCGCTGCATCGCGCTCATCAAATATAATCCGCCGGACGGGGACGCGAAGCGCCGCATCTGGCGGGTCATGGCCGAGCAGTTCGGGCTCGGGCTCGACGACCGGCTCATCGACGATCTCGTCGAGGTGTTCCCGGAGGCGACCGGCCGGGACATCAAGGGGCTCGCCAAGCTCACGGCGAAGTTCTGCCATCAGAAGAGCGTCGCGCCGGACCTCGCCGTGTTCCGCCGCTGCGCAATCTTCCGCGGCCTGACCTCGGCGCGGGCGGCATAGCGGACGCGTCACTCGCGGATCTGCTGGCCTTCCGCATCGAACCGAAGCTCGGTCTCGTCGCCGGCCATGTCGATGACCGCGCGGCTCAGACCGCCATTTGCGTGATATTCGTAGTCATGGCGCAGCTCGACTTCGCCATAGACCATCTTCTCGCAGCGCACGAGGCGGTCCTGCGAGTCGTAGCTCGCGCGAAAATAGGTGTTGCGATTCCCGAGCGCTCCGGCCTCGATCGGCGACACGAGGTTGAGCGGCAGCTTCACGCCGGAATAGGAAAGGAAATAGCGATAGCTCTCCGCAGGGTCTGCCATTTTTCTTCCTCCGCTCGGGCGCGCGACGCGAAAGCTGCCTCCATATCACGTCTGTGGCGCCGGAAATCCCCGCGTCAGCTTTTTCCGCTGGGCGCCCCACTCCCGGCCTGCCGGAGCGGCTCCAGGGCTGCGCCTTCGGGCGCCGTGACTTCGCCGCTGAGCTGCGCATAGGCCTCCGAAAATTCTTCTTCGAGGATTCCCCATTTGCGCGTCCTGATTCCGGAGCGCACGATGCGGGCCGGATTGCCGACGACGATCGAATGCGAGGGCACGTCCTTGGTCACGACCGCGCCGGCGCCGACGACGCATTCGTCGCCGACGCGCACGCCGGGCATGACGATCGC
>DATHCI010000045.1:0-22226 GCA_035319645.1 Methylocystis sp. | reverse complement strand
CCGCCCCCGTCGGGGTAGTAATCCCGCAGGACGATCACAGCGTCAACGTCGCGGCGTCATGAGCCCCGAGGGAAGGGACCGGAGTTGTGCGAGCAACTCCGTCGTATGGAGTTGCACAACTCCTGCATCCTTCGTATCGATCGCTTCTAACGCTGCGGCAAGCCGGTGACGGCTACGCCGCTGCGTTTCTAAGCGCATCGGTATGCTGTCCGGGACGAAACGCCCGATGTAGGGGTTGGTGTTGATCTCGTAAACCACCGTCCGCCCATCGACGGTCGCATGGTCAGCGCGGCCGAACTCAATTTGCGCCAGATCGAAGACACGGGCAAGGTCGACCGAATAGCGGTTCGACATTACCGCGTCGTGTTCGTCGCGCACCGCTTCGTCGTTTAGCTTTTCATAGTCGCCATATTTGACCAGCCATTTGTCGTCGACGGAGATATGATCGACGGAGAGGGCGTCGCCCACCCGGAAGGTGCCCCATTTGTGCCAGAGCCCGTGCCCGTAAGGCGCCGGACAGTGTTCCAGGACGATAAGGCCGCGCAACGGGATCGCACGCCCACGAATGTCGGCGAGCATTTGATCGAGCTGCGCCGAATCGGCGATGAGGTCCGTCAGCGGCAAGTCGTGGTCGCTCTCGTGCCGGATGAACACGGGAAACCTGGTCGGGCGCGGCCGCTCGTCGGCGCGCCACACTTGGAAGGGATTGATGCCGGCGGCGTGAAGACAGCGCAACAATTCGACCCTAGCCATCGCCCGCGCCGGGTCGTTGAGGCAACGGAGCCCGTGCCGGTTCAAGACCAGGTATAAATGCGCCGCAAGCTGGAGTTCCCAAGCGCTTAGCCGCTCAAGGTCGGCAAATATATAGGTCGCTTTGGGCACCTGAATTGCCCTGAGTATCTCCTCGTAGCTGACATGGCCGAGCTGCGGGGTCGGGAAACCATAGGCGCCATCGATCAGACTTTGGATGGTGTAGCCATGTCCCCGCACCGTAATGACGAAGATCATGGCGCGCTTCCTGATTTCGCGGCGTCATAAAGCACAGCTGCACCTTTGAGACAACGAGCTTCCTCGGAGGCCTCTCCCGTTGCCCAAGGTTCGTCGATATGTGGCGAGGCGCCGGGGCGGCGGGGTGAATTTAGGGCTCTTTTCTCGTTCTGGGCGCTCGAATATCACGTTACCGTAATTCGTAATTCGGCAGTTAGGCGGGTAGCCTGCATGGCCAAATCTCCGTTTCGGCTATTGCATCCATATATAAACTCTGAGCCGATCGGCCCCTCTCACTGCTCCCCTCACTCAATCTCCAGCGCCTTCAGCTTCCTGTGCAGGGCCGAGCGCTCCATGCCGATGAACTCGGCCGTGCGCGAGATGTTGCCCGAGAAGCGGCTTAGCTGCGCGACGAGATATTCGCGTTCGAACACTTCCCGCGCCTCGCGCAGCGGCAGGGCCATCAGCTTCTCGCCGCGCACGCTCGCCGGCGTCGCCGGCGCGAGCTCGCCGATGTCGCGCGGCAGCGTCTCGGCGGTGATCTCCGCGCCCGGGTCGCCGGAGGTCTGGATCATCAGCCGCTCGACAACATTGCGCAGCTGCCGGATGTTGCCCGGCCAGTCGTACATCTGCAGCACCGCCAGCGCGTCGGCGGAAACCTTGCGGCGGGGGAAGCCCGAGGCGAGCGACAGGCTCTCGATGAAATGGTCGACGAGCTCGGGGATGTCGTCGCGCCGCTCGATCAGCAGCGGCACGCGCAGGGTCGTGACCGCCAGGCGATGGTAGAGGTCCTCGCGCAGAGTCGCCTCCTCGATCAACGCCGGCAGGTCGCGCGCCGAGGCTGAGATGATGCGCACATCGACCTCGACCTTGTGCGCGCCGCCGACGCGCTGAAACGTCTGGTCGACGAGCACACGGAAGATCTTGGCCTGCGCGGCTGTCGGCATGTCGCCGATCTCGTCGAGGAACAGCGTGCCGCCATGCGCCTCCTCCAGCGCGCCCACGGCATGCTCGCCCGGATCTTCGCGCCCGAAGAGCGCGATCTCAAAATTTTCGGGCGTGATCGTCGCGGCGTTGATGACGACGAAAGGCCCGCCGGCGCGGCTCGACGCCTCGTGGATGCAGCGCGCCGCGAGCTCCTTGCCGGACCCCGAGGCGCCCATGATGAGGACGCGCGAGTTGATCGGCGCGATCTTTGCGATGTTCTGCTGCAGATGCACGGTCGCGAGCGACGAGCCGACGATGCGGTCGTTGACGCCGGAGCGCCGCCGCAGCGCCGAGACTTCGCGACGCAGCGCGTCAGCCTCCAGCGCGCGCTCGGCGATGAGCACGAGCCGGTCGGCCTTGAACGGCTTCTCGATGAAGTCATAGGCGCCCATGCGGATCGCCGTCACCGCGGTCTCGATATTGCCGTGCCCGGAGATCATGACCACCTGGAGGTTCGGGTGCTGCCTGCGGATGGTCTCCAGAACCTGCAGCCCGTCGAGCCGCGAGCCCTGCAGCCAGATGTCGAGAAAGACGAGATTGGGGCGCCGGGCCGCGACGGCGGCGAGCGCCTCGTCGGCGTCCTTGGCGGTGCGCGCGCTGTGGCCTTCGTCGCTGAGAATGCCGGCCACCAGGTCGCGGATATCCTTTTCGTCGTCGACGATGAGTATGTCGCTCGGCATCACGCGTCGTTCGTTTGAGGCAGCTGCGTCTTATCGGCTTCGAGCGCAGCCGGCGCAAGCGGAATCCTCAGCCGCACGCAGGCGCCCCTGCCCTGCGGCGCGTCGAGCAGCTCCAGCCGGCCGCCGTGATCCTCGATGATTTTGGCGACGATCGGCAGCCCCAGTCCCGTGCCCTCGGCGCGCGTCGTCATATAGGGCTCGAGCAGCATGTGCCGGTTGTTCTCCGGAAAGCCCCTGCCATTGTCGATCACGTCGATTTCCGCCTCGCCGTCGCGCGCGAGGAGCGTGATGCGGACCACGCCCTTCTCTTCCGCATCCTCGGGCGCGCGCGCGGCGATGCCCTCGATCGCGTTCTTGACGATATTTTGGAGCGCCTGCGATAGCAGGCGCCGGTCGAAATTCGCCAAGAGCGTCGGCTGGGGCAGCTCCTCGATCACGTCGATGTCGGCGTTGCCGACCCGCATGAGGAAGGCGACCTGGCGCACGCATTCGCTGAGGTCGTCGGGCTTCAGCCGCGCCTTCGGCATGCGCGCGAAGGACGAAAACTCGTCGACCATCCGCTTGATGTCGTCGACCTGGCGGACGATCGTGTCGATGCACTGGTCGAAAATGTCTCGGTCTTCGGTGACGACCTTGCCGTATTTGCGCTTGAGCCGCTCGGCCGAAAGCTGGATCGGCGTCAGCGGATTCTTGATCTCATGGGCGATGCGGCGCGCGACGTCCGCCCAGGCGGAGCTTCGTTGCGCCGCGACGAGATCGGTGATGTCGTCGAGCGTCACGACGAAATTCGGCTTGTCCTCTGCGCCCTTGGCCGAAGTGACGCGCACATTGTACGTGCGTTCCGCGGTCCCGCGCTTGATCGTGATCTGGCTCTGCAGAGGGCGTGGAAAGATCTCCGCCGCGTCGCGCAGGATCGGCGCGAGCTCGGGCCCGGCGTCCTGCGCCGGGAGGCCGACCGCGCTCCCGTGGCCGCCGCTATGGAGAAGCTCCTGCGCCGAGCGGTTGACGACGCTGATCGCGCCGCCCCCGTCGACGCCGAACACCGCCGCCGGCACGCCGGCGAGCACGGCCTCGGTGAAGGCGCGCCGCTCTTCATTGAGACGGCTCGCCTCGATGAGGCTCTTCTGCTGCTGCTCGAGCTCGACGGTCATCTTGTTGAAGCCCTCGCCGAGCCTGGCGAGATCGCCGTGCGAGCGGTCGACCTCGACCCGCGCGCCGAGATCGCCCGCCGTGACCTGATCCGTCGCGGTGATGAGGTCGCGGATCGGCGCCACCAATCTGTTCGCGAACTCCAATCCGACCCAGATTGCCGAGAGGAGGATAATCGTGGTGAACAGCGCGTACATCGTGACGAAGGCGCGCTTGACCGCCGCGCCGAAGGTCTCGAAGGCGTCATAGGCCTTGATGAGCTTCCCGGTTTCTTCGGCGAATTCGAGCCCCTCGCGGTCGATCGACCGGGTTACGTAGAGAAACGTGTTCGGGAAGGCCTTCAGCGGCCGCAAGGCGACGAAGGCCTTGTCTTCGTCGATCGTCAGACATTGCCGATCATCGCGCAAGGCGTTGTCGAACTCGGAATCGGGGGGCGCGATCAGGACCGCCGCCGGCGAGCCAGCAAGCGAGGCGTCGTCGAGCAGCTTGTTGTCGCGGCTGATCATCGCGGCGGCGGCAAAATCGAGAACGCGGGCGCGACGCACGAAATACTGGTGGAACTGCACGCGATTGGCCACGAAGAGGCTGGCCGCCGAGTCGAGATCGGAGGCCATGAGCTGCGCCTCCTGCACCAGCGCGCCGCAGAGCGTGCCCTGCACGGCCTGCGCGGCGTTGGCGGTGTTCTGCACGAAATTCTTGAGATTGGCCAGAAAGGACGGGTTCAGCGCGCGATCGAGGCTGATCGAGCTGACCATCGCCAGGACGAGCGCCGGCGCGAGCGCGACGCCCACAAAGAAGGCCACCGTGCGCAGATGCAGCCGCGCCGCCGCGACGCCGCGCCGCCAGGCCTTGAACAGCGCGTAGGACTGGCGAAACACGAGGCCGGCCAGCGCCACGAGCGCCAGACCGTCGGCGACATAAAGCGCGTAGAGCGTATCGCTCGTCGGCGCGAGCGGGCCGAATTCGGCCATGACGAGAAAGGTCGTCAGCGCGCAGCCGAGCGCGACGAGCACGATGACGGGGCCGAGCCAGGGCCAGCGCGCGCGCGCAATACGCGGTGGCGCGACGGGGCGGTTGGTCTGTCCCGGGCCGTTCATAAGAAAGAGCTATAGTCGCGCGCGTTGGCCGCGGCAAATCGCCGCCGCCGTTTCCCGCCGCAGCCGTTAGGAAAACGTCGAGAAAGGTGAATTATCGCGGCGGGAGCGGGATCGACCCGGCGCGGAGCCAGCCGGGGATGGAAAGGAGCGGAGCGACGCCGGCGGGTTCTGTCCGCGTCGCGCATGGAAGCAGCGGGCCAACCGCTTCTTCCACCAGATATAGACGCCCGTGCCCGACAGCAGAGCGATGACGAAGCCCAGCGCGCAGACGAAGAGCCGATAGGGCATGCCGAAAACCCGCGCCATATGCAGCGCGTAGAGCCAACTCTCGATCGTGTTGCCGAGGCGCTCGCCAGTCGGCAGCCTCAAGGCGATGAGCTCGCCGCTGTCGCCGTCGAAGATCGCCTCCGTGCCGCCGCCCTTCGGCGACCGCTCGATGAGGTCGCGGCTGCCCCGAACTTCGTAAAGATAAAAATTCCGGCTGGCGAAATACATCAGGCTCACGGGCTCCCCTGCCCTGAAATCGCGAAGCGCGGCCTGTTCGGCAATGAGCCGCTCGCCTCTCTCCAGCGCCGCGCGCCAGTCGAGCTGCGGCGGATGCGGCGGCCCCTGCGGCGCCGCGAGAAACATGTCCACGTCCGATTTATAGTCGAACAGGCGCTGCGTCACCCACTCATAGGCCGGGCGGATGTCCATCATGACGCTGGACCAGGCGAAGACGAAGAGCATCGGCCAAAGCCACAGGCCCGAAGCGCGGTGCAGGTCGAAGTTCAGCCGGTAGAGTCCGGCGCGGCGCTTGATGAGCCAGGCCGGGCGCCAGCGACGCCAGAACCGCCTGCTCGTCGGCGGCAAGGTCAGATAGAAACCGACGAAGCAGTCGACGCTCCATACGAGCGCCAAAACGCCCAGCGTCCATTGGCCGGCTGCGCCGATGGCGAGCGTCCAGTGCAGCTCGTAGATGAAGGACGGCAGATTGACGAGGCCCTGCGAGAGATCGCCGCGCCGGCGTCGTCCGAGCTCCGCGCCAGTCCAGGGATCGACGAAGAATTCATTGAAGCCGAGATCATAGGCCTTTCCGGTCGCGGGGTCCTCGCGCGCAGCGACATAGAGGCTCGCCTGGTCGGGCTCCGTGAGGATCGCGCCGAATACCTGCGCCTGCGGCAGCTGCTCCTGCGCCCGCAGGATCAGCGTCGCGAGATCGAGCCGCGACTCGCCGGGACGCAATCGCGCGAAGAGCTGCGGCGCGCAGAGCCGCTCGATCTCGGTGTTGAAGGCGAGAATGCTCCCCGTCAGCCCCACGAGGATCAGGAATCCCGCCATGGCGAGGCCGACCCATCGATGCGCGATGACGCAAACGCGCCGGACCATTGCTAGAACTCGACCTTGATCGCGCCTTTGATGCGGCGCGGCTGTCCATTGTAGACCGACAAGGGGCCGACATAGGCTTCGGTCGCGTAGCGCGTGTCGAGCACATTGTCCACGTTGAGCTGGAACGTCGTCTTTCGATCATAGATCGTCGTCGTATAGGCGGCGAGCAGGCTCATCGTCGCGTAGCCCGGAAGGTGGAAATCGTTCCAGTTGTCGCCCTGCGCAAGGCTCCGGGCGAGCGCGCCGCCGCCGAGCTTCAGACCCTTGAGCGGGCCGGCCTG
The DNA here is from genome assembly GCA_035319645.1 of Methylocystis sp. Lineage (GTDB taxonomy): Bacteria > Pseudomonadota > Alphaproteobacteria > Rhizobiales > Beijerinckiaceae > Methylocystis. Next base: position 15,677 of record DATHCI010000045.1, on the reverse strand, counting down.
AAACTCGTAAGTCGTGAACAGATTGCCCGAGTCGCGCGGCACGCCGCCGAGCCGCTTGCCCTGGTTGCCGGTGACGCTCAGCAGCGCGCCGCTGTAATTGTCATAGATGAGGCCGCCGTCCTTGGTGATGATCGAGGCGATGTAGGAGTAGCCGGCGATTATTTTCCAACCCGGCAGGATTTCGCCGGCGACGTCGAGCTCGACGCCGCGGTTGCGCGCTTCGCCGAGCGCGAGCGAGGAGAGCCCCGTGGGATCGGTCGGATCCGGATAGGCGATGTGCTGCTTGGTGAGATCGTAATAGGCCAATGTCGCCGTCAACCTGTCGTCGAGAAGCTCCGTCTTGACCCCGACCTCCCACTGCTGGGCCGACTCGGGCGGCAACGGATTCCGCGATTCCGTGGGCAGATTGCCGAAATTGGTCAGATAGCTGCCATAGACGCTGAACCAGGGAATGGGCCGCCAGAGCAGGCCGAAACGCGGCGTCACGCGTTGCGCGTCGCTCGTTATCCGTCCGTTGTTGAACAGATAGCCGGTCACCGGGTTGGTTTGACCCACGGCGTTATAGTTTATCACATGATCGTAACGGCCTCCCGCGAGGAAGAAGAAATTCATCGGCAGCTTGATTTGATCCTGAAACGATACGCCCCACCACACTTCATGTTCGCCGGTGGAGCTCGGGTAATTAAAGGGGAGATAAGCGAGGACCGAAGTGCTGATCGGATAGAGCGGGTTGATCGGTTGAATCGGGCCGCCGAAAGACGTCGGAAGGGCGATATAAGGATTGCCCTGGAAGTTGAAATGTTGAAGGTCGGAGCCGATCAGAAGCGTATGGTCGAGATCGCCGGTCTTCACCTTGCCGGTGAGCTCCACGTCGGCGTAGTAGCTCTGCGACGTCCAGTCCGACAAAAACTCGCCGATATTGCTGACCTGGAACGGAACGCCATCGATGTTGTCCCAGCCCAGCGGGAATTGTCCCCAATGGATGAAGTCCGCCAGCTGCGCATTGAAGCGGCTGCGCAGATTCCAGTCCTCGTTCAGGTCGCGACTGAAGAGATAGCCGACGTCGATCTCCTCGCTCCGGCTTTTCGACCAGGGAGGCGAGAGGTTCTGATTGCGCGGCAGGTTCAGGATCGGAGCGCTTCCCGTCCCGAAGGCGAAGGCGTACCAGGGATAGCTGGAGTTCGGACCGATGCTCGTGAAGACGGGCGACTGAGTCTCGTCATGCGTTCCTTGAAGGTTGTAGGTCAGATAGACGTTCAGATAGGTGTGAGCATCGACGTTCCAGCGCACAGTCGGGGCGAGATGGACGAGGTGAACGTTGGAGCTCTCGATAAAGTTGCTTCTGTCTTCCCAGGCGAGATTGAAGCGATAGAGCAGCGTATTGTCCTTCGTCAGCGGCCCGGTCGTGTCGAGGGTCGTGCGGAAATCCCCCCAGGAGCCGAATTGCTGCTCGATCGCAGCATAGGGCTTTTCCAGCGGCTGCTTGCGGACGAGATTGATGAGGCCGCCAGGGTCGCCGCGGCCATAGAGGATCGACGCCGGCCCTTTCAGCACCTCGACCCTGTCGATGTCGGAGAGGTCTTGATTCGTGTTGCTGTTGATCGAATCGAATCGCACGCCGTCGATGTAATATATGTTGGTCAGATAGCCGCGAATCCAGAAGGTCGGCGTGCCGGAGAGGCGTTCGTCGGTGGCGATGACGCCGGAGACATTGTTGATCGCCTGACTGATTTCGACCGCCTGCTCGTCGTTCAGGACCGCGCGCGGCACGACTTGGATCGAGGCCGGCGTCTCCATGACCGGCGTATTGGTCTTCGTCGCCGAGAAGGCGTTTTCGGGGCGATAGGTCTCGTTGTCTTCCCGCGGCGGCTGCGCCACGCCGGAAATCGGCGTCGTCGCGGCGGAAGTCCCCTGTCCGCCGGCGGCGGACGAGGCGCCTGCCTGTGCGTTCGGCCTCTGCCCGCCGACCTCGATCGTCGGCAGCGATTCTTGAGCGAGACTCGCGGAGGTCAACGCGGAAGCGACGGCCGCGATCGACGCGCCGCGCCCGAGGGCAGAGCGAAACATGGGAATCTCCTGGGACGGCGCCACGAAGCCGCGGGTCTTGGGGGAAGGATTGCGTCGAACGCGATCACTCAGCAAAATACAGGTGGCGCCCTCGACGACCAGGCTCCGGTCATGGCGCGGCGCGGCGCGCGGCCGGTCACGAAAACGCCCGGCTCCAACGTCGCAGCCGCCTCGGGAAGCGAAAAGGCGCCAGAACCCTTCGGCGCGATCAGGCGATCCGCGGCGCTCGCAAAACCGCAAGCAAGACAGGCGGAACAATCTTTCTTATCGCGGCGATCATGAGAGGGGACGCTTTTGCCGGACCTGCCCTCGTCGCAAAGGCGCTGGTCGGAGCTTGCGACCACGCCCGACCACGAGAGACCGCCCGCGCCAGCGGGCTGGAAAGCGAAGAAGACGAAGCTCGTCAGCAGCAGGGCGCAGAGCGCGAAGACGGCTGCGATCGCGCCTGCACCTCGCTTGTGATCGTTCTGCGCCGCAGACATGCTTCGGGTTCGGAGTTCTTAGTTTGCAATCCCCGCCGCGGGGCGGTGATTCGTCTTGCGTATGCTGAGCTTTGGACCTTACATGAGCATAATGAGGCTGAGACTGATGTTTGATTCGGTGCGCACGTGGCATTTTTGCCACGGTTGCAAAAGCATGCGTCGCATTGCTTAGAAGCCTGCGACAGGGAGCATCGGGATGCGAATCTTGGTGGTCGAGGACAATCCTGAGCTTTCGCGCGAAATCGGGAGCCAGGCGGCGCGTTCGGGCTATCTTTCCGACCGCGTCGCTTCGATCGCCGAGGCCAGCGAGGCTGTCGCGACCCGCCCCTATTCTCTCGTGCTCCTGGATCGACGGCTGCCCGATGGAGACGGTCTCGCCCTGCTCCCGCTGGCGCGCGCCGCGCAACGCGGCATCCGTATCCTCGTGATCAGCGCCGCGGATGCGACGCGCGACAAGATTCAGGGGCTCGACGCCGGCGCCGATGACTACATCGTCAAGCCCTTCGAGCCGGACGAGCTGATGGCGCGCATTCGCGCGAGCTTGCGTCGGCCGGGCTGCGAAGCGGCGCCGCCGATCGCTTTCGGCGCTCTCGCATTTGATCCGAAAAGCCGCGAGGTCTTCACGCGCGGCGAGCCGCTCGTGCTGCAAAGACGGGAGCTCGCGCTGCTTGAAGCGCTCATGCGTCGCGCGGGTCGCGTCGTCATGCGCGATGCGCTTATCGACGCGGTGTTCGGCATCGATGACGACATCCACTGGAACAGCTTGAACGTGCTCGTGTCGAGACTGCGCCGCCGGCTGGCCGAGGTCGAGGCTGGCGTGGACATCCATGCCGCGCGCGGAATCGGCTATCTCCTCGCGCTCGAGCGCTCGTGACCGCCCATCCCTCCTTGAGCTGTCGACTCGTGGTCTTTCTCGCCGCGGCGCAGCTCGCGGCCTATCTTCTCGTCGGCCTGACCGTCATACCGCTCTACGCCATCTTCGATCTCGACCATATGGGAGTGACGCTCGATGACTGGGCGGAGGAGCGCGCGCAACGGCTCGCGCGCGAGTCGATCGCCTGCGCGACCGACGGCTGCCGCGTCGCCCCCTCTCCCGAGCTCCCGCACTACGTCGAGCGCTTTCCGGGCTTCCGGATCGCCGCGTTCGATCCTGCGGACATGACGGCCCTCGAAGGCTCGTCACCGCAACTCGTCGCCACGCTCTCAGGCCTGAAAAAGCTGCGCTTCAAGGTGACGAGCTTCACGGTCGACGCAGATGGCGGGCGCCGAACGAATTGCTCGATCCGCACGCTGCGCCGCGTCGACCGCGTCTTCCTCACCGCCGCTTGCGGCTACGCCTTCACATGGGAGGACTCGCCGTTCATCCTGCGCGACTTCAGCGACGTCTTCTTTCTGTCGGCCAACAGCCTGTTCTATCTGCCGCTGATCGCGGCCTCGATCGTCATCGCGGCCTTTGTCGTGCGTCGCGGCCTTTCGCCTTTGAGGGAGGCCGCCGCCGCCGCGGCGCGGATTGACCTCGAGTCGCTCGGCGAGCGGCTTCCCGAGGCGCAGATGCCCGCGGAAATCATGCCGCTCGTCTCGGCGATCAACAGTCTTTTGGCGCGGCTCGACGCCGGGGTCGCGCGCCAGCGCCGCTTCACGGCCAACGCAGCGCACGAGCTGCGCACGCCGATCGCCATCATGCGCGCCCGCGCCGACAATCCGGAGAACGACTCGCTGCGCGAGGACTTCCGCCGAAGTCTGCGACGCATGCGAACCATCGCGGAGCAGCTGCTTGCGCTCGCCCGCCTGAACGAAAGACAGGGCCTCGCTTTCGAAGAGATTGATCTCGCCCAGGCGACGCTCGCGACCGTCGCCGACTACATGCCGCTCGTCATCGAAAACGGCCGCAGAATCGAGTTCGAGCCGCCGCAACAACGAACGAAGGTCCGAGCCGATCGACGGGCGCTCGAGTCTATCCTGTCGAATCTGATCGACAACGCTTTGCGGTCCGAGCCGAACGGCGGCGTCATCGTCGTGCGCGCAAACGGGAACGGGGTGGTCGAAGTCGTCGATCACGGGGCGGGCGTCGCCGCCGCGGAGCGCGAGCTCGTCTTCGAACCTTTCTGGCGCAAGAGCGATGCGACGCCAGGGACAGGTCTGGGCCTTGCCATCGTCAAGGAGCTCGTCGAGGCGCACCACGGAAAGGTCTGGGTCGAAGAGACGCCCGGCGGCGGGGCGACCTTCGCGATTGCGTTGCCGACGGTCTGACTGAGAACGTAACGTCTGCTCGTTGAGACAGCGCCCCCACGCCTCCGTGGCGGCCATACTCGCGTATCGAAGCCCCCACAATGGGGTCGCAATTCACGCTTACCAGACTTGCCCGATGGCGGAGCGCCGCATCGACGCGCCGAGGCCAACCCAACCCACGACCTTCACCCCGAATTGACGGGCTTGAAAGGCAACGGCGGAACTCGTTCTGATGGTTTCAAGCGCGGATTGGACATCGTCTCGCATCACGGCCGAGTGGCTGACGTCCAGAACATTCACGCTTCGCGTTGACCCAGGCGCAGAAATACTTAGCAGCAATCTCGTCTTTCACCGGAACGGCCTTATCATCGGACATCAGCGCTCGAGCGAGACTTATTGGGCGCTCGACGGCGGAACGCTCAGCCTCATCGATCACAACGGGCGACCAACTTGCCGAATGGCGCCCGAGCGCTGTGGAGGCGCCGCGCCGCGTCTATCCGGCTTTTATCTCGATCCCGGCGCCTGCTATGAGCAAACGGCGACCGCGCATGTGCTCGAAGCGAACGAATCCGATTACCATTCCCGCCTTCAGAGCTTCGACCTCTTCGATACGCTCGTGGCGCGACGCTGCTATTACGCGACCAGCGTCTTTCGCAAGCTCGAGTCCCGGACGGGGATCAAGGATTTCGCAAGCCGACGCCACAGCCTGGAGATGAGCATCTTTGGCCGCCGCCCCTACGGATTATCAGATATTTATGAGTTGCTCATCGCAGAATCTGTCATATCGGAAAAGCAGGCGGCCATGCTCCAGCTCATGGAGCTCCAGGAGGAATGGGATAATATTTTTCCGATCGCCGAGATCGTATCGATCGTCAATCCGGATGACATAATAATATCGGATATGTATCTACCTTATTCCTTTCTCAAGCGCATCCTGGAAGAAAAATGCGGCCTCGACAACGCGCTTTATCTGAGCAACTACGGAAAACATAAAAAGCAAGTTTGGCCAACGATTCTCGAGAAATATCGTCTGCGCGAACATCTTGGAGACAACCCCCATGCCGACGTCGAGAGTCCTGCGGCCTTCGGCATTCCTGGACGACTGGTGACCATTTCAAGGTGGAGCGCCGCAGAGGAAATCTTGAACGACGCGGGTCTGACGACATATGCGCAGGCGGCGCGCGAGACGCGCTTGCAAGCTCACCACCGCGATCCGCAAACGCGTAACGCGCTGCAAGCGCAGATCGGCGTCAACATTCCGCTCATGATCCTTGGCGCGCTTTGGATCCGGATATGCGCCGAGGACTTTGGCGCCGACAGAGTCCTGGCGGCCTCGCGGGACTGCAATCTCTGGCATCGGCTGCTGGCCTCCAACCATTTCGCGCGCGCTGGGATTCCGTCGAGTCTCTACGTGCAGATGTCGCGAAAGCTCTGCTATTCGAATAGCGACGCCTATGAGGCCTATCTGCGGTCGCGGCTCGGCGACCGCACCCTGCTCGTCGACCTCGTAGGCACCGGACGGTCGCTAAGGCGCATCGTGCAACGACTGGAATTGCGGGACACATTGCTTCCCTGCATTCTGGTGGCGGAGTCCGCGGAAGATTGCGCCCAGGCCCCTGCCCCCGCCTGCCTGATCTTCAGGGACTTCGATCCCTACCGAGTGGTTCTCGAAGTCCTGAACGCGTCTCGAGAGGGCCGGGCGGTCGCGGCGACCGTGCAAGACGATCGCATCGTCATCGAAACGCGAGAAAACGAATTTGGTCCCGTGGCGAGAGGCATAATCGGCGAGATGCAGTCCGCCGCGCTCGCCTTCCTGGCCACGCTGGATCGGTTCGATGCGCCGAAGCCGCCGCCCCTCCCAAATCTGCGCGCGGCGGCGGAGGCGATCGTCGACCTCATCCCCGAGCACAGCCTGAAGTTGGAGCCCCTGCTCTCGGAGCACAGAAAAAACATCTGACGAGCCGGGACGCGCGGGCGCCATGCCTGCGGCCCTATCGCGGCAGCCGCATCAGCCTTATGTCGAGGTCATTGACCTTCTTGCGCAGCGTGTTGCGGTTCAGGCCCAAAAGCTCCGCCGCGCGGATCTGGTTGCCGCGCGTCGCCGCCAGCGCCGCCGTGATCAGCGGAACCTCGATCTCGCGCAGAATGCGGTGATAGAGCCCCGGCGGCGGCAGCGCGTCTCCCGCGTCGCGGAAGAGCTTCGCGAGATGCATCTCGACAGAACCGGAGAGCGTGAGTCCGTTTTCGACCGTCGCGCGCTCGGGGGCGACCTCGGGCGGACGCAGCGCCGTGTCGGCGAAGGGACGGCTCTCCGCTTCCAGCTCCGCCTCGATGAGCGGTTCGGTCACGACCTCCTGGGGATGCAGGGCCGCAAGGCGGCGGATGACGTTCTCGAGCTCGCGGATGTTGCCCGGCCAGCGATAGCGCTTCATGCGCTCCAACGCCGCCTGATCAATATACTTCTGCGGCAGGCCCTCGGCGGCCGCGACCTTGAAGAAGTGGTGGACGAGATCGGGGATGTCCTCGAGGCGCTCGCGCAGCGGCGGCAGGCGCAACGGCACGACGTTCAGGCGGAAATAAAGATCCTCGCGGAAGAGACCCTGCTGGATCAGAGCGCGCAGGTCCTTGTTGGTCGCGGCGATGATCCGGACATTGGTCTTGATCGGCGTGCGCCCGCCGACGGTCGTGTATTCGCCCTGTTGCAGAACGCGCAGGAGGCGCGTCTGGGCCTCCATCGGCATGTCGCCGATCTCGTCCAGGAACAGCGTGCCGCCCTCGGCCTGCTCGAAGCGGCCGGCCGAGCGCTGCGCCGCCCCGGTGAAGGCGCCCTTCTCGTGCCCGAAAAGCTCGCTCTCGATCAGCTCGCGCGGAATGGCCGCCATGTTGATGGCGACGAAAGGCCCGCGCTTGCGCTTGCCGTAGTCGTGCAGGGACCGCGCGGCGAGCTCCTTGCCGGTGCCGGACTCGCCGACGATGAGCACGGTGAGGTCCGTCTGCATGAGACGGGCGAGCGAGCGGTAGATCTCCTGCATCGCCGGGGAGCGCCCGACGAGCGGCATGCGCTCGCCCTCCTCCTCGGGCTCGGGCGCACGGGCCTTGCCCGGTTCCGACATGGCGCGCGCGACGATGCCGACGAGCTCCTTGAGGTCGAAGGGCTTTGGGAGGTACTCGTAGGCTCCGCGCTCTGAGGCCTTGATCGCCGTCATGAAGGTGTTTTGGGCGCTCATGACGATGATCGGCAGCTCGGGCCGCAGCTTCTTCATGCGCGGCAGCAGCTCGAAGGCGTTTTCGTCCGGCATGACCACGTCGGTGACGACGAGGTCTCCTTCCCCTGACTGCACCCAGCGCCAGAGAGTCGCAGCCGTTCCCGTGGTGCGCACTTCGTAGCCCGCGCGCGACAGCGCCTGCGCCACGACCGTGCGGATCGCGGCGTCGTCGTCGGCGACAAGTATTTCACCGCGGCTCATCGCCGCCCCCTCGCTGTCGAACACGCTCCCGACAGAGTTTTTCCGTTCAGTCGTTCGGTCATCGATACATGGGCATGAGTATACGGAAGGTCGTTCTTCTGTCGTGCGAGTCGCATTCGACGATGCCGCCGTGGTCGTGGACGATCTTCGCCACCAATGCAAGACCTAGGCCACTGCCGTTGGACTTTGTCGTGACAAAGGGATCGAAAAGATGGGCCGCGATGTCGTCCGGCACGCCCGGGCCGTTGTCGCGCACGCGGAATTCGAGCGGCAGGCCGACGGGCCGCTTCGACCCCTGCGTGCGCAGGCTGACGCCGGGTCGAAACGCGGTCGAGAGCTCGATCTCGCCGTCGACGGCGTCGCCGATGGCTTCCGCGGCGTTCTTGACGAGATTGAGCATCACCTGCACGAGCTGGTCGCGGTTGCCCCCGACGGGCGGCAGGGAGGGATCATAGTTCTCGATGAAGCGTATATGACGGGCGAAGCCGCTCTGCGCGATTCTGCGCACGTGATCGAGCACGACATGGATATTGACCTGTTCGCGCTTCAGCGGCGTCTGGTCCGAAAACACCTCCATGCGGTCCACGAGCCGCACGATGCGGTCGGTTTCGTCGCAGATGAGCCGCGTCAGCGCGCGGTCGTCGTCGGAAAGCGAGCTTTCCAGCAGCTGCGCCGCGCCGCGGATGCCCGATAGCGGGTTCTTGATCTCGTGCGCGAGCATGCTCGCTAGTCCCGTGACCGAGCGCGCGGCGCTCCTGTGCGTGAGTTGCCTGTCTATTTTATCGGCAATTGTGCGTTCCTGCAGCACGAGCAGCACGTCGCCCTCCTGCGGCAAAGGGCTGCAGTGCGCGTCGACGCGACGCTCCCCGCCGGGCCCCACCACGCCGATATCGAGGCGGTATTCGTTGATCGCGGCGCCGCGCTCCCGCACCTGATCGATGAGCGTCAGCAGCGACGAGCCGTAAGGCAGCAGGCGCGCGATGTTCTGGCCGAGAAGCAGGGCCTTGCTGATCTCGAAAAAGTTTTCCGCAGCCGCGTTGGCGTCGCCGATCGACCCGTCCGCCGCGACGACCAGGATCGCTTGCGGAAGCGCCTCGAGGATGCAGGCGCGGGGGTCCGGCCCCAGGACGCGCAGTCTCTCCCCAAGCTTCAGGTCGGCGCTCAAGTTGCAGCCTCGCAAGTTTCCGAAAGCATAAGTCGCGTCAACCGATCCTTGACGACACGCAGCTCGGCGCACTCGAGCATCGCGCGCCGCCGTTCTGCGTGCGACTCCGAAGCAGGAAAGACCACGCGGTCGACATAGGCGGCGAGATGCTTGCGGGCGTGGCGAAGGCCCTGCGCCACGCCCAGGGCGCTGCACAGTCCTTCAAGATGCTCCAGCGCGACCGCGAGCCGCTCGGCGGCGGAGGGCGGCGGGCGAAGCCGTCGCGTCGACAAGTATAGCGCGACATCGCCGACAAGCCACGGCTGACCGAGCGCCGCACGCCCGATCATGACCGCATCCGCTCCTGACTCCCGCAACATCTGCGCCGCTCCCTGAGGGCTCGCGCAATCGCCATTGGCGACGACGGGAATCCGGACGGCCTGCTTGACCGCGGCGATCGCGGTCCAATTGGCGGCGCCTGAATAAAACTGTTCGCGCGTGCGTGCGTGCACCGTTACGAGCTTCGCCCCCTCCGCTTCGACGCGGCGCGCGAGCTGCGGGGCGTTGCGGGACTTGTCGTCCCAGCCGAGCCGCATCTTGACGCTGACCGGAGCGGCGACCGCGTTTGTGGCGGCGGCGACGAGCCGGGCCGCATGATCGAGGTCGCGCATGAGCGCCGCGCCGGCGAGCCCTCCGGTCACGCGCTTGCACGGACATCCCATATTGATGTCGATCCAGTCCGCGCCGGCGTCGACGGCCCGGCGCGCCGCCGCCGCAATCTCGACTTCGTCTCGCGCGGCGATCTGGATCACGCGCGGGCCGATCTTGTTCTTAAGGGATAGCCGTACGCGCGTCTCGCGGTCGTCGCGGGCGAGACCCGAGGCGGTCACCATCTCGTTCACGGCCGCGGCGGCGCCATAGCGCTCGGCGATGCCGCGCATCGCAGCGTCCGTCGAGCCGGCCATTGGCGCGAGCAGCGCCCGCCCCGCGAGCGCAAGCCCGCCCACCTGCAAGCCCCCGCCCATATTTTTGGCGCCTTCCATCGTGCTCAGATGATAAGCAGCGGAGGCGAACAATGCAACATTCTCGCTTGAGTTCATTCTCTGACGCCGGGCGACCGGCTCGATCCGCTCGCCAACCTCGGACGCCTAGCCTGCGTTCGCTTACCGGTCTTGACTTGGACTCTCGTCTATAATAGCCGAGGCGTCGCCCCTCAATACATCTGCTTCTCCACCTCCAGAAAATAGGAGCGAAGTCTCGTGCCCGACGATTTCGAGGTCGAGCTGGCGCGTCTTCGCAACCTCCACAACCGCGACGCAGGTGAATTAGAAATCTTCAATATTGAAGACGCCCTGATTTGTTCTTCGAACCTCGCTTCTCACCTTCCAAGCCCGCTCCACGGCTTTTTCGGCGGCGTTCGCGACAGGCTTGGGGCTTTCGTGGCGGCGAGCGCTGTCTATCGCGGCTCCGGAATTCCGGTCATGGTCGAGGATCCGCAGGGCCGCCGCGAGGATGCGGAGACGCGCCTGACCGGACGATCGCTCTATGCCGGACCGCTTTTCTTTCACTACGGCCACTTCCTGACAGAGTCGACGGCCCGCTTGTGGCCCGCGCTCGAAAGGAGATATGACCACATCGTCTTTCAGGCGCCGCCCGGAGGCGTTGGCGCGCTTGCGCGATATCAGCAGGAATTCTTCGAACTTCTCGGAATCTCCGACCGTATCGTCCTGGTTCATCGTCCGACGTCCTGCGACGCGCTCGATGTCCCCGAGCCGGCCTCGGTGCTCGGCGGCCGCGCGCACAGAAATTGGGTCAGCCTCTTCCACGCCGTGCGCGAGGCCGCGCTCGCGAGCCAGGCGGGACGCGAAGAAGGCCCCCGATCCGACGACAAAATTTACGTCTCGCGCACCAGAATAAGCGAGGGCGTCATCTGCGGCGAAGAGATTCTCGAAGAAAAGCTGCGCGCAGCGGGCTTCGTCATCCTCCACCCCGAGGAGATGCCGCTCGGCGCGCAGATTCGCGCCTTTGGCGGCGCCAAAGTCGTCGTGGGCGTAGCGGGCTCGGGCATGCACAACATTCTGTACTCTGGCGCCGACTGTAGGGCCGTCATCATCTTGAGAGACCGCAACACCATCCAGAATTTCGTCGTCATCGATAGCGTCGCGGACGCAAAGACAGACTATATTTTTGGAGTCAATGAGCGCGAAGACTATCCGGCTTTCGACGCGCAGGGGCCATTCATGCTGCCCGTGCGCGAGGTCTTGTCGCGCCTGTCGCATCTCGGGGTCATAGAAGCGGCTGCGCCGACCGACGAGACGGATTCCCGGATCGAGCGGCGATTCGTCTCGGAATGGCGCGTTCTGCACGCGCGCAAGCGGCGTGAAGATGGCGATTTTCACGCGGGCAGGCTTTCGCTCGCGCGCGCGCTTGCACATGGTCTGCCCCCTGACCGCTTTGTGACGGAGAGCGAGGCGTTCCCTCCGGTCGAGCTTGACGCTCGTCACACGCTCGGCTCTCGGCGCGAACAGCTCCCGGCCGAGGAATTGATCAACGCCGTCGCGCCGCTTGTCGGCGCCAAGTCCTGCCTCGTCCTGGGCCTCGAGACTAACGAGGTTTTCTCCTCGATCGCCGTCGACCGAAAGACCGCCTGCGCGCCGAAATTCACGCCTGATCCCGCGATTGGCGCCGATATTCGCCAAATGACCTGCGACGAGTTCTTCGATCTGGCCGCGAGATCGGCCCAGCCGGATGTCTTCGACCTCGTATTCATCGACGGAGTGCATACGTTTCAGCAGTCCATGCGAGACGTGCTGCGCAGCATGGAGCATGTTTCCGAAAAGGGGCTCATCATCCTCGACGACGCGGTCCCGAGCGACTATTTTGCGTCTCTGGAGCGCGCCGACGACTGCCATGCATTGAAGGAGATCTTCAATTTCGCCGATCGGGACTGGATGGGCGACGTCTACAAGACATTATGCTTCATTCATGATTTCATCGAGGGCTGGAATTACGCGACGATCGTCGAAACCGGTAGAATCGCCCTGCTATGGCGCGAACGGCGCGCCTTGGCGCCGGCTTTCGCCTCGGTCGCGGAAATCGCGAGCCTCAGCTACGCCGATCTCATCCTGCATCGACACGGTCTGCTGCAGTACGCTCCCCTGGCCAGTGTGGCGGGGCGCCTGCACGCCAGGTAGAGCCCGCATTGACGCGCCCGCCAAAACCCGACAGAGCACGACCATGAACGATGCAGCGACGATCGCCCTTCTCACCGTGGCCGGGGGCCGCGGTTCGCGCGCGGGCGACGGGCCGCCGAAGCAATATCGACCGCTCGTCGGGCGCAGCCTGCTCGCGCGCACACTCACGGCGTTACATAACGGAGCGCCCGCGGCCGCGCAGATCGTCGTTATTCACGACGATGACCGCGCGCGCTATGAAGCTGCGCGGGCCGAACTGCCGGAGGCCGCGCGGCAGGCGCTGCTGCCGCCGGCGATTGGCGGCGCCTCGCGACAGCAAAGCGTTCGTAACGGGCTCGAGGCGCTCGCCGCCCTGCCCGCACCGCCCGGGATCGTGCTCATCCACGACGCCGCGCGGCCCTTCGTGTCGGCGGCGCTCCTTAAGCGGGCGGTCGCTGCGGCGCGCGCCCATGGCGCGGCTGCGCCCGGCGTGCCGCTCACCGACACGATCAAAGAGGTGGACGAAGCGGGAGCGGTCGTTTCGACGCCGCAACGGGCGCGGCTGCGCGCCATCCAGACGCCGCAAGCCTTTGACTTCGATCTCATCCTGACTGCTCATCGCGCGGCGGCGTCGCAGAACCGCGAGTTCACGGACGACGCCATGATCGCGGAGGCCGCCGGCCGCCCGGTGCATGTTTTCGAAGGCGAGGCCGAAAACTACAAGCTCACCACGGGGGATGATTTTTTGCGCGCTGCATCCCAGCTCTATGAATCCCTGCCCGACGTGCGGGTCGGACAGGGAGTCGACGTCCACGCCTTTGCCGAGGGCGATCGCGTGATTCTCGGCGGCGTCGCCATCCCGCATGAGCGCAGCCTCGCCGGGCACTCGGACGCCGACGTGCTCATGCACGCCGTCACCGACGCGATCCTCGGCGCGATCTCCGAGGGCGACATCGGCGCCCATTTCCCGCCGTCGGACCCGCAATGGAAGGGCGCGGCCTCCGAAGTCTTCCTCGTTCATGCGGCCAACCGCGTCCGGGAGAAGGGGGGCGTCATCGCGCATGTCGACGCGACGATCATCTGCGAGGCGCCGAAGGTCGGCCCGCATCGCGACGCCATCCGCGCGCGGCTCGCAGAGATCCTCGCGCTCGAGCCCTCCCGCATCGCCGTCAAGGCGACGACGACCGAGCGCCTCGGCTTCACCGGGCGCAGGGAGGGGATCGCCGCGCAGGCGCTCGCCACGGTGCGGCTGCCCGATCCGGCAAGCCGTTCGTAACGACAGCGAGACGCGCCATGAAGGCCGACGATCACGCAGGGCTCGTAGAGACGTTACTAACAACCTGTCGCGACAGGGGTTTGCGGGCGGCCACAGCCGAGTCCTGCACCGGAGGGCTCGTCGCCGCGGCGATCACCGAAGTCGCGGGCGCCTCGGACGTCTTCGAGCGCGGCTTCGTCGTCTATTCCAACGCCGCCAAAGTGCAGCTGCTCGGCGCGGCCGAGTCGACGCTTCGCGCGCACGGGGCCGTCTCGCGCGAGACGGCGGTCGAGCTCGCCCAAGGCGCGCTCGCGCATTCTGAGGCCGACATCGCCGTTTCGGTCACGGGCGTCGCCGGCCCGGGCGGCGGCACGGCGCAGAAGCCGGTCGGCCTCGTGCATTTCGCCTGCGCGCGGCGCAGCGGCGGCGTCCTGAGCGCCGAGCGTCGCTTCGGCGCGCTGACCCGCGCGGAGATCCGGGCGCTGGCGACGCGTCAGGCCCTGGAGATGCTGCTTGAGGCGGCGCGGCTCGCGCCATAGACCTCTTCGGCCCGCTTGACGAAGGCGTCGGCGTATTTGTGGAAGGCCGCGTCGAACATCGCGCCCATGACGAGGCCGAGCGCCCGGCTCCTGAACTCATAGGCGATGAAGAAGTCGACGACCGAGTGCGCCTCGCCCGCCGGTCCCGGCGCGTCGTCGCGAAAGCTCCAGCGGTTGTCGAGCCGCTTGAAGGGGCCGTCGATATATTCGACGAGAATCTCGAGCTTTGGGCGGTTGCAGGTGACGCGGCTCGTATATCGCTCGCAGACGGCGCGAAACCCGACGCGCATCTCGGCGACGAGCACCTCCACCCCCTCGGCGATCGAGCTGCGCCGGCGCACGCGCATGCCCTCGCAGAGCGGCACGAATTTCGGATAGGACTCGATGTCGCAAACGAGGGCGAACATTTCGGCGGCGCTGTGGGCGACTTCGCGGCGATTACGGAAGCTTGTCATGAACGACATTCTTAGAGCAATTTCGTCCGGAGAGTCACGGGTCTCCAGGCGTCGGGGCGCCCTTTTCAGGAAGTTGCGTAATTTGTGGACAAGCTGCTGCAACACTCCGACCGGCGCGAATGAGCGAGCGGCTCACGGGCCAAGGTCGCGGCTACCGTCAATTTTAGCGGAGGAAGCGTGATGGGCAGAAGATCGGTTTCCGCGGTGATCTACGCGAAAGACGTGGAACGGCTGGCTCATTTCTACGAGACGATGCTCGGCTTGGTTCGTGAGGAGGAGGGTCCCGCTTTCATTGCGCTCGCGCGCGATGCAGTGGATCTGGTCATTGTGCAGATCCCCGCCCACATCGGCGGCGCAATAACCATTTCCGAGCCGCCGCGGGCGAGAGAAGACGGCGCCGTCAAGCTGAGTTTCGAAGTGGAAGACATCGAGGTCGCCAGGCGGACCGTCGGCGAGGTCGGAGGTTGGCTCCAGCCTTCAGAGGCGGCGTGGGGATGGCGCGGACTTCTCCATCTCAACGCCGTCGACCCCGAAGGCAATGTCTTCCAGCTCCGACAGGCGGACAGAAACTGATCCGACGGCGCCACCCTTTGCCCCCGAGCTCGAGGGCGATCGAGGAAGTTTCGCCCGCGCCCCGTCACCCGGACGACCCTTCTCAGCGGATAGCGATTTCGCGCTTCGCCCGCAGCCTCTCAAAGGCCTCTCCGGCGTGATGCGAGGAGCGCGTCAGCGGGGAGGCGGCGACCATTTCGAACCCCTTCGCGTAGGCCAGGGTCTCATAGGCCTTGAACGCCTCGGGAGGGACGAACTCAACCACCGCATGATGTTTCTTGGTTGGCTGAAGGTATTGACCTAGCGTCAAAAAG
>DATHCI010000044.1:0-9059 GCA_035319645.1 Methylocystis sp. | reverse complement strand
AGCTCGAAGCGCAGTTGAAGCAAGAGGTCGACGAGCTTCTGGCCAAGGCGGAGGCGGCGGACAAAGCGGACCTCCCCGACGGCATGTCGGTTCCCGACGAGCTCGCCTTGCGCGAGGAGCGCTTGAAGAAGATCGCCGAGGGGCGGAAGCTCTACGCGCTGCGCAAGCAGACGCGGGAGCCGGTGTTCGGGATCATCAAATCGGTGACGGGCTTCCGGCAATTCTCGCTGTGTGGGCTCGAAGCCGCGCGCGGCGAGTGGAGCCGCGTGACCATGTCCTGGAACATCAAGCGAATGTTCGTGCTGGCGGCCGCTTGAAAGGGCGCAAAGGCCTCACCGCGCCGCCACGCAAGGGTTGACGGCGCCAAAATTGGGGTCGAAAGGCAGTGCTGAGCGCCGAGGACCGGCTTCCAGGCGTCGCGCCGCGACGAAAATTCACCCGCGAGACATCGCCCAAAAACTCAGTCCGACAGGCTGCTAGGCTCCTTTGCGCCCTGCGGCGAAGGAAGGGACGCCGGGACAAAAGGCTAAAG
The DNA here is from genome assembly GCA_035319645.1 of Methylocystis sp. Classification (GTDB taxonomy): domain Bacteria; phylum Pseudomonadota; class Alphaproteobacteria; order Rhizobiales; family Beijerinckiaceae; genus Methylocystis. The sequence continues at coordinate 8,527 of DATHCI010000044.1, read as the reverse complement.
CGCGGTTCAGCCGCCGGCCGGCCGCGCCTCATCCCTGCGAAGATGATCCGAAGGCGAGGCCTGAAAAAGCGATTCGCTACGGATGCCGAACCGCCTTCAACGACGCCATGTCGATGACGAAGCGATATTTCACGTCGCTCTTCAGCAGCCGCTCGTAAGCTTCGTTGATGTCCTGGATCCTGATCACTTCTATATCGGAGACGATCCCATGCGCGCCACAGAAGTCGAAGAGCTCCTGCGTTTCGGCGACGCCGCCGATCAGCGAGCCTGCGACCGACTTGCGGCCCATGATCAGGGGAACCGTATCGAGCGGCGGCTCCAGCCCGCCGAGATAGCCCACAACGACGAGGGCGCCGTCGACCGTCAGCGTCGGCACGTAGGGGTTCAGGTCGTGGATGTAGGGAACCGTGTCGATGATGAGGTCGAAGCGGCCCGTGACGCCGGTCATTTGCGCGGCGTCGGTCGAGAGCACGATCTCGTCGGCGCCAAGTCGCCGCGCGTCCTGGGACTTGCCCGGCGACCGCGTGAAGAGCGTCACCTGAGCGCCGAGCGCCCTGGCGAGCTTTATCGCCATATGGCCGAGCCCGCCGAGGCCGACCACGCCAACCCTGCCGCCTGCGCCAATCTTCCAGCGGCGCAGAGGCGACCAGGTGGTGATCCCCGCGCAGAGCAGCGGCGCCGCGCCGGCGGGGTCCAGCCCGTCCGGGATCTTCACGACGAATCTGTCCTTGACGACGATGCGGTTAGAATAGCCGCCATAGGTCGGCGCGCCTTCGCGGTCGAAGGCGTTGTATGTATAGGTCGCCCCGCAGCGGCAATATTGCTCGAGACCCTCCTCGCAGGCGTCACAAGCGAGGCAGGAGTCGACCATGCAGCCGACGCCGACGCGATCGCCCTCCTTGAACCGCGTGACGCCGGATCCGACGCCGGCCACTCGGCCGATGATCTCATGGCCCGGGACCATGGGATAGATGGAGTTGTTCCAGTTATTGCGCGCCTGGTGCAGGTCGGAATGGCAGACGCCACAATAGAGGATCTCGATCGTTACGTCGTCGGGACGCGGCTCCCGGCGCTCGAAGCCGAAGGGGACCAGGGGCGAGCGAGCCGAGTGCGTCGCATAGCCGAAGGCCTTGATCGTCATCTTCGAATCTCCGGTTTAGGCGCGCCGCTCCTCGCGCAGGCCGTTTGTTCCCTCAAGGAGAGATAACATCTCGAAGCGCTGGCGATAAGGAGGACCCGCGGCCTTTGCGGTCGCGCTCCCACTTGCGCTATGACGGCGGCGATCGGCGCTGACCGCGCCGCCTCCAGGAGACAGCCATGAACCGCAGACTTCTCGCGCCCTTCGCGCTTGCAGCGCTGCTCGCGCCGACGGGCGCCGACGCCGCCGTCTATCTCTTCACCGCGACCTGCGACGGCGGCAAGAAGATCGTCGAGCAGTGGACGACGGAAGGAACTGATCCCGGCAAAGAGTTCCTGCGATCGAAGACGCAGGAGAAGCACCCGGGCTGCAGCATCGGCGACTATAAGGCCGCGACGGACAACATGGCGCTCAAGAACACGCAGTTCTATTCCACCGCCCAGGAAGGCGCGGACGACAGCGGCGTGCCTGTGGTCGGCCCCATGTGGAACGGCGCGAAGAAATCGCTTTGCGGCGTTCTCGGCTGCTAATATGAAGCGCAAGCGCCGCCAGATCCCATGAGTCCCGACATGCCGCTCGCCGCCGCCATCCGCACCATTCCCGACTATCCCAAGAAGGGCATCCTGTTCCGCGACATCACGACGCTGCTCGGCGACGCGCGCGCCTTCCGTCGCGCCGTGGACGAGCTCGTCCAGCCTTGGAGCGGCGGCAAGATCGACAAGGTCGCCGGCATGGAGGCGCGCGGATTTATCCTCGGCGGCGCCGTCGCGCATCAGCTGTCGGCGGGATTCGTGCCGATCCGCAAGAAGGGCAAGCTGCCGCACAAGACCGTGCGGGTCTCCTATGCTTTGGAATATGGCGAAGACGAAATGGAGATGCATGAGGACGCCGTGAGCGGGGGCGAAAAGGTCATCCTCGTCGACGATCTCATCGCCACTGGCGGCACGGCCGCTGGGGCGATCGAGCTGTTGCGGAAGATGGGCGCGGAGGTCGTCGCCGCCTGTTTCGTCATCGACCTGCCGGAACTCGGCGGCGCGAGGAAGATCGAAGCGCTCGGCGTCGCCACGCGCAGCCTCGTCTCCTTCGAGGGCCACTGAAGCCGCGGCGTCGCCTCGCGGCCGGCTGGGCCCCTCGGCCAACGTTATTTTGCCACAAAAGCGGCTTCTTATAGCGAGGTTGGACGCCTTTCGAGGGACGGGAGCCTCAAAACTCGCATGTCGTCACGCCGCGCCCTGCTGATCCTTACGGTCTTGGCGACCGCGACTGTTGTCGGCGCGGCGGCCCATCTATTCCGGGCGCACGCCGAGGAGCCGTCCGCCGCGAACGTCGCGCCTTCGTCTGCGCCGTCGGCGATCGGACTTCGTCTCCGGGCCGCCGAAACCGCGCAGTCCGGAGCGCCCCAGCCCGCCGCGGCGTTGCAGGAGACGGCGACCGTTTCGGGAAGTCCGGCGCCGGGGACGCCTCGCCGTCCCGCCGCCGTCGCCTCGACCCCGAGCTTCCCGCTTCCGCCGCGCCGCCCCGCCGATCTGCTCGGAGGCGTCGAAGCGCCGACCGGCGAGGCCGTTTCGGCAGAAGCGTCGCCGACTGCCGCCGTCGAGCCCTCGACGCCAGCGCCCCTGCCGCCCGTGCGGCCGCGCGACTTGGCCGGCGACGCTCCGCCGGCTGCCGAAGCCGCCGTCGCCCCCGGCGCTGAAACGCTGATTGCGGCGCCGTCGCCGCCTGTTCGCCCGCGCGACCTCGCAGCCGAGTCAGCGCCCGTCGCCGAGGCCGCAGCGGAAATCCTCGTCCCGGCGCCGCTGCCGCCTCCGCGTCCGCGCGACCTCGACGCCGCCGATGCGGCCGGCAGGCCAGCGTCCCCGCAGGCGCCGTCGTCTTCGGCTTCGCAAGAAATCGCAGCTCATACGAGCCCGCCGACACCGCGCGCCGAGCCAAACGCCGTCGCCGAACAGCAGCCCAGCCAGCCGCCGCATTTCGTCGCCGGCGCGCCAGCCTATGTGCGCATCTTCAAGAAGGAGAGCGAACTCGAGCTCTGGCTCAAGGTCGACGGGCGTTATGCGCTCTTCCGCACCTTCCAGATCTGCAAGTGGTCCGGGCGGCTGGGACCCAAGACGCATGAGGCTGACTATCAGTCTCCCGAAGGCTTCTATTCGGTCTCGGCGAAGCAGCTCAATCCGCGCTCGAACTACCATCTGGCCTTCAACGTCGGCTATCCCAACGCTTTCGACAAGCAGAACGGGCGCACGGGCGGGCTCGTCATGGTGCATGGCAACTGCAAGTCGGTCGGCTGCTTCGCCATGACCGACCGGGGCGTCGACGAGATCTACCATTATGTCGCCGCCGCGCTGAACAATGGTCAGCGCGAGGTCGCCGTGCATATTTTCCCTTTCCGCATGACCGAAACGGCGATCGCGCAAGAGACGAGCGGAGGCTTCCTCTCCTTTCTCGCGACCGACGGCGGCGGGGCGCAATGGGCGGGATTCTGGCGCAATTTGAAGGAAGGCTACGACCTCTTCGAGCGCACGGGCGAGCCGCCGACCGTCTTCGCCTGCGGCGACCATTACGCTTTCAGCCCTAACAGCGAGGTTTGCTCGCGCATCGCCGGCTGGTGAGCCCTCCGGCCGATCGCAACATCAAGACTTCGCAAAAACCGCGCGCCAGTGCGGGCCTTTCGCCGTCTCCGGCGCTTCGAGGGCGGGCGGGGAGAGTCCGCCGACCGCGAGCGCCTCGACCTGGCTGCGCGTCAGAGGCCAGGGCGGACCCTCAAACCGCTGGGCGTCGCCGCGCGCGCGAGCGATGACGAGCAGCGTTCCGCCCGGCGCGACGAGCCCGGCGAGGGCGCACCCCGCTTGCGGCAGCAGCGCCTCGGGCGGGGCTTGCAGCGTGAAGCACTCGCTCAAGAGGTCGAAAGCGCCGCGCCACTCGGGCGGCGGCGCGAAGAGATCCGCCTGACGATAGGCGACCGCGCTCCGCGGAAAGCGTGATCGCGCCCAGGCGACCGCGCCGCCTACGAGGTCGAAAGCGGTGACGTCCGCGCCGGCGTCTGCGAGCGCCTCGGCGTTGTCGCCGAGACCGCACCCCACATCCAGGGCGCGCAGGCCCGCGAGCGGCGCCACGCCGGCGATCCAGCTCGCAAGCAGCGGATGCGGCGCGAGATCGGCCCAGGGGACGCCGGCCGGATCGCCGTCAGCCAGGCGGTAGACCGCCTCGAACCAGTCGCGCCGCTGCGGGTCTGCTTCGGCCCCGCCCGCGCGCATGTGCGGATCGATCGCGTCGAGCCGCGCGCGCTGCCGCCTGGCGCGTCCCGAAATCCGCGCTCACGCCTTCTTCTCGCGGCGCTTCTCGACGAAGCCGCCGGCCTCGTTCTCCTGGTAATAGACGAGTTCGAAGCCCTCCTCGCGCAGCTCCTTCCATTGCGCGCGCGCCGCGCTGAGCTGGAGCTCGTCATTTCCGTCGAAGATCAGCACGGCGCGCGTCTTCGGCGCGGCGGCGGGGTCCTTCAGAGCCGGCGCAGCCGTGACGCCGCCGAGGAAGAAGCGCACATCGGCGCCATTGGGATTGTCGCCTTCGGCTGTGAGGTAGATCGGCTGGCTCTGCGGCGCGTAGTCGGCCTTGGTGCCATGCGGCAGAAATTTCTCCGCGTCGAACTCCCAAAGCGCCTTGTCGAGCGCCTTGACGCGGGTCTCGCTTTCCGCCTGCACGACGACCCGCCAGCCGCGCGAAAGCGATTTTTCGAGCAGGGTCGGCAAAGCCCGATCAAGGCGCCGCCGCGTCAGGTGGTAGAAGCAGACTTCGATCATGAGGCCGCATCGATAAGGTCGCGACAGGTCTCGGACCGCGGAAGCTCGAAGTCGATCGGCTTGTCGGCGAGCAGCTCCCCGATATCGTTTACGGACGTATGTTCGTGATGGGAAGAGGCGCGTCGCATTCTCATTTGTCTCCGCGCGCCGCACTCTAGCACGAAACTGCGCCGTCCGGCTTACGGCGTCGGCGGAGAATTGACAGGCTGCGAAGCCGCGTGTAGTCACCGGCTCGGAGCGGGGCTGTAGCTCAGATGGGAGAGCGCTGCAATCGCACTGCAGAGGTCGGGGGTTCGAATCCCCCCAGCTCCACCACGCAAACACACTGTTTTTACTTGGTTTTTAGCATTTGGAATTGTCCCCGTCATGTCCGGGACTTGGCGGGCCGATGCGCCCTGAGGCGCCTCCCGAGACGGCCAGATTGGAGAATTTTCGCGCGAATTTAGCCGGGGTCTCTGCTCGCAAATAATTCGTCTTCCGCGGAATGTGGCGAGGCGTCGCGAAGAGACGGGTTCGACTTTCACGGGAGACCGGTTTCGATTGCTGCGTCGTCCTGTGCCGAGGGGCGCAATTTGCCGGCTGGAGCCAAATCTCATGCTTAGTCTGAACTTCCAGGCCTCACGGAGCATAACCCTCTGATCCCGCAACGTATCGCTGCGACAGCCGGGGGGTGCTTATAGGCTACGCTCGGCGTTTACGCCGAGCAGGTCGAAGGCGCGCTTCTGCAGCGCTGTTGGCCGCGCGTGGATCGTGAAGACGTAGTTCTCATTCGCAGCCGTCGTCGCCTCCAGCCGCGCGAGGGTCGCAAGATCGGCCAACAGCGTGCGCAGGCTGTGCACGGGCAGATCGTCGGGCGTGCGCTTCGAAGCGTCCTTCTTCTTGGCCGCCTCTTCATTTTCCGTCTCGTCGTAGAGGATCGGCGCGAGCTTCTTGCGCATGTGATGCTCGACATAAAGCCCGAGCATGCACAAGAACACGTGCGCGCGCACCCGATCGGCGTTCCAGTGGAAGATCGGGCGCAGATGCAGATCGATCGTCTTGAGGCAGCGGAACGCCCGCTCCACTTGGCTCAAGCCCTTGTAGGCGCCGACGAGTTGCGCGTCGTCGAGATCCGTGGCGGGGACGGGCGAGCGCACGACGGAGACGCCGTCGAGCGCCGCCTCGCGCGCGATCTCGTCCTGCTTGCGGCGGAAGGCGAAGCCGCCGTCCTTGATGTCGAGCTCGAAGTGCCTGGCCATCTCGTAGCGGCCTATCACCTCGCCGACGCGCACCCCGATCTGCGCCGCCTCCAGGGGCTTCTTGGCGCGCGCAACGGCCTTGGCGATCTTTGAGAGCTCGCTCTCGGTCGCCGACAGCAACTCCTCGCGCTTATGCGCACGCAGCTTCGTGAGGTCGCCATTGCGGCGCACGACCAGGCGCTCGCCGGGATAATCCGGGGAGGTGATCGAGGCCGTAGGGCGTCCGTAGGACGCCCGTCCTATCGGACGTGCTCTGTCGCGCTCATCGAAGAGCGACATCTGCAGCGCGCTGCCCTCGGCCAGCGCCTGAATGTCTCCCGCGCGCAGCGCCGTGATCCAGTCGAGCTTCGCCAGGCGGAGCGTCTCGTCGATGCGCGCCCGGGTGATCATGCCGCGATCGCCGACGAGCGCGGCGCGCTTCAGGCCGAAGCGCTGCTTGATCTTGTCGACCTTCGCGGCAAGCGTCGACGGATCGCTCGTGTCGCCCTCACACACCTCGACCGCGATCGGACAGCCGTCCTTGGCGCAGAGCAGGCCATAGACGATCTGCGGCATGCCTTCATTGCCGTCGCGGTTGTGGCCGCGCTTGGGGAGCGCGCAGCGCCGGCCCTCGAAATAGCTCGACGACACGTCGTAGTGCACGAGCGTGCCGTCATGCAGATGCTTGCGCGCGAGCGCCTTCTCGATCTTGTCCTGGCCGGGGCGGAGCCAGTCGAGCGCGGCGTGGAGATCGATCTCGTCGACGGGCGCGAGCGAGAGAACCGCGCCGAGGCGAAGGAGCCTGCCGTTGAACGCGGTCGGCGAGAGCCGACATCTCAGTAGCTACATTCGCCTCCGGCGTCGCAAACAATGGCTCAGCAAAATCCCTCGGTCCATGCCGGGCGAACAGAGCATCACAAACAAGTGCCGGGGGGGACTCCCCACCCTCGTCTTCCTCTCTCCTCGAGCAAGGGATCTCGATGCGCTCGTCACTTGGCTTCGCACCATTCAACCCGGCAAGGAGGACTCCCGCTAGCGCGCCTCGCCCGAGACTTGCTTTTTTATGGCGTCGACCAGCGCACCCTCGAACAGCAGAGCCGAGCCATAATGCAGCTCCATGTCGAACGGTCGTTTGTTGTTCATGTCGAGCGATGCGCTGTGCATGGCGATCATTCGTCTCTCTGTCGTGAAAAGTCCGGAACCCGAGCCGCCGTAGCCGTCGTTGCAATCATGACGCGCCCGTCGGATGCGCGCTTCGGTCGGCTCGTCGATCTTTCTGATCGTGCACTCTTCGAGCGACGCCTCCAACCGCGTGTTGGAATGGCCGGCCGGAGACACCATGACGACGTTCATGGTCGTTCCGGTCGTGAGGAAAGAGGCGTCGGGGACCGGTTGCGGATCGATATCGTCCGGGACCGGCTCATCGAGCCGTAGGAGAGCCCAGTCGTCCGTGATGTGCAGCGATTTCGAATTGGGGTCCGCGCCGATGATCAGGCTATCGGGATCGAAATAGCGATCGACACCATTGATGCGAAAGAAGCAGTTCTCGACGGGATGAGATGGCGCCAGCTTCCGATCGACGAAATTATGGGCGTTCAGAACGATCAACTTTCTCGAGCCGATTAGCCAAGCAGCCGCAGCGCGTTCGAGCGTTCCGTAATCCATGTAGCACATCAAAACGCCCGCCCCGGGGTACTTCTCCTTTTCGGCGTCGAGCAAGGGCCTTCGCGCATCAAACGGATAGAGCGCGATCTCTTGCATCCCAGACAGTTGCGGGTAAGGCGATCCCGAGCTGAGCTCTGGTCCGAGCATAAGCATGAGAAGGGCCGCGCGGGCGGTCAATACTCCTGCACGCGCGGGCCCGATGTGACAGTGGCGCGGAAGCCACGAAGCGATGGGTTGCAGAGCGAAGAAGGGCATTTGCGGAGCTTGCTACAATCCGATGAGAAAGGCGAGAACGCTCGCGTGCGAAGACGGAGGTCCCCTTTCGCCGAAGCCGCGCGCTTCGTCTTCGGAAGGCGCCGCAGTTCGGTTCGTGCTCGGGAATGTCTTTGTCGCGGATTGCCGTGTTTTCCCGACCAACATTGCCAATAAATCATGAAGACAGCTCTGCGGCGATTAAATTATATGCTCGGGCATCGTCTCTCCGCCAATGCGCATGTTGTGCATGAAGCGAGAAAGAAGCGATCACCGAAAGCAACAAGGTGACCACCCTAGAACGGGAAGCAAGGTCATCTCACGAGGCGACGCCGCGATTCAATCACATATCGTGCGAATGCGCTTGCGCGTCTTGAGGAGGACTCGTCGATGAGGAAGCTTGTCAATTCCGTTTCGTTGTTGTGCCTCTGCCTGGCCGCGCCGATCGTCGCATCGCC
>DATHCI010000043.1:0-2086 GCA_035319645.1 Methylocystis sp. | reverse complement strand
CAGACGCCAGTCGAGAGACGATTTTAAAGGACGCCATTTCGAGGCTTGGCTGATCATGCAGGCGGTGACGTGGTATCTGCGCTATCCGCCGAGCTACCGCGACCTAGAAAGCATGTTCCTGGAACGCGGCTTCGAGGTCGATCACAGCACGATCAACCGCTGGGTTCTGGCCTATGCGCCGCAGATCAAAAAGCGACTGCCGCAATTTCGGCGTCCCCATTGTGGCTCGATCCGCGTCGATGAAACCTATGTAAAAATTCGTGGCAAGTGGCGTTATCGTAAGCGGTGTTTCGCTTCCACCTTTATTTCGGGTCTGAGATCGGAGAGTCTGATTTCCTGATTTGGAGATCGGCTTGTGTCTAGACTTGACCTTACGTTTGACCCGAAGCGCTCGGAGACGCGACGCATCGAGGTTATCACGGGAGCGGGCGGGCGGAGGCGTTGGACCGACGCGGAGAAGGCGCGGGCGGTTGAAGAGTCGTTTGCTCCCGGCGCCGTCGTCTCGCAGGTTGCACGTCGGCACGGCGCGACGCCGCAGCAGCTTTTCACATGGCGACGAGAGGCGCAGCGGAAAGCGGCGGAGATTCCACCGCCCTTCGTGCCGGCGATCGTGGAAGACAGCGTCGCGGCCAAACGCACGCCTGTGAGCGCGCCGAAGGCGGAGACGTCGGCTGCGCCCGTCATGGAGATCGAGATCGGCGACGCGCATGTGTGGGTCTGGCGCGACGCGGACATCGGCCTGGCGACGGCGATCGTGCGCGCGCTGCAAACAGCGTCGCGCGCCAAATGATCGGCCCGACGGGCGCGGTCCGCGTCATGGTGGCGACGAAGCCCGTCGACTTCCGCAAGGGCGCGGAAGGTTTGGCGGCCTTGGTTCGCGAGACGATGAGGGCCGATCCCTTCGACGGCGCGATTTATGTTTTTCGCGCCAAGCGTGCGGATCGGATCAAGCTGGTTTTCTGGGACGGCACGGGCGTGTGCCTGTTTTCGAAACGGCTCGAGGACGGGGAGTTCCGCTGGCCAAAAATCGAGGACGGCGTGATGCGCCTGTCGGCGGCGGAATTTTCGGCGCTGCTCGAAGGTCTCGATTGGAAGCGCGTGCATTCGGCGAAAGAGTCGATGGCGCCAACTCTGGCTGGGTGATCTGCGGCATAGTGAATCAGGGGCGAGAAGATCGTCGCAGCGAGCTGAAAAATATGGTCTGCTTCGCTCATGCCGCAAGCGATCGAAGCGCTCCCTGACGACCCGAACGAGCTGAAGGCGATGCTCCTCGCCGAGCGGGCGCGCAACGAGCGGCTCGTGCAGATCATCAAGGAGATGCAGCGCCATCGCTTTGGACGACGCGCGGAGACGCTTTCCGAAGACCAGATGCTGCTCGCGCTCGAGGACGTCAAGCAGGCTGAAGCCGGCGATGCTGCGGCGGCTGAGAGCAAATCGGCGGCCGCCCGCTCCGAGGCCGCGCGCCGGCGCCGGCGTAATCGCGGCGCGCTGCCCGCTCATCTGCCGCGCATCGAAGCCGTCATCGATATCGAGGACAAGACCTGCCCTTGCTGCAAGGGCGAGCTGCACCAGATCGGCGAGGACGTTTCCGCGCGGCTCGACGTCGTGCCGGCGCAGTTCCGCGTTCTGGTGACGCGGCGGCCCAAATACGCTTGCCGCGCCTGCGAGGAAGGCGTCTCGCAAGCGCCGGCCCCGGCGCGTCTGATCGAGGGCGGCCTGCCGACCGAAGCGACCGTCGCCCACGTGCTCGTCTCCAAATACGCCGATCATTTGCCGCTCTATCGCCAGGCGCAAATCTACGCGCGGCAGGGAATCGATCTCGACCGATCGACGCTCGCCGACTGGGTCGGGCGCGCCGGCTGGCATTTGCGGCCTCTGCATGAACGGCTTCTGGAGCATATCCGCGCCTCGACGAAAATCTTCGCCGACGAGACGACGGCGCCTGTGCTCGATCCTGGACGCGGACGCACCAAGACCGGCCAGCTCTGGGCTTATGCGCGCGACGATCGGCCGTTCGGCGGCGCCGACCCGCCGAACGCCGTCTATGTCCATGCGTAAAACCGAAAATCGGATCAGCCGCTCGCGC
>DATHCI010000042.1:0-2817 GCA_035319645.1 Methylocystis sp. | reverse complement strand
TGCCGGTCTAGACGGGGCGGCGTGAAGTGTGAATTTGTCCGATCGGTAGCAATCTCACCACGTGCGGAATCGTAGGATAGGCGAAAACAGCGCCCGCATTTGCGTCTTTGTGACAGACCTGCCGTTTAGAAGTAAGCGCTGTTTTCAGGCCACGTCTCTGACGACGATGGGCGTTGCATAGGCCCACGGCATCAGTTCATCGAGCTGGCTGACGAGATGGCCGTTGACGATTCTGGCGAGGACGTCTGCGAGGTAAGCCATCGGATCCACGCCGTTGAGCTTGCAGGTCTCGACGAGCGACGCGACGATCGCCCAGTTTTCAGCCCCGCCGTCCGAACCGGCGAAGAGAGCGTTTTTGCGATTGAGAGCAATCGGGCGGATCGCGCGCTCGACGACATTGGAATCGATTTCGACGCGCCCGTCGTTGACAAAACGCGACAAGCCGTCCCAGCGCGACAGCGCATAGCGGGTCGCTTCGGCAAGCTTGGTCTTCTGGCTGATGAGCGCGAGTTTTTCGCGCAGCCAGGGTTCGAGCGCGTTGAGGATCGGGCGGGATCTTTCCTGTCGCGCCGAGCGCCGTTCGTCGGGATTGCGTCCACGGATGTCCTTTTCGACAGCGTAGAGCGCGCCGATGCGCTCCAGCGCCTCGCTGGCGATCGGCGCAGGGCCTGCAGCGGCGAGTTCATAGAAGCGCCTGCGGACGTGTGACCAGCAGAAGGCGAGTTGCACGCTGTTTTTCTGCGCCAATGCGCGATAGCCGGCGTAGCCGTCGACCTGCGCGACGCCGCGGAAGCCAGCAAGATGCGCGAGCGGCTGGTCCGATTTTCGGTTTTGCGCATAGACATAGACGGCGATGGGCGGGTCGGCGCCGCCGAACGGCCGGTCGTCGCGCGCATAAGCCCAGAGCTGGCCGGTCTTGGTGCGTCCGCGTCCGGGATCGAGCACGGGCGCCGTCGTCTCGTCGGCGAAAATTTTCGTCGAGGCGCGGATATGCTCCAGAAGCCGCTCGTGCAGGGGCCGCAAATGCCAGGCGGCGCGCCCGACCCAGTCGGCGAGCGTCGAGCGGTCGAGGTTGATCCCCCGCCGGGCATAGATTTGCGCCTGACGATAGAGCGGCAGGTGATCGGCGTATTTGGAAACGAGCACATGGGCGATGGTCGCTTCGGTCGGCAAGCCGCCCTCGATCAGACGCGCCGGGGCCGGCGCTTGCGCGACGCCTTCCTCGCAGGCTCGGCAAGCGTATTTGGGCCGACGCGTCACCAACACGCGGAACTGCGCTGGAATAACATCGAGACGCTCGGAGACATCCTCGCCGATCCGGTGAAGCTCGCCCTTGCAGCACGCGCAGGTCCTGTCGTCGATATCGACGATGGTTTCGATGCGCGGCAGATGAGCGGGCAGCGCGCCGCGATTGCGTCGGCGCCGGCGCGCGGCTTCGGAGCGGGCTGCCGCCGATTTGCTTTCGGCCGCCGCTGAGTCGCCGGCTTCCATCTGCTCGACATCCTCCAACGCCAGCAGCATCTGGTCTTCGGGAAGCGTCTCCGCGCGTCGTCCGAAGCGATGGCGCTGCATCTCCTTGATGATCTGAACGAGCCGCTCGTTGCGCGCCCGCTCGGCGAGGAGCATCGCTTTCAGTTCGTTCGGGTCGTCGGGGAGCGCTTCGATCGCCTGCGGCATGAGCGAAGCAGATCATATTTTTCAGCGCGCCGCGACAGGGTTCATGCCCCTGATTCACTATGCCGCAGATCAGCCGGCCAGAGTTGGCGCCGGCGTCTCCTTCGCGCGCACGCGCTTCCAATCGAGGCCTTCAAGCAGCGCCGAAAATTGCGCCGCCGACAGGCGCATCACTCCGTCCTCGATCTTCGGCCACCGGAACTCGCCATCCTCCAGTCGCTTGGCGAAAAGGCAAACGCCCGTGCCGTCCCAGAAGACCAGCTTGATCCGATCCGCGCGCTTTGCGCGAAAAACATAAATCGCGCCGTCGAAGGGATCGGCCTGCATCGTCTCGCGCACCAACGCCGCCAGACCTTCCGCGCCCTTGCGGAAGTCGACGGGCTTCGTCGCCACCATCACGCGCACAGCGCCCGTCGGGCCGATCACTTCGCACCCGACGTGGTTTGCAGCACGCGGACGATTGCCGTCGCCATGCCGATATCCGCATCGCGCCAGACCCACACATGTGCGTCGCCGATCTCGATCTCCATGACAGGCGCGGCAGTTTCCGCCTTCGGCGCGCCCGCGGACACGTGCTCGGCCGCGACGCCGCCTTCCACGATCGCCGGAACGAAGGGCGGCGAAATCTCCGCCGACTTCCGGCGCGCCTCTCGTCGCCATGTGAACAGCTGCTGCGGCGTCGCGCCGTGCCGACGCGCAACCTGCGAGACGATGGCGTCGGGAGCGAGCGACTCTTCGACCGCCCGCGCCTTCTGCTCGTCAGACCAACGCCGCCGCCCGCCCGCGCCGGTGATAACCTCGATGCGTCGCGTCCCGGAGCCCTTCGGGTCAAGCGTAAGGTCAAGTCTAGACACAATCCGATCTCCAAATCAGGAAATCAGACTCGCCGATCTCAGTCCCAAAATGAAGGTGTGAGCGGAACACCGCTTACCCTGCACCGACAATATCCCGAGTTTCATTCGAGGATCCTGGTCATACCGGACAGGGGGCTTGGCGGGCCGCGATAGGCGGCGCTCGATAGAGCGATCCAGCGTCGGGCGGCAATGAGCTAGTCGCGCGTGGCGAGCGTAGTAGCAGCGCATGCGAGGCGAGAGCGTCGGATCGACCGGCTCGCCTCGGAACAGATACTCGGCAAAGGGCGAC
>DATHCI010000041.1:0-4476 GCA_035319645.1 Methylocystis sp. | reverse complement strand
CGAGTTCCAGACGCCGATCCTGACCGCCTCGAGTCCGGAGGGCGCGCGCGACTTCCTCGTGCCCTCGCGGCTGCATCCCGGCAAGTTCTATGCGCTGCCGCAGGCGCCGCAGCAGTTCAAGCAGCTGCTCATGGTCGCGGGGTTCGACCGCTATTTCCAGATCGCGCCCTGTTTTCGCGACGAGGACGCGCGCGCCGACCGCTCGCCCGGCGAGTTCTATCAGCTTGACGTCGAGATGAGCTTCGTGACGCAGGAGGACGTGTTCCAGGCGATCGAGCCGGTGCTGCGCGGGCTCTTCGTCGAGTTCGCCAGGGGCCAGCCCGTGACCGAAGTCTTCCCGCGCATCCCGTTCCGCGAGGCGATGCTCAAATATGGCTCGGACAAGCCGGACTTGCGCAACCCGCTCGTCATCGTCGACGTGACGGCGGAGTTTGCGCGCGAGGACGTGTCGTTCAAGGCTTTCAAGGGCAAGACCGTGCGCGCAATTCCGGCGCCGGGCGCGGCGGCGCAGCCGCGCAGCTTCTTCGACAAGCTCAACGACTGGGCGCGCGGCGAGGGCGCGCCGGGGCTCGGCTATGTGATCTTCGAGGAGGAGGGCGGCGCGCTCGCCGGCAAGGGGCCGATCGCCAAATTCCTCTCCGCCGAGGCCCTCGCGGCAATCGCGGAGAAGGCCGGAGTCGGCGCGGGCGACGCCGTGTTCTTCTCGGCGGGCGAGGAGACGCCGGCGGCGAAGCTCGCGGGGCAGGCGCGGCTGCGCATCGGATCGGAGCTTGGACTGTCGAAGAGCGAGGCGTTTGAATTCTGCTGGATCGTCGACTTCCCGATGTATGAGTGGAACGAGGACGAGAAGAAGATCGACTTCTCGCATAATCCGTTCTCGATGCCGCAGGGGGGGCTCGACGCGCTCGACTCGATGGAGCCGCTCGACATCCTCGCCTGGCAGTACGACATCGTCTGCAACGGCGTGGAGCTGTCGTCGGGCGCGATCCGGAACCATCGTCCGGACATCATGCGCCGCGCCTTCGAGATCGCGGGCTATGACGAGGATGTGCTGATCGAGAAGTTCGGCGGCATGTACCGCGCGTTCCAGTATGGCGCGCCGCCGCATGGCGGCATCGCGCCGGGCGTCGACCGCATCGTCATGCTGCTCGCGGGCGAGGAAAATCTGCGCGAAGTGACGCTGTTCCCCTTGAATCAGCGCGCCGAGGACCTGCTCATGGGCGCGCCCTCGCCCGCGACGCCGAAGCAGCTGCGCGAGCTCCACATAAGGCTCAATCTGCCGGAGAAGAGCTGAGCGTCGCCTGGAGACCGGCCTTGGATGGCGTAGCCTATGTCAATGGAGAATTCGCGCCCCTGAGCGAGGCGCGCGTCTCCATTCTCGATCGCGGCTTCCTGTTCGCCGACGGCGTCTATGAGGTCGCCGCGGTGCTCGAGGGGCGGCTCGTCGACAATCGCGCCCATCTTGAGAGGCTCAAACGCTCGCTCGCCGCTCTGACCATATCAGCGCCCTTGAGCGCCGCAGAGCTCGAGAAAGTGCAGGAAGAGCTCATCGTTCGCAACCGCCTCGAGGAAGGCATCGTCTACATCCAGGTCACGCGCGGCGCCGGCCCTCGCGATTTCAGCTTTCCGCGAGACGCCGCGCCGACGCTGGTGATGTTCACGCAGCGAAAGAACATTTTGAACGCGCCGAATGTGGCGACGGGGATCGCCGTCAAGACGCTTCCCGACATTCGCTGGGCGTGGCGGCACATAAAGAGCGTCGCCCTCCTGCCGCAGGTTCTGGCCAAACAGGCGGCGGTCGCCGAAGGGCGCCAGGAGGCCTGGATGTATGACGAGGCGGGGCTCGTCACGGAAGGCGCTTCCTCGACGGCGTTCATCGTCACCAAGGAAGGGCGCGTCACGACGCGTCCGAACTCGAGCGCGATCCTGCCCGGCTGCACGCGGCAAATCATTCTCGGCCTGGCCAAAGGCGCGGGACTTGCGATCGAAGAGCGAAGCTTCTCGGTCGAGGAGGCGCTCGGGGCGGCGGAAGCCTTTGTTTCGAGCGCGTCCACCTTCGTGCTGCCCGTCGTCAGCATAGATGGAAGAACCGTCGGCGCCGGCGTTCCGGGCGAGACGGCGAAGCGGCTGCGCAAGCTCTACGTCGACTTCGCGCTCGCCGAAGTGCGGCGCGCGCGTTGACGCGTCGCGTCACGCCGGCTTCTCGCCCTCGTAATAGTCGCGCACCAGTCGATCCAGCAGGCGCACGCCGAAGCCCGAGCCCCAGCTCTGGTTGGTGTCGTTTGCAGGCGAGCCCATCCCCGCGCCGGCGATGTCGAGATGCGCCCAGGGAGTCTTGTCGACGAAGCGCTGCAGGAATTGCGCGGCCGTGATCGAGCCGGCGTGGCGCCCGCCGGTGTTCTTCATATCGGCGAAGCGCGAGTCGATGAGCTTGTCGTAGGTCGGCCCCATCGGCATGCGCCACAGTTTCTCGCCTGACGCCTCGCCGGCCTTCACGAGACGCTCGGCGAGCTCGTCATTGTTCGAGAAAAGTCCCCCATAGTCGTGGCCGAGCGCCACGATGATCGCGCCGGTGAGCGTCGCAAGATCGATGATGAAGGCGGGCTTGTATTTCTCCTTGACGTGCCAGAGCGCGTCGGCGAGCACGAGCCGGCCTTCGGCGTCGGTGTTGATGACCTCGATCGTCTGGCCCGACATCGACTTCACAATGTCGCCCGGGCGTTGCGCCTTGCCGTCGGGCATATTTTCGACGAGACCGAGCACGCCGACCACATTGGCCTTGGCTTTCCTCGACGCGAGCGCGCGCATGAGGCCGGTGACGGCCGCTGCGCCGGCCATGTCGCCCTTCATATCCTCCATCGAGGCCGCGGGCTTGATCGAGATGCCGCCCGTGTCGAAGACCACGCCCTTGCCGACGAAGGCGAGAGGCGCCTGGCCCGCGGGGCCGCCGTTCCAGCGCAGCACGACGAGCCGGCTGCCCTGCTCCGAGCCCTGGCCCACGGCGAGCAGCGCGCGCATGCCGAGATCCGCCATCGCCTGCTCGTCGAGGATCTCGACCTCGACGCCAAGCGCCGAGAGCTCGGAGGCGCGGCGGGCGAATTCGCCGGGGCTCAAGACGTTGGCCGGCTCGTTGACGAGCGTGCGGGCGAGCGCCACGCTTTCGGCGAGCTCGCGCTGCTCGGCGAGCAGGGCGCCGACGGGATCGGGCTCGGCCACGGCTAGGACGATCTCGCTCGTTCCTTCGCGCTCCGAATCGTCCTTCTTCTTCTTGGTCTTGTATTTCTCGAACTTGTAGGCGCGCAGGAACGCGCCGAGCGCGAATTGCGCGGCCGCCGAAACGGGATCTTTGGGCGCCTCGACGAAGTCGAACAGCACGATGGATGCGGCGCCGGCGCCGAGCTTGCCCATGCTCTGGCCGCCGAGGGTCAGAAATTCGTCCAAGGGCTTTGACGGCGGGCCCCCATTCGCGGGCGCGGGCGCCGTCCCGACGACAAGGAGGCGCGAAACGCCCTTGACGCCGGCGGGCGCCAAGATCTCGAGGGAGGAGCCGCTCTTGCCCGAAAATTTTGCGAAAGCCGCGGCGCGCTTGATCTCGCTCTCGGCTTCGCCGAGCAGCGATCTTGTCGCGACGCCGAAGGCCAGCTCCGCGCCCGAGAAGACGATGAGGGTGCGCGGCTTCCCCGCGTCCTCGGGAACAGACAGCCGGGCGCCGGCCTCAGCGAGCGGCGCGAGTTCAACCGTGACGTCAAGCGACATTTAGACCTCTCAGGCCGCGTGGAGCCGCGACGGAAGCGAAGCGCAATTGGCGCAATTGCGACGCGAGATAGCATATTCGGGGCCGAGGTCCAGATCGTCGCAGCCCAAGCCTCTGCTCGACCGTTGCCTCGGGGCCGCTTTAGCGGCTATTAATGCCCGCGGATCTACAAGATTCGGGAGTCTGGGCAGGGATCGCCATGAGCTTCCTAGCGAATGTGTTCGGCGACCGCCGCCTCTCGGAAGGCGAGATCGGCAGGGCGGCGCGTCGGGCGCTGGCCTGGTACAAAGCCGAGTTTTGCGCGTCCTTCTCGAAGGAGACGGTCGCGTGGCTGTTCGATCGCGGCGACCGCAAGCTCGTCATGCAGGCGAGCGACCCCGCCCGCGAACTCCGATTCGTCGACCAGGACCAGGACGAGACTCCATCGGCGATTTCCGGAGCTGAGCTGCTCGGCTCGTCTGTAGCTTCCGCGCTCGCAGCGCGCGGAGTGCTGAGGGACGCCGCCAAGATTTTCCTGCTCATTCCGAACGAGTGGTTCTTCGTGCGCCGGTTCGACGTCCCTGCCGCCGCCGAAGCCAATCTGCCGCACCTCCTCCAGGCCGACATCGAACGCAAGACCCCGTTCCGCGCGGGCGACGTGGTCTACACGCACCTGTTGTCGCGCCGCGCCGATGCGCCGGGCAAGATGGGCGTGCGCCTGTGGATCCTGCGCCGCGACATCG
>DATHCI010000040.1:0-10819 GCA_035319645.1 Methylocystis sp. | reverse complement strand
TCCACGTGGCTGCGGTCTTCGGCCTGCCAATGCAGATTCTCGTCTGCGTCATGGGACTCGTGATCACCGCGCTCTGCGTCACCGGCGTCTACATCTGGTGGAAGAAGCGCAAGGCGCGGATTTTTCGACGCACGCTTCGGAAGCGCGAGGCGGAGTCCCCAGCGCACTTGCCGGCAAGCGGGCCTTACCGGCAAGGCCATTAAGCGGACGCGTATAACGCTTTCTTCTTCAATCTCAAGATGAGCTGTGAAGAGCTATCCGATCTTGGACGCCTGGCTGCTCAACTGGGGGCAAAACGACAAGCCTCACGGGCCTCAAAGGCGAGCGCCGCCCCGCCGACGTGATCGACGCATGCTCACACACGCGAAGAGCCTAAGGACTACGGCGACGCGCCAGCCGCTCACGATCGACCACAATCCGCGCTCATGATCGCGTGGAATACGTGCTCACGATCCCGTGGAACGGGCGCTCATCATCTTCGGAGTCCGCAGCTGGAGCACTCTTAATGGCGGTTCGTGTCATCTTGCAAATGCTGTCACCGGACCCGCGCTGCGCTAGCATTTCTGCTGTTTGGCACGCGATTCGCGGCCAAATGACGTGCGCCCGACTTTCGCGAGCATGGGGGCGGGGCTGAGAGGAGAGAGAGCGAAGCAGCGTGAGAGCCTCAAGCGCTGGCGATGTGCGGGATCAGACGCGCGCTCTATTCACAAGCACATGTTTTTGAAAGGATTTCTTGAGCCAAATGGTGCCCCTGGCCGGAGTCGAACCAGCACTCCTTGCGGAACTCGATTTTGAGTCGAGCGCGTCTACCAATTCCGCCACAGGGGCGCGTCGCTCGCCCTTGGGCGGCGTGCGGCGCGGATATTAGCCGTGGGCGCGTCTCCGTCAACCCGCCGTCAAGCTCTTGCGCATAGTAAATCGCGAGCGCCCCCTCTCCCTCGGCCTTCCCCGCAGGGGGAGGGCGACGGATCGGCGCGCGCTTTTCTCCGTCGCGCGCGAGTGCTAACGGTGGTCGATGTTCAAACGCCTCTACGACTGGACCATGCAGCTCTCGACGAGCAGGCACGCGACGCTCGCGCTCGCGCTCGTCGCCTTCGCGGAAAGCTCGTTCTTTCCCATGCCGCCGGATCTGATCCTGGTCCCGATGTCGCTCGCCGAGCCCAAAAAATCATGGCGCTACGCGGCCATCTGCACCGTCGCCTCGGTCCTTGGCGGAATTCTCGGCTATGCGCTCGGCGCGCTGGCCTATGACACGATCGGCAAATGGGTCATCCATCTCTACGGCTATGAAGAGAAGATGGACGCCATGCGCGCGTTCTACCAGCAATGGGGCGCGATCTTCATTCTGGTCAAAGGCGTCACGCCGATCCCGTTCAAGCTCGTCACCATCTGCTCCGGACTCTTCGGCTACAATCTCGGGCTCTTCATCCTGCTGTCGCTGATCACGCGCGGCGTGCGCTTCTTCCTGTTCGCGACGGCGCTGAACCACTTCGGCGACTACATTCGTGACAAGCTCGAGACGCATTTCGGCCTGTTCCTCGGTTCGCTGACCGCCATCGTGGTCGGCGGCTTCGTCGTCGCCGTGAAGCTGTTTTGAGCCGCTTCGCGACCAGAGGCGTCGTCGCGCTGCTGATTTTCGCGGCGGCCGTCGCGGCGATCGGCGGCGCCTGGATCATCGAGGCCATGGGCTACAAGCCTTGCGAGCTCTGCCTCCTCGGGCGGGTTCCCTATTATGTGGGCATAGCGCTCGCGCTCGCGACGGCGCTCGCGGCCTGGCGCGGCTTCGATGGCCTCGCGCGCGTCGGCTTCGCGGCGCTGGCGCTGGTCTTTCTCGCGGGGGTGGGGATCGCGGCCTATCACGCGGGCGTCGAATATAAGTTCTGGCCAGGTCCGAAAGAGTGCACGGGCAGCCTGACGAAGGACCTCTCGCCCGAGGACTTCCTGGCGGCGCTGCGGCGCGTGAAGCCCGTGCGCTGCGACGAGCCGGCGCTCGTGATCCTCGGCCTGAGCCTGGCTGGCTGGAGCGCGCTGATCTCGCTTGCTTTCTCGGCCCTTGCGGCCTTCGCTTGCCGGTCCGGCTTCGGCTCTGCTATGAGGCGCGACCTCCAGCCTCACGCCTGAGGGACGACGCGCGGCGAAGCGCGGTCGCCTCGCGCGCTGACACGACGCATCCGGAATCGCGATGCTTTTCTACGAGCCGCTGTTCCTCTTCGTCTTCGCGCCGGCGGTCTATCTCCTCTACGAGCTCGTCGGGGCGCGCGCGGCGCGGCGCGGCGTCGTGCTGCTCGTCGCGAGCTTCCTGTTCTACGCCTGGAGCGAGCCGGTCTTCATCCTTGTCGTCTGCGCTTCGATCGCGGCCGATCTCGTCGTCGCGGCGCAAGTGGCGCGTGCTGCGGAGGCGGGCGCCAAAACGCGCTGGCTCGCGCTCGGCGTCTGCGCCAATCTCGGCGTGCTCGTCTACTACAAATATGCGGGGTTCATCGTTCAGAACCTCGACGCGCTGCTGCCCGCCCCGTCCGCGCTCGCCATCCCAGAAATCGCGCTGCCGGTCGGCGTGTCGTTCATCGTCTTCGAGAAGATCACCTATCTCGTCGACGTCCATCGCGGCGTGACCGCGCCTGCGAGGAGCGCCGGGCTCTATGCGCTCTATGTGCTGTTCTTCCCCAAGCTGCTCGCCGGGCCGATCATCAAATATCACGACATCATCGGCCAGTTCGAAGCGCCGCCGCCCGGGCGCCTCGATGATTTCGTCGCGGGCTTCACGCGCTTCATGCTCGGCGTCGTCAAGAAAGTGCTGCTCGCCGACGCCCTCGCCGGCGGCGCCGATCTCGTTTTTGCGCGCGACGTCTCGCAGCTCGGATCGCTCGACGCCTGGGCCGGCGTGATCTTCTTCACCTTTCAGATCTACTTCGACTTCTCGGGCTATTCCGACATGGCGATCGGGCTCGCGCGCATGTTTGGCTTCCGCCTGCTCGAGAATTTCAATTCGCCCTATGTCGCGACGACGATGACCGACTTCTGGCGGCGCTGGCACATGTCGCTGACGAGCTGGATCCGCGAATATCTCTATTTTCCGCTCGGCGGGAATCGCGTGGCGCCCTGGCGGGTCAATCTCAATCTCTGGCTCTGCTTCCTCGCTTCCGGCGTGTGGCACGGCGCGGCCTGGACCTATGTGCTCTGGGGCGCCTATAACGGCGCGTTCCTGGCGCTGGACCGGATCTTTCTGGCGAAGGCGCTGGCGCGGGCGCCTGTGCTCGTCGCCAATCTCGCGACCTTTCTCGTCACCGTGATCGGCTGGACCATCTTTCGCGCCACATCGCTGCAACAGGCGGGCGGGATGCTCGCGCTGATGGCGCAGCCGTTCAAGTCGTTGCCGGGAGAACCCGCGTTTCCCTCCTATTACTGGATCGCGGCGGTCGTCGGCGCCGCCATCGTCGTCGCGCAGCGCGCCGAACTCTCGATCGCGTGGCTCGACTGGGGAGCGCTCGCGAAGCGCCACGCCTTCGCGGCCAACGCGCTGCTCGCGATCCTGTTCCTGGCGGCGCTCGCCAAGGCGCTCGCCGATCCGTTCAAGCCCTTCATCTACTTCAGGTTCTAGGCCGATGTCGCCGCGCTTTCTCGAAAGGTCGCCGATCTTCGCTTCTGCGGGCGTGATCGCCTTCCTGTTCCTCGCCAATCTGTGGAACTTCGCGGTCGAGCGCGACTGGCCGAAGCTGCGCATCCGCAGTTCGCAGCCCTTGAACGGAGTCGCGCGCCCCGTCCCCGCTTCCTGGACGTTCGACGCCTTCCTCGCCGGCGAGACGCGGCGCGTGGTTTCGATGAACGTCGGGCGGCAGTCGCCGGCCTTCCCGATTTCCGTGCGCCTCAAGAACCAGCTGCTCTACTCGCTCTTTGGCGTCTCCGGCGCGCCGAACATTTTGATCGGGCGCGAAGGCGAGCTCTTCGCGATCGAATATGTCGAGGAGTTCTGCAGTCGCGGCGCCACGCCCGACGCCGCGCGCCTCGACGCCTGGGCCGATGACGTCGCCGAGATCGGGAAGCGAGCGGAGTCTCTGGGCAAGGGCTTCGTCTATCTCATCTCGCCCTCCAAGCCCGCGCATGCGCCGCAATATCTGCCGGCGGATCGGCGATGCCCCTCGCTTGCGACCGGGCGCGCGCAGGAGAAGCTCGTTCCTTATGACGACGCCTTGGAAGCGCGCGGCGTCGCGCATCTCGACTCGGCGCAGTTGCTGCGTGACGCGCGCAGCCATTACGCCATCGATCTCTTTCCGCGCGGCGGCGTGCACTGGAATCTGCTTGGCGCGTCGCTGGCGATGCGCGAGACGGCCAGGATCCTCGCGACGCAGCCCGGCGGCTCGCCGATCGGCGCCTTCGATTTCTCATGGAGCGAGGACGACGAGGCCAAGGGCGTGGATCGCGATCTTCTGGACCTGCTCAACCTCTTCTGGCCCGACGACCATTACCCCACGGCGGCGATCCGTCGCGCTTCCGAGCCCGCGGCCTGCGCCCGCACGCCGCGGCTCCTCTTCGTCGGCGACAGTTTCATGCGCGAGCTCGTCATCGTCGCCTCGCAGGCGGAATGCCCGCCTGTAATCGAGCACTGGTTCTACGTGCGCAGCGACGGCGAGACGAATTTGCTTCGCTTCCGCACCGCGCCAGGCGAGGTCGGCAATGGCGAGAGCCTGCCCTCGGATCTCGCGCTGCTGCCGCAGAGCCTTGCCGACGCGGATGCGATCGTGCTTGAGGAAAACGAGCACAACATCGCCTCGACGCGGCAGGTCGCCAATCTTCTCGACGCGGCGCGCGCGGCGAAGTGACCGCTGCGCAGAGTTTGGGCGCGCACGCCGCGCCGCCCGTCCGCGCCGTCTTCATCCGCCGGACCGAGCAGACGAGTTCTCGACGGTCGAAGGCCCAGTCGACGTCGTGACGAAATCGGCCGCTACGGCGATCCTCAGCCTATCCCAGCGCGTCCGCAAAATCGCGCGCAGATATTTTAGATACTCGCGCGCGAGCAGCCGCAGGACGCGCGTATCCGAGAGGTCGGCGACGTTCACATGCTCGCTCACGACCGAATAGGGATAGAGGGTTACGGACGGCAGGGCCGCAGACAGCTCCACGAGCGCGCGCGGCATGTGATAGTTCGACGTCACGACGATGAGCGGCCCCTTGAGAGCGTGCGCCGTGGCCCATTCGCGCGTCTCGACGGCGTTTCCTGCAGTGTCGAGCGCACGATAGCCGAGGTCGACACAGCAGATGAAGAGCTCGCGCGACATCGGCAGGATGCGCTCCAGGTCCGCGTCGCGCGTGGCGGGATTGACGCCCGTGATCAGTAGACGGCGCGCCTGCCCGCGCGCCAGCAGCTCCGCCGCCTCCAGCACGCGGTCACTCCCGCCCGTGAGCGCGACGACGCCCTCGGCGTCCTCCGCGATACGCCTCTCCTCGCGTGGCAGCGACAGCGCAAAGGCGAAGAAGCCGGCGACGAAGGCTGACAGCGCAAAGGCGCTGGCGCTGAGCGCAAGCGTCAGGAAGTTCTGTGCTCTCCTTGTCACGGCGCCAGTCGCTTTGCACAAGCGGCGAGCAGAGCCCCACGCTCGTGGCTCGCCATTCGCCAGTCCCTAATCCAGTTCCTGCAGCCGCCGCATCACGATGAAGCGCGACACGCGCCCGGTCAGAACGGCGATGGCCGCGGCGAGCAACCCGATCGCCGCATAGCCGCCGGCCCCGAGCGCGACGTCGCCGAACATGCCCTCGATCTGATCGCCGCTCGGCGTCGCGGTGAGCCCTCTCTCCATATATTGCGCGAGGGCGAAGAAGGCCGCGGCGCCGCCGGCGCCGACGAGCGCTCCGCGCAGGCCCAATTCGAAGAAGCGGCGCTGGAATTCCCGCGCGATGAAATCGTCCGCGGCGCCGACGATGTGCAGCACCTCGACGATCTCGCGATTGGTGGCGACGGCCGCGCGCGTCGCGGAGACGACGACGACGCCCATCGCCGCCACGATCAGCGCGAAGATGAAAACGGCGAGGGCCACGACGGCGTTGGCCATCGCCCCGAGCCGCTCGAGCCACAGGCGATGGTCGTCGAGCGTCGCGGCAGGCGCTTTCCTGGCGAGTTCGTTCTTGAGGGCTTGAAGATTGGCGCCGCGCTCGACGCGCATGTCGCCCTTGAGGCGAACGACGATCATGCGCGGTGTGGGCAGCTCTGAGAGATCGAGGCCCGAGCCGAGCCAGGGCGCGAGCAGCGCTTCCGACTCCGCCTTGCTGTAGGCGACGACCTCGCGCACGCCGTCGGCTTCCCGCGCGATGTCGGCGGCGGTGCGCACGTCGGCGTCAATGTCGCGACCGGGAAGCGGGCGCACCTGGATGCTGACCTCGCGCGAGGCGTCCTCGCGCCAGCCGGAGCTCGCATCTGCGACGAGGAGCGCCGCGCCGGTCGCGAGCGACGCGAGAAAGGTCATGATCGCAATGAGGATGACGAGGGAGCGCCCCGCAGCGGAGTCCCTCGGCGCGAGCGGCTGCGGACGCGTCGGCGTCTCCTCCTCTTCCGAGGTCTCGTCCGTGGACGAAAAGAAGCTGCGCAGGGTGAAGCCCGCCATCGACCTCACTCGAACTCGTGCAGGCGGCCGTCGGCGAGCACGAGCCGTCGCGCGCCGTCGAATTGTTCCATGAGGTTCAAGTCATGCGTGGCGATGACGACGGAAGCTCCCGACTTGTTGAGCTCGATGAACAGTCGCAGGAGGCGGCGTGCGAGCGTCGGATCGACATTGCCGGTCGGCTCGTCGGCGAGCAGCAGCTCCGGTCTGGCTATGACGGCCCGCGCGATCGCGGCGCGCTGCTTCTCGCCGCCTGAGAGCACGTGCGGCGTCTCGAAACGGCGTTCGTGCAGTCCGACCCAGCGCAGGAGCTCGAACACTTCGGCGCGGTAACTCGATTCGTCGCGCCCCAGCACGCGCAACGGCAGCGCGACGTTCTCATAGAGCGTGAGATGGTCAAGCAGTCGAAAATCCTGAAACACGACGCCGATGCGGCGGCGGATGCGCGTGATCCCTTCCTGGTCGAGCGACGCCGAATCCGCGCCAAAAGACGTGATCTTGCCGCGCGTCGGCCTGAGCGTCAGCAGGAAGAGCTTGAGCAGCGTCGTCTTGCCGGCGCCCGAGGGGCCGGTCAGGAACTGAAAAGACTTGGGCTCGATCGAGAAATTCAGGTCGCGCAATGTTTCCGGCCCGGCCCCGTATCGCAGACCGACATTCTGGAATGTGATCACGACCAGGCTCCGCTGGCGCTCGCAGTTTCGGCGTCGCGCCGTCTCCGACTGCCTAGCGCCGAACGCCGAGCGCCGCAACTGCCGACTCGGCGCTCTTAGCTTTTGTCCTCGCCTGGCCTATCCTCGTTGGAAGCAGCGAGCCGCCAAGGAGATTTCGCGGGCGGTTGAACGGAGCATCAGCATGGTCGCGGCGCACGGGCGTTTTGTCTGGTACGAGCTCATGACCACGGACGTCGATGCAGCGAAAGCCTTTTACGGGCGCACCCTCGCCTGGACTGCGCGGGAGGCGCCCGAAACCCGGTACGTCATCTTCGCGGCGAGCGAGGAGCCGGTCGCTGGCGCGACGCGGCTCGGGCCTGCGGCCGGCGCGCCACATTGGATCGGCTACGTCGGCGTGGACGATGTGGATAAGTCCGCCGAGACGGCGCGTGCGCTCGGCGGCGCGATCTACCGGCCGCCGACGGACATCGCCGGGATCAGCCGTTTTGCCGTCGTCGGCGATCCGCAAGGCGCAGCGCTTGCGCTGGTCAAAGGGCGAAAGACGCCGCCGGGGCGCGCGGGGGCCCTCGACGAGCCGGGTCGGGTCGGCTGGCACGAGCTTTTAACCGCCGACTGGCGGGCGGTCCTCGCCTTCTATTCCGCGCTGTTCGGTTGGAAAAAAGCGGCAGCCCACACGGGCTTCATGGGGGCCTACCAGCAATTCGCGGTCGGCGCCCAAACGATCGGCGGCATGTTCGACAAGCCGCCCGAGCTGCCTTTTCCGTTCTGGCTCTATTACTTCAATGTCGAGGCGATCGAGCCGGCGGCGGAACGCGTCGAGGCGGGAGGGGGGCATGTGCATTACGGGCCGATCGAGGCGCCAGGCGGCGCCTGGATCGCCCATTGCGCCGACCCGCAAGGGGCGGTGTTCGCGCTTCTGGAACGGCGCCGAGCCAAGCCCGTCGGCTACTTTGTGACCAGCGTTCCCGAGAGGCGCGCGCCGCGAGGCGGCGGCGCCTCAGCCCGCGGGACGACCCAGCGCGAACTGCGCGACCGGGCCCTCTGAATGGTCGGCGACGCCGGTCAGCTTGGCGAAGAGCTCGATGTTTGAGATTCCGATGGCGCAGCCGCCGAGCCCCATCTCGGTCGCCATGAGATAGAGCGTCTGCGTCAGCACGCCGGCGTCCTTCAGGATCAGCGAATAGGCGATCGAGCCATATTTCCAGGATACGCGTCCAAAGCGCGCCGCGATCACGATGAGGATCTGGGGCGCATGCGCCGCGCCCATCGCCTCTACGGCGCCGGAGAGCAGCGCCTCAAAGGCGTCGGCCGGGGCGTCGATCGCTGCGAGCGCGTGAAGCGCAGAGTCGTAATGGTAGAATCCCCGCGCGAGCCCTTCGCAGTTCTCGACGGCGAGATAAAGCTCCAGCTCATTGGCGGCGCCGGCCGTCGGATAGGGTCGGGCCGCCATGCCGCCGTCATCGAAGCCGCTCTTCTCCTCTGAGGCCCACAGCAGCCGCGCCGCGCCGTCGAGGAAGCGCGCGAGCTCGGCGAGCGCGATCGGGCGCGCGGCGTCGAAGCTGCGGGCCGAATGACGGTCCCGCAGGAGCTTTGCGAAGGCGGAGGCCTTCGCTGCATCTTCTTCGCAATACGAACTCAGCGCGATCTTCTCGCCCGGCCAACTCGGGCGCGCGGCCGGAAGCGGTTGGACGACGCCCGAGTGCGCATAGACGGCGCCGATCGGGTTGGCGTGCCGGCCGGCGGTGCAGCGCGCATGAAACAGCAGGTCGTGGAACTCCCACAGCGCAAGTCCCTCGAAGTCTTCCTCCGGTCGGCGTCCGCGCGCTCTGAGCAGGATGCCGCAATCTGCAAGGAGCGCGAGCAGGGTGAGACCAGGGAAATTCGGCTCGCGCCGAAGCTCTTCGATCCGTCGCGGCGCAGTCAGCATGGCCAGGACGCCGGCGATCCGCGGATCACGCAACCGGAACAGCGCGTCGGCGCGGGGGGACTCCAGCGCCAACGCGTCGCCGCGTCGGTGGAAGTATGCGAAGCGCGACAGCTGGAGCGTGTCGGCGTCGCGCAGCTGAGGCGTCTGCGGCCAATAGTTGGGGGTCTGCGGCTCGATGGCGATGGAGCCGTCGCTGAGACAAAACTCGACCAGCCCGCGCCTCGAGAGGCGCCGGACCAGCAGATCGACCTCCCTGTCGACGCCGCGCTTGCCGGATGAGAAGGAGGCGAGCGGCAGGCCCTCGCGCAGGCGGCGCGCCTGAGCCAAGGCCTCCGGGCCAAAATTTCCCAAGCCGACCGAGAAATCCGCGCAGCAGGCGAAAACATCGCCATTCGCATGCGCTTCGAACGCGACTCGTTGGGGGAGCGCCGCGGAGAGCGTCGGAGCAGCGGCCCGTCGAGCCTTCCTTGGTTCTGCGGCGGGCAAGTGGTTTCCGCTTTCAGGTGTGCGGGTGGATCGGATTGAGCTCGCTCTCCAGACGGGGGCGGTCGAGCAGACCGGCCTTCACCGGCACGTCATAGAGGCGGCCCGGCGCGAAACGGCGGTAGAAGTGCCGCAAACCCGGAACGATGACCCGCACGACCGGGGTCTCGATGTCGGGTCGGGTCTGATCGAGGACGAGGAAGTCGAGCCCGGCTTGCGCCGCCAGGCGCACGCAGGCTTCGGCCTGCTCATGCGTGTCGCGCTCTCCAAAAGTCGAATTCAGCTCCGGCTGCGTCGGCGCGCCCCCGTCGGGGACCAGATAGGGGTAGTCGTCGAGGCGCAGCGGCGTCTGGCCGTCGAGGCTCGACTTCTCGCCGCTGCCGCCGTTCATGAGTCCGAGCGAGAGAAACTGGTTCAGCTCGGTCAGCGCGCGCAGCAGCGCGATGCGAGGGTCGAAATGCGCGCCGGAGCCGAACTCGATGTTCTGCTGGCCGTTTTGCATCCAGTGCGTCAACGCCACATAGGTCGGGACGCCGAGGTCGCTCGTCACGTCGAGAACCCAGAGCTTTCGTCCCGCAAGACCGAGCTGCCGGCGCAGGTCGCGAACATAGGAGTCGTCGAAGCCGCCGAGGTCGAGGGCCGGTCGCTGAAGGCGGTTGTACCACCAGATGGCGTAAGCGTCCCGCTCGACGAGCTCGAGAAACCCCTGAACGATCGCCTCTTCGAGCGTGTTGCCCGCCGCGCAGCCGTTCGAGTCCGCCGAGAAGGCGCCGGGGCCCCGATAAAAGAAATAGAGCAGACCCGTCGGCAGATGCTTGAAGCGCGCGTCGCGCAGAGACCACACCGGGGACCACTCGATGCGGGCGGTTTCGTCAAAGAGCGTGGGAACCGCTTCGAAGTCCGTGTCGGCCGTCGGCGACCGCCCGCGCTGCAGCTGCGCGTCGCTGAAGAGCAGGACCTCGTTTGGCGCGATCGCGTCGCCCGGAGCAAAGTCCACGAACCGCTTCTTGGCGCGGATCTCGTCGCCTTGGAAGATGCCGGAGTAGCGTTCGATCGCCTCCATGAGCGCGCTGGCCTCGCCTTGCTCGGCGGTGCTGCCCTTCCCGAAACTGCCGTTCCCCAGGCCGGCGCGCAGCTCGTGCACGGTC
>DATHCI010000039.1:0-14786 GCA_035319645.1 Methylocystis sp. | reverse complement strand
GCATGGCCTTCGACTTCCACAAATGGCTGCATGCGCCTTACGACGCCGGCTTCTTCCTGGTCCGCGACCCCGAGATTCATAAGCGGGCGTTCAAGTCCGACGCCGCCTATCTGTCGCGCGCGCCGCGCGGGCTCGCCGCCGGCGAGACCTGGCCCTGCGACCTCGGCGCGGATCTCTCGCGCGGTTTCCGGGCGCTGAAGACCTGGTTCACGATCGAGACCTTCGGCGCCGACCTCCTGGGCCAGTGCATGGAGCGCTGTTGCGAGCTGGCGAGGCGGCTGGAGAAGCGCATCGACGCCTCGAGCGATTTTTTCATGCGCGCGCCCGTGGCGCTCAACATCGTCTGCTTCGGCGTCGAAGGCGATCCCGATGGCGGCCTTGCTCGCGAGCTCGTGATGGAGCTGCACGAAAGCGGCGAAGCGGCGCCCTCGCTGACGATTCTGGACGGCGTTCCGGCGATCAGGGCGGCCATCCTGAACCACCGCACCGAGGCGCAGGACATCGAGCGATTCATGGAGCTGATGGAGGCCGCGCTGGCGCGGGCCCGACAGGCGCCGCACGCGGGCCCCGATCTGAGCGGCGCGCCGAAAGGCCCCGGACGCACGCCTCTTTCACAGGATTGACGCGCGAGACTTCATTCGCCGATCTGCGGCGGTTTGTTATTGTCGCCAGCCTCGGCCTTCGCCACGATCTCCACATCCGCATCCTTCGTCGACTGCACCTTGAACGCGGTCTGGTAGGTCTTGCCGTCGTGTCGGGCGATGGCGAGATATTCGCCTTCCGCCAGCACGAGCGCGGGGAAGGCCCCGATGAGCTCGCGGATCACGTCGCCGCCGGGCGTGAGCACCGAAAAAGTCGTATTGGCGAGCGCCTCGCCGCCCGGCGCGTTGACGAGCTTGAGGGTGATCGTCGCGGCGCGATGGCGCAGCGTCG
Organism: Methylocystis sp.; assembly: GCA_035319645.1. Taxonomy (GTDB): domain Bacteria; phylum Pseudomonadota; class Alphaproteobacteria; order Rhizobiales; family Beijerinckiaceae; genus Methylocystis. The sequence goes on along the minus strand of DATHCI010000039.1, from coordinate 13,853 downwards.
CCTCGATGAGCTTTCCCGCGGGCACGCGCAAGTCCGCGGTGACCACGGAATTCGTGGCGTTGTTCTCGCCATAGGCGCCGGAGGACGTGTCGAGCAGGGTCGCCACGACGTGATAGACGCCTTCCGGCAGGGCGATCGGCTCCTCGCCGCGCGCATTGGCGAGCACGAGCTTCGCTTCCGAATTGCCGCGCTCCGGCACATAGATGGAGATGCTGAGGCGCTGCGGCGCGATCTTCGCTTCGCCCAGTCTCGCGACGAGCTTCAAGGCGCCGGCGTTGAGGTTGAGGCGCTCGCTGAGCATCCGCCCGTCGATGACGACGCGCCGCGTCGCGCCGGCCAATCCAAAACCCGCATGGATCACATAGGCGCCGTCGGCGAGCACGAAGGTTGGAGCGGCTTCCTGCGACTCGGCGACGAGCCGGTGCCTGCCGCTCTGGTCGGCGCTGTCCTCGAAGACGCGCCAGATGAGCCCGGATTTGACGGTCTGCGCGTCGTTCTGGCCGAGCGTCGCCGTGGGGCGCACGCCGCCGAGGCTCGTCTCCGTGGATTTTGCGGCCTCGGCCTTCGGCGGGTGAGCGCTTTTGGTCGACTGCGCAGCCGCAGGCGCAATCCAAAACGCGAGCGCCAGGGCGGCGAGCGGCGGACGAAAGAGCTTGTTCATCGCTCCAGATATCGCGGGAAATAGGGCGATTTGTCGACCAGCTTCTCCAGACATTGCGTCCGCCTCGGGCGCTCGAGGGACCTTCAGTCGGAGACGGTTCCGAAGACGGCGTCAATCTCGGCAATCTCCGCTGGATCTTCCGTCAACAAGCCGCGAAAGCCCTGTCGCGCCGACTCGCGAAGGCGATCCAGCCGCCCCGCGCCTTGCCCGCCCGCGGGGGCGTCGAGCGCCGGAATTCCAGTCGCGGCCGCCGCGAGGACGAGCTGAGCGCGCGCGAGCTGCACGGGCGTTGCGTTCGACAATGTCCGGAGCGTTCGAATTAGTTCGTCGCGGGCGAAAGCGAGCGCCTCCAGCCGCGGCGAGCTGCCGATGAAGCTCGGAAGCTTCAGCGCCGCCGCCGGCGTTCCAGCGGCCATGGCGACGATCCCCGTTGCGCCGTCAGGCAGCCCGGCGCGCGCCTCGAAGACCGTGAGCCTGGCGCCGAGATGCGCGATCTGCGCGCCGCTCTCCGCCCCTTCGAGCAGCACGCCCTCGGGCGGCGCGGCGAGCAGCGCCTCGAGCGCGAGATCCGCTTCGGCCGTCTCGACCGGGGCGAGGCGAACAAAGAGTCGCGGCCGCCCGCGACGGGCGCGCGCCTCCCGCAAGACCCGCAGCGTCGCGTCGAAGCCCGCCGGATTGCGAAAGTCGACGACGAGCCCAGACGCGCCGCAGTCGAGACTGGCGTCGGCGGGGCTCGCCCCTTCTGGTAAAATCAACAGGCTGCGCACGATCTTAAGTCTTTCTATAACTTTGAAAATACAGGGCTCGCGGCGGCGGGCCGTTAAGTTGGAATTTACCATGAAACTTCATGTTGATGAAAGGAAGCGGGCGGCCGGTGAGCGTCGCGCCCGAGGTCAGCGGCTCTCTCGAGGGGAAAACGTCGCCCATGATCGTGCGTAACTTTCTGCAATGGGCCAAGAACGCGCCGTCCGCACATCGCGCCGAAGGCGCCGGCGCTCTGGCCCGCGCCTATCTTTACACTGACCTTGACGAAAAGGGACGCCGCGACGCCGAAATCGCGCTGATGTCGTTGCTCGACGACCCCTCGCCGCTGGTGCGCCGCGCGCTCGCCGACAATTTCGCCAGCGCCGCCGACGCCCCTCATTCGCTCATCGCTGCGCTGGCGAACGACCAGTCCGACATCGCCGGGCCCGTTTTGTCGCGTTCGCCGCTCCTCTCCGAGGCCGAGCTCATCGATTGCGCCGCGATCGGCGACGCCTTCGCGCAGACCGCGATCGCGCTGCGCGCCCGCGTGCCGCTCAGCGTCTCCGCGGCCCTTGCCGAGGTCGGCGCGCGCGAAGCTGCGATCTCGCTCGCGGTCAACCCGGGCGCCGAGCTCGCCGAATTCTCGATGCGCCGCATGGTCGAGCGCTTCGGCGACGACGGCGAGATGCGCGAGGCGCTGCTCTCCCGCCCGCATCTGCCGGGCGCCGTGCGGGCGGAGCTTGTCGCTGCGGCGGCGGCGAGCCTGACCTCCTTCGTCGTCGGCTGCGCCTGGCTCTCGCCCGAGCGCGCCGAGCGGCTCTCGCGCGAAGCGCGCGACAAGGCGCATGTCATCATCGTCGCCGACACCGCGTCGCGCCAGGGGCGCGACGGGCTTCGCGCGCTCGCAAAACACTTGCGGGTCTCGGACCAGCTCACGCCTAGCCTGGTGCTGCGCGCGCTGCTCTGCGGCCGCCGGGATCTGTTCGAGGCGGCGCTCGCCGAGCTCTCCGGCGTTCGCGAGGATCGCGTCGCCGGACAGATTCGCGACTTTCGCGGCGCGGGCTTCGCGGCGCTCTACGCCAAGGCCGGGCTGCCCGCCAAGTTCCTGCCGGCGTTCCGCGCGGCGCTCGAGGCGCAGCGCGCCTTCGGCGATCGCGAGATGCGGGAAGGCGACGAGGCGCGCCTCTCCCTCGCCATGATCAAGCGCGTTTTGTCCGCCTGCGAATCCTTCAACCGCGGCGAACTGGACCGGCTGTTGGCGTTGCTGCGCCGTTTCGAGGTCGAGGCAGCGCTTGAAGAAGCGCGCGCCGAGGCGCCGCTGCTCGCCTTGCCGGCTGAAGAAGAAACCGCATCCCTGATCGACATGAGCGCGCTGGAGGCGGCGCTCGACGCAGCCGCCTAGTGCCTTGCGTCAGCCGATTCGAGGGCGGCGATGCGAGCCTCCAGGCTCGCCCGAAAACCCATCTGGCTGACGCAAGCCACTAGTTGCGACAACGCGAGCGACTTCGATGGCGCTCGCTAGCCGAACAGGCTCTGCGCTCTGGCCAACGCTTCCGCCAGGCGATCGATTTCCGCGCGCGTGTTGTAAAGCGCGAAGGAGGCTCGGCAGCTCGAGGTCTGGCCGAAATGCGCGAGGAGCGGCATCGCGCAGTGCGTGCCGGCGCGAACGGCGACGCCCAGCCTGTCGATGATGGTCGCCACGTCATGCGCATGCGCGCCGTCGATGTTGAACGCGACGATCGGCCCTTTGTCCGGCGCGCGCCCATAAACGCGCAAGCCCTTGATTTCGGCGAGCCGCTGATGGGCGTAGGCTGTGAGGTCCGCCTCATGGGCGCGGATAGCCTCGCGGCCGACGCTCTCCATGTAGTCGAGCGCCGCCCCGAGCCCCACGGCCTGCGCGATGGCCGGCGTTCCCGCTTCGAATCGCTGCGGCGGACCAGCGTAAGTGACGCTCTCGCGCGTCACAGTCTCGATCATCTCGCCGCCGCCCAGGAACGGCGGCAGGCTCTCGAGCCATTTGCGCTTGGCGTAGAGCGCCCCGCTGCCCGTCGGGCCGTACAGCTTGTGACCGGTGATGACGTAGAAATCGATATCGAGGTCCTGCACGTCGACGTCGAGATGCACGGCGCCCTGAGATCCGTCGGCGAGCACCGGCACGCCATGGGCGTGAGCGATCCGAACGACCTGAGCAAGCGGCGTCGGCGCCGCAACGACGTTCGACATATGCGTGAGCGCGACGATCTTCGTGCGCTTCGTGAACAGCCGCTCGAACGCCTCCAGCGAGAACTGACCGTCGTCGTCGACCTCTATCCACTTCAGCACCGCGCCCTTGCGTTCGCGCAGGAAGTGCCAGGGCACGATGTTCGAATGATGCTCCATGAGCGAGAGGATGATCTCGTCGCCCTCTCCGATGTGCGCAAGGCCATAGGACGCGGCGACGAGATTGAGCGCCTCGGTCGCGGAGCGCGTGAAGATGATTTCCTCGATCGCCTCCGCGTCGAGGAACCGGCGCACGCTCTCTCGCGCGCCCTCGAACGCCTCCGTCGCGGCGTTGGCGAGATAGTGCAGGCCACGGTGCACATTGGCGTATTCGTGCTCGTAGAATTGACTGAGACGCTCGATGACCTGTCGCGGCTTTTGCGCCGAGGCGGCATTGTCGAAATAGACGAGCTCCTTTCCGTAGGGCCGCTCCTGAAGGATCGGAAAGTCCCTGCGGATCGCCTCAACGTCGAGGAGCGGCGCGCCAGAGACGGTAATGAATTGCTGGTTCATCGCGCGTCCCCCTTTGACTGAAGTCTGCGGGCCCCGAGCCAGGACGCGACCTTCCCGCCGAACGCCTCGCGCAGCGTCTCCGTCTCGATCTCCGCCAGGGCTTCGTTGGCGAAACCTTCGATGAGCAGCGCCTCGGCCTCTGCGCGCGGGAGACCGCGCGCCATGAGATAGAACATTTGCTCCGCCTCCAGCCGTCCGCAAGCGGCGCCATGGCCGCACACTACGTCGTCGGCGAATATCTCCAGCTCCGGCTTGCTGTTCATCGTCGCACCGGGCGACAGCAGCAGGGCCTTCGACTGCATGGCGCCGTCGGTCTTCTGCGCCGCCTGCGCAACGGAAACCTTGCCCTGGAACACTCCGGTCGCCTCGTCGTCGACGATGTAGCGGAAGCGTTCGCGGCTCTTGCCGTGCGGCGCGGCGTGCCGAACCACTAGCGTGACGTCTGCGTGGGCGCGCTGGCCCAGCATCGCGACCCCGTTGAACGACGCGGCGGCGCGCTCGCCCGCAAGCGTCGCGAAGATCTGCCGGCGCAGCAGGCCGCCGCCCCAGATGAAGGCGCTCGATTTCAGCGCGCTTCCCTGCGCGATCGAGGCCAACAGCGAATAGATCCGAACAGTCTCCGGATCTCCAGGGCCAAAGTCGCTGACGAGCTCGACCTCGGCGCCGGCGGCGAGCTGCAGAACCAGAGCATGGTTCTCCTGTCCGCGCGCGAGCAGCGGCGGCGCCGTCTCGACGATCGTCGCCCTGGCGCTTTCGCCGACGAGCACGAGGTTGCGCGTGAAGCTTGAAGCTCCCTCGGCGGCGGACGCGTCCAGCGTGAGAGGATGGTCGAGCCGCACCCCGGCGCCAATGCGCACGACGGCTCCGTCCTGCATCAGCGCGGCGTTGAGATCGACGGCGGCGTCGCCTGTCTGCGGCGCGAGCGCGGCCATAACCTCGACGTCGCCCTGCGCCAGGGCCTCGCGCAGGCTGGTCATGACGACGCCCGCAGGCGGCGTGACATGTGCGGGCTTGCCGGCTTCCGCCGCTTCTGGCGAAATCTCGCGCAAAACGGCGCGCAGGTCCGTGTAGTGCCAGCTCTCCACGCGCCGGCTCGGCAAGCCCTTGCGCGTGAAAGAATCCCAGGCCTCCTCGCGAAGGTCCGCGGCCCTGTCGTGCTTGCGCCGCTCGAAGAACTGCTCCAGCGCGAGGTCCGCCGACGATCTCTCTCTGGCTAGCCTCATGTCACGCCGCCTCGCTGATGTAGTCCTTGTAACCCGTTTCCTCGACCTCGAGCGCGAGCTCCGGTCCGCCGCTGCGCAAAATCCGGCCCTTCGCCATCACATGCACCGTGTCCGGCTTGATGTAGTCGAGCAACCGCTGATAGTGCGTGATGACGAGGAAGCAGCGATCTTTCGCCCGCAGCGCGTTGACGCCTTCCGAAACCGTGCGCAGCGCGTCGACGTCGAGCCCCGAGTCGGTCTCGTCCAGGACGCCGAGGCGGGGCTGCAGCAGCGCCATCTGCAGGATTTCCATGCGCTTCTTCTCGCCGCCCGAGAAGCCGCTGTTCAGCGGTCGCCGCAGCATCTCCTTGGAGACGCCGAGCTTGGCGGCGGCGTCGTTGACGCGTTTCATGAAGTCGGGCGTCTGCAGCTCGCCCTCGCCCCGGGCGCGCCGCTGCGCGTTGATCGCGGCCTTCAGGAAGGTCATGGTGGCGACGCCGGGGATCTCGACCGGATATTGGAAAGCCAGGAACACGCCCTTGGCCGCCCGCTCATTGGGCTCAAGCTCCAGCAGGTTCTCGCCGTCGAGCAGGACCTCGCCGTCGGTCACATCATAACCCTCGCGACCGGAGATGACGTAGGAGAGAGTCGATTTTCCCGTGCCGTTCGGCCCCATGATGGCCGCGACCTCGCCGTCCGCGACTGTGAGGTTCAGTCCATCGATAATTTTGCGAGCGCCGATGGACACATGGAGGTTTTTGACTTCGAGCATTCGATCAATTCCCCGATTTGGCTCTCTCGATCATCGCCACGGATCGATTTGGCGGAGCGCGCAAGGCGTCAGCCCATAAGCGCCGTCCGCTTCACGGGAGAGATTCACTCTGATGTCCCGTCGGCTTGAGACGGCCTGGAAAAGCAACGAAGCGGCGCCACAGTTGGCGCCTTCATCACCGCCCCAGGAATGCACGGTGATCTTTTCTGGATAACGTTCGCCATTTTCCGGCTGCTCCACGACCACAGCTGAACTCTCGCCCGTCGCTTCGCCGTCTTCATTTCGTTGGATTGCGAACGTCAGCACTTTCAGCTTCACCGAAGCCTCGCGCTGCGCCTCCTCACGGTTCGCCTGCTTTTCAGGATCTTTCAGCCGGGGGCAACTACATCCGACGGCAGAAGAAACCGCGCAAGGCGTGAGGGCGAGAAAGAAGGCGAGAAGCCACCTCATCCCACGCTTCCCTCGAGCGAGATCGAGATCAGCTTCTGCGCCTCGACCGCAAACTCCATGGGCAGCTGCTGCAGCACGTCGCGGACAAAACCGTTGACGATGAGCGCCGTCGCCTCCTCCGCCGAGAGCCCGCGCTGCATGGCGTAGAACAGCTGGTCCTCGGAAATTTTCGAGGTCGTCGCCTCATGCTCGAACTGCGCCGTCGGGTTCTTGCTCTCGAGATAGGGAACCGTATGCGCGCCGCAGCGATCGCCGATCAGCAGGCTGTCGCAATTGGTGAAGTTGCGCGCGCCATCGGCCTTGCGATGCGCCGACACCTGTCCGCGATAGGTATTTTGCGAGCGACCCGCGGAGATGCCCTTCGAGATGATGCGGCTCTTGGTGTTCTTGCCCAAGTGGATCATCTTCGTGCCGCTGTCGACCTGCTGGCGGCCGTTCGACACGGCGATGGAGTAGAACTCGCCTTGCGAGCCGTCGCCGCGCAGGATGCAGGAGGGATATTTCCAGGTGATGGCCGAGCCCGTCTCCACCTGCGTCCAGCTGATGTGCGCGTTCTTGCCCCGGCAGTCGCCGCGCTTGGTCACGAAATTGTAAATGCCGCCGCGTCCCTCCGCGTCGCCCGGATACCAGTTCTGAACCGTCGAATATTTGATCTCTGCGTCATCCAGAGCGACGAGCTCGACGACCGCCGCATGGAGCTGGTTCTCGTCGCGCTTGGGCGCGGTGCAGCCCTCGAGATAGCTGACATAGGAGCCTGCGTCGGCGATGATCAGCGTGCGCTCGAATTGTCCCGTATTCTTCTCGTTGATGCGGAAATAGGTCGAGAGCTCCATCGGGCAGCGCACGCCCTTCGGCACATAGACGAAGGAGCCGTCGGAGAACACGGCCGAATTCAGCGTCGCAAAGAAATTGTCGGTGACGGGGACGACCGAGCCGAGATACTTCTGCACGAGCTCGGGATGTTCGCGAACGGCCTCCGAAATCGGGCAGAAGATGACGCCGGCCTTGGCGAGCTCCTCCTTGAAGGTCGTGGCCACCGAGACGCTGTCGAAGACCGCGTCGACTGCGACCTTGCGCGTCTCGACGCCGGCCAGGATCTCCTGCTCGCGCAAGGGAATGCCGAGCTTCTCGTAGGTGCGCAGCAGCTCGGGATCGACCTCGTCGAGCGAGGTGGGGCCGGGCGTGGATTTAGGCGCCGCGTAGTAGTAGAGGTCCTGATAGTCGATCGGCGGATAGTCCACGCGCGCCCATTTCGGCTCTTCCATCGTGAGCCAGCGCCGGAAGGCGGAGAGCCGCCAGTCGGTGAGCCAGGAAGGCTCATTCTTCTTGGCCGAGATGAAGCGGACGATGTCTTCGTTGAGACCCTTCGGCGCCTTCTCCGACTCGATATCGGTGGTGAAGCCGTATTTATAGACGTCGATCGACTCGACGACGTCCACGGTCTCTTTGAGAGCCGCCATTCCTCAGTCTCCTCGTCACGACGGGTTCAAGGCCCGCCGGACCGCGTGCGCCGACCGCGACGGGCCCAGCTCCCGGCGGCCTAAATCTCACCCGCTCAGCGCCGTTGCAAGAGCGGCGCCGGAACGCCGGCCAAAGGCGCGATCCGGCCTTGGTTATATGGTCCGGCGCTCCCCCCATTTCATCGGCGCCGCCACGATCGGCGCACTTGCCGAGTGGAAAAATCCCCACGCGTCGTCATTTCCCCGACGATAAGGATCCGGATCGCCGCGCCCCAGACCAGCCGCCCATAAGCTGCAGCGGAGCCGCAAGGCGCCCGATCGCGTGCCATCGTGCGAATTCTGGTCGCGGGCGTCACTGCGTCTCCGCAGCGTCCTTGCTCGGAAGCGCGGACTCTCGCAAGCGCTTGCCGGCGACCCGGGTAAAAGGCGCACTCGCCTCTGCGCACCGCCATTCGCTGTTCCGAGATTAGATTGTCGCAAAACATGACGCAGATCGCTTCGATCCGGGCGTATCGGGGGTCGGATGGTGACTTGTCGGAAACTATCACACGCGCGGTTCGACCGTCCACGCTCGAACATAAGCGCGTCGCAGCGGGCGCAGATTCCCTCTCCCCGCGGGCGGGAAGACGGGCCTGGAGAGTTCTGCCGAGGGCGGGGAAGCGCGTTTGGTCCCGAGATCTCGCGGGCGGCCGACGAGCGTGCAGGCGCGACGCCTTGGCGGCTGTCGCCAGGCGACAGGCCGACCGATTGTGCAATGCACGAGGCTGTCAAAAAGCGCACAATGCCGTTATTATGAGCGAGACATTCTCTGAATTTGGCGCGATACTGACAGTTGGGCTTCGCACCTGCGAACTGGGTGGTCGCAGGCGCAAGAACGTGGCTGTTCAGCTAGGAGGGCGGCCATGGATGATGTCACGAACGTGCACACGAGCAACGACCTCTCCCGAGTAGCGGATCAAAACTCACCGGTCGCGCGCCCGCGAGCCCCTTCCTCCGACACTGCACTGCTGGGCATCTACGAAATCTCAAAAATATTGACGGCGCCGGCGCGCCTCGAGCAGACGCTCGCGAACGTCGTGAGCGTGCTGAGCTCTTTTCTGAACATGCAGCTCGGAATGATCGTCATTCTCGATCAGAAGGGCGATCCGGAGATCACCGCGACATCGGGCTGGGCGGAGCGTAGCGACCGGCGGCCGATCGACACGCTGCCGGCCAAAATCATCGACCGCATCGTCGCGACGACGATGCCTGTCGTCGCCGAAGACGTGACGACCGACCCGCTTTTCGCGGGCGCGGCGGAAACGATCACGAACACGCTTGGCGCCAAAGTCTCTTTTATCGGCGTCGCCATCAAGAGCGATAATCAGGTCGTGGGAACGCTGTCCATCAACAGAAGCTGGCAGGGCGTGCGCGCCTACGCTTTCGACGGCGATCTGCGCTTCCTGACGATGGTCGCAAATCTCGTCGGCCAAACGGTCAAGCTGCATCGCATGCTGTCGGCCGACCGCCAGCGGCTGCTGAGCGAGCGCGGCACGCTGGAGAAGACGCTCGATCTGCCGGTTGCGCGAAACCTGCGCGGATCGAGACCCGCCGTGTCGGGCATCGTGGGCGAGAGCCCGGCCATTTTGGAAGTGCTCGACACCATCGCGGTCGTCGCGAAGTCCAATTCGACGGTGCTGCTGCGCGGCGAAAGCGGCACAGGCAAGGAGCTCTTCGCGCGCGCCGTCCATGACCTCTCGCCGCGCAAGAACAAGCCGTTCATCAAGCTGAACTGCGCTGCGCTGCCGGAGAGCGTTCTCGAGTCGGAGCTGTTCGGGCATGAGCGCGGCGCCTTCACCGGAGCGGTCGCGCAACGGGCGGGCCGCTTCGAGCTCGCGCACGGCGGCACGCTGCTGCTCGACGAGATCGGCGAGATCTCCACCGCGTTTCAGGCCAAGCTTCTGCGCGTGCTGCAGGAGGGGGAGTTCGAGCGCGTGGGCGGCACGAAAACCATCAAGGTCAACGTGCGCCTGATCTTCGCGACCAACAAGAACCTCGAAGAGGCCGTCGCCAAGGGCGAATTCCGCGCCGACCTCTACTATCGCATCAGCGTGGTGCCCGTATTCTTGCCGCCGCTGCGGGAGCGCCCCGGCGACGTGTCCCTGCTCGCCCACAGCTTTCTGGAGCAGTTCAACAGCGAGAACGCCCGCGCCAGCGTGTTTTCGCAAAGCGCGATCGAGACCTTGCAGCGGTGCTATTTTCCCGGAAACGTGCGCGAGCTCGAGAACTGCGTCCGAAGGACCGCGACGCTCGCCCATGGGGAAACGATCATCGACAAGGACTTCGCCTGCGCGTCCGGGAAGTGCCTGTCGGCTTTGTTATGGACTGGCAGCGGTCACGGCGCTTACCCCAACGCGAACAAGGACGCTTCGACGCCGGGCGCGCAGCCGCTGGCCGGCGACGCGTCTGCGCATGAAAGATTTGCTTCCGTCGTGGAAAGCTCCCGGGCGAACGAGAGCGACGCCGATAAAGATGATGAGCAGCCCGCCGGCAGAAAGATGATCGACAGGGACAAGCTCATCGAGGGAATGGAGCGCGCCGCCTGGGTTCAGGCCAAGGCCGCTCGATTGCTCGGCCTGTCGCTAAGGCAGGTCAATTACGCCTTGAAGAAATACAACATCGAGGTGAAGCGGCTTTAGACCGTCGCCTGCCGGGCTCTCCGAGCGACTTCGGCGCGGCTCGAGTCGCGATCCCGAGCGCACGCGAACCTTCAATTGTCTCCTTTGCGACAATCTTCGTGCGATCCCTTGATTTTCGCGCAGCTCCGCCGGACCAACGGCCTCCTTCGACTGGCGCGCCATTTGCATCAACGCGTCGCAGCGCAAGGGCGAAGGATCGAGGAGAGTCGACATGGCCTACAAAATCGTGGCTTCACAATGCACGGTCTGCGGGGCGTGCGAATTCGAGTGTCCGAATGCGGCGATTCGTCTGAAGAACGACATGTATATCATCGATCCCAAGAAGTGCACCGAGTGTGAAGGTCACTTCGACGCGCCGCAATGCGCCGTGGTCTGCCCCGTCGAAAACACCTGCGTTCCTGCTTGAGGGGAGACGGCGCCGATCAATCGTGCGAGATCGCTCCGCGGCTGATCGCGGCGTCTGAATTTTTTCCAGAGCGCGCGAGGGCGTGCGGCGTCATCGGTCGGCCTGACGCGCGCTCGGACATGCAGGCGCCGAAGGCGCCACATAACGCTCGTGAAAGATTTCCATGAGCGCTTCGCGTCCAGGCGGACCGCCGCGCATTGTCGCAATCAGCACGGCAATATCCTTTCACGCATGTGGCAGTGTTCGCACACTGACGTCTTGAGACGTCCTCTTCGGCTCTGTTTTGCTTCAATGTCAGAGGCTTACCGCATGGCACAGTTGTTGCGATCTGCGAGGTGGACGACGCAGACGCTCGGCCTATGAGGCAAGGAGAAAACAATGACGTTGAAGATCATCGCGTCGCAATGCACGAGCTGTTCGGCTTGCGAACCGGAATGTCCGAATGTGGCGATCTTCGAGAAGAACGGCACGTTCGTCATCGACCCCAAGAAATGCACCGAGTGCATCGGCCACTTCGACACGCCGCAATGCGCCGCGGTCTGCCCCGTCGACGACACTTGTGTCATTGACACGTCCTATCCCCGCTATCAGCCGCCAGCCTGAGGCCAGCTCATGAACATCAAGATTACGCCAAGCGCGCACAAGTTCATCCGCCGCATGATCCAGTTCAGCGCCAATCCGGCGGGCGGATTCCGCCTGCTCGTTTCGCCGGGGGGATGCTCGGGGCTCAGCGCGCAATTCGATGTCGAGGCGTCCCTGCGCGAGGGCGACAAGGAGTACACGATCGACGGCCTGAAATTGTTCCTGCCGGCGGAAAGCCGGCTGCTGCTCGACGGCGTGACGATCGATTTCGCTGACTCGTCGACGAGCGGCGGACTGGTCTTCCATGATCCGAAGAACACGGGCTCTTGCAAGAGCGTGACGGTCCCGCTCACGGAGCAAGTCCACTAGCGTTGAGGCGCAAGCGTATGGCTGATGTTGGCGAGGGCCAAATCGACCCCGGCGGGAAAGAGTTTCTCGCCGGGGCGATCCTCGGGCAGGGCCTGCCGTTCGAAGCCGAAGAGAGTCTCGAGCTCGCGAGCGAAGCCTATGCCGACTCGGAGGTCGCCGAGGCGCATCTGCGCAGGGCGGAGGAGGTCGCTCCCGACCACGCCGCGGTGCTGATCGGGTTTTACAGGTTCTATTTTTACAAAGGCCGACTGCCGGAAGCGCTACAGATTGCGATCAGATGCCTCCAGAAGGCCGCGCGCGAGAACGACATCCCGAAAGACTGGCGGCAGGTGCGCGCGACCGACGCCGTTTTCGACAGCTATGACGAAGTCTTGCCGAGGTTTTATCTCTTCACCCTCAAAGGTTACGCCTATCTGCAAATGCGGCTCGGGGAGCTGGAAGAGAGCCGCGACGCGATCATGAAGCTTCTGGAGCTCGATCCTTCCGACAAGATTGGCGCGAAGGCGCTGCTCGGCGTCCTCGACAGAATTGGTCAGGAAGATGACGCGTGAGATCGACGAGGCCCGCGATTGGCGCGGCGCGGCGGTCGACTGCGGGGCTTGCCCGCATCAGGACCTCTTGGCGGCGGGGCGCTGCGAGCTGCGCCGGGCCTGTGTCCAGGACCGCTATGCGCGGCGCATCGATCGGTTCTTCGAATGGAACGGGGAGCTGGCCGACGGCTATCTGTCGCACCCGCATTTCGAGGTCCGCGCCATCGCGGCGAAATTCGCCAATCCCTTCCTGCTTCCGGCGATGCTCAACGATCCCGACGAGACGGTGCGCTGGGAGGCCGTCCGTCGCCTGCCGCACAAATATCGGCTCTCGTTGCGCAACGATCCGCATCGCGAGGTGCGCATCCGGATCGCGACTCTGCTCGACGGCGCGGATCTGCGGCCGATGATGGAAGACGCGGACTATTACGTCAGGATCGTCGTCGCCAGAAAGATCGACCCCTCGCTGCTCGTATTGATGATCGCCGATCCGGAGGCAGAGGTGCGCCGGATCGTCGCGCAGCGCATCGAACCGCGCTGGCTCGCCCGCGTGGCGCTGGACCCGTTGGCCGACGTCCGGCTGGAGGCGGCGAAGCGAATGTCCGTCCAACAATTGTCCGACCTCAAGTCGGACGCGGATTGGCGGGTTCGTCACTATGTCGCGACACAATTGTCGTCCGAGGAAGTCGCCCAAATGGTCAACGACTGCGATCCGCTCGTGGCCGAAGCCGCGCGAGTCCGCCTGCAGGCGGACTCGCGACGAAACTGAGCGCGCAAGCCGCGGCTGCGGCCGATTGTAACCAATGCCGGCGTTCTTGGCCTCCACACAAAGCGGCCAGACCTCCTTGTCAACTTCCCGACATGGCGACGGACCGCATCATCCGCTTACCCTATTGTAAATAAAAGCGAATCTCAGTCTAAGAGAACTGGCACACCGCTTGCGTTGGAGCGGACACGGCGAGAACGGACTCCGCAGAAAGCGCCAACTGAGCTGCAGAGCGGCGCGACGTCGGGTCGGGCGCGGTCGGCAAGGCTTCGAGAACGACCGAGCGGGAAAGCTCAAGGGCTCAACAGGAGACAGACATGTCACTACGGCAAATCGCGTTTTACGGCAAAGGCGGCATCGGCAAGTCGACGACGTCCCAGAACACGCTGGCGGCTCTGGCCGAGATGGGCCACCGCATCCTGATCGTCGGCTGCGACCCCAAGGCCGACTCGACGCGGCTG